>NZ_DBHIEC010000001.1:0-260754 GCF_057250765.1 Catonella sp.
TCTTTACTAACACCAACAATCTCTCTTTTATCATTTACACCAAGTAAAATATGTCCGCCATTTCTATTGTTGAAAGAGCATACTGTATCAAAGACATCTTTGGTTAAAGCATTTTTTGATTCTTTAAATTCGACATCTATCTTTTCTCCGACTTGAATTAACTTCTTTATTTCATCTATCGTCATATAGTCATTTCACCACCTTTACTTCTTAATGTTTTCTTCGATAAAAACATTGGAATTTTGAATTTCAACTCTATCTCTATTAACTACAAAAGATTATAGCACTTTTAAGATATTTTTTCTACTCTGAAATTAGTCCCTACTTACTTGCTATATGTCATAACAGCCTCTTTTATCTCATTTTCAATATCTCAAGAAAGAATCCTGCTTCGCAGGATTCACCGCCTGTGGCGGGTTGCAGCCGCGACATCTATTCATCCGCCGCAGTGCGATTCCTCGGAGAGATTTTTATGTGACAGGTAATTTCGGATAAATTTCCTGTCACATGAGCAAAAAACCTCTGACAAGTCACTTTCTGACTTTCCAGAGGTTTTTACTATATGAATGTACAATATCAATGACATCCTGTTATTTAGATATACCAAAGCTCATCTCAAAGAATATAAAAGCTATGGTAATCCTATTTTTTACAAACACAGCGATTACAACAATACATACTTAGCTACAAAGAGCACTGCAAGTATATACATAAGAGGTGTAATCTTCTTAGCTCTTCCGCCAACAAGGTTAAGTACTACATATGAGATAACGCCGAAAGCGATACCTTCTGAGATAGAGTACATAAATGGCATAGCGAAGATGCAGATATAAGCAGGAACCGCCTCAAGGAGGTCTGAATTCCAGTCAATCTTTGTTACCTGCTGAAGCATAAGGAAACCAACCACTATAAGGGCAGGCGCTGTAGCAAATGAAGGTATTGCAAGGAATACAGGTGAGAAGAAAAGTGCTACTAAGAAAAGAAGTCCTGACACTATAGATGTAAGACCTGTTCTTCCCCCCTCTGAAATACCTGATGATGATTCTACAAACGTAGTAATAGTAGAAGTACCAAGTACTGCCCCAACTATAGTTCCGATTGAGTCTGCAAGCAAAGCTCCCTTTATTCCCTTGAGCTCACCCTTTTCATCGAGCATATTCGCCTTAGAAGCACAGCCTATAAGTGTTCCAAGGGTATCAAATACATCTACGAAAAGGAAGGCAAACATAACTACGAAGAAGTCTGCTGTCTTTATAAATGAAAAATCAAGCTGTCCAAAGGTAGGTGCAAGTGATGCAGGCATAGCAAATACCCCTGATGGGAACAGGCTATAGTATCCTGCCTCAGGATTAGGTACATAGATGCCTACGGCCTGAAGAATCATACCTACTACCCAGAGCACTACCATTCCGATAAGAATGGAGCCCTTTACATTCTTAAATAAAAGATAGGTCATAAGTAAGATGCCACAAAGCGCCAGAATAACTGAGATTCCTGCTGAGTTAAATGTACCGTCTGCTATTGAGCCCTTGAAAGAAAAGAGGGTTACAAGAGTAGCACCGTCAACTACTATCTTAGAGTTCTGAAGGCCTATAAAACATATGAACAAACCAATACCTACAGACACAGCTACCTTGAGCGTATTCGGTATTGCATTGAATATAGCTTCACGAACATTGGTTAGCGAAAGCACCACAAATACGAGGCCTTCAACAAATACTGCTGTCAAAGCCTGCTGCCAGGTATATCCCATACCCAAAACTACTGAATACGCAAAATAGGCATTCAGTCCCATTCCTGCTGAAAGAACAAAAGGAAGATTGGCAAATAAGGCCATACAAAACGATGCAATTGCAGAAGCAAGCGCTGTCGCTGTAAAGACCGCTCCCTGATCCATTCCCGCCTTACCAAGTACATTTGGGTTTACGGCGAGAATGTACGCCATTGTCATAAAGGTTGTAATACCTGCCATAGTCTCAACCTTAACACTGGTTCCTCTTTCCCTCAATTTGAAAAACTCTTCCATCTTAGCCTCCTTGTTTTGTTAGATATAAATATGGGCTGGTAGTTTGGCAATTAAAACAGACACCATATTCAGATAATACGACAAGGTATAATATAACACAATAAAAAGGGGCATGCAAACCCCTTTTTATATCTTTTACTAATATAACTTATCGAACGACACCCGGTATGTCCCCACACTTCTCCACTATATGCGTAGCCCCATGCCTCTCAAACTCTTCTCTATTGCCGTAGCCATACATCACCGCAATAGAGTCAACACCGTTCTTATTAGCAGCCTCTATATCAAACTTCCTATCACCTATCATAACCGCAGACTTAGGATCGGTAATTCCATTCTTTTCAAAGGCCCGCTTAATCATCACATCCTTGTGCACAGTCTTTTCCTCGTGAGATGGCCCGGTAAGATTTACAAAATACTTATCCAGTCCATGCTTTTTTATTATCTTCTCAGCTATAGGAGCAGGCTTGGAGGTAACTACCATCATAGTATGTCCCTTATCCTTAAGCTCATCAAGCATATCCTTGACCCCTTCATACAACGGTGCAATAAGATACCCTGCTGACTCATAGTGCTCTCTATATATCGCTATAGCCCTGTCAGCCTCCTCAGGATTCATTCCACAGAACTTGGTAAATGAGTCAAAAAGCGGTGGTCCTATAAACTTCCTGTATTCCTCCTCAGAAAGCTGTTCCCAGCCCATAGTACTAAGAGCGTGTTTTGCAGAGGCTACTATACCGTCACCTGATTCTACTAAGGTTCCATCCAAATCAAACATCAAATATTTATACATCTTTTCTCCTTTTAATGTCTACCTCGTTACCATTTTCATCAACTACTTTTATGTTCTCAAGCTGACTCCTAATATTGCCCTTTATGGCTGCAACATAGTCCTCCCTAAGCTTCTTCTGCTCAGCCTTTTCTTCATCGCTGAGTCCTTCTGCCTTAGACTTGTTGTAGAGTTCATTTATTCTTTTAATATCATTCTCTGTTATTCCCATTTTTACTCCTTAAAAATTGTTCTATATAAACCAAAAGCACTGCTATATCAGATGGAGATACGCCCGATATACGGCTCGCCTGACCTACTGAGAGCGGTCTTATTTCGGCAAGCTTCTGCCTGGCTTCTAACCTGATATTGTCTATATTCTCATACTCTATATCCTCAGGAATGAGGCGTTTTTCCATCTTCTTAAACTGTTCAACCTGTCTGTTCTCTCTCTCAATATAGCCCTCATACTTTATATTGATATTTACCTGTTCCCCTACTGCCTCTGAAAGCTCAGGCCTTTCATCATCGATTGCAGCCAGAATCTCGTAGCTTAGCTCAGGCCTCTTTATCAGGTCTGCAAGGGTAACTGCACCAAGAAGAGGCGTACTTCCGTTTTCTGTAAGGAAATCATTTACCTCTTTCTTTCCACCTATGGTTTTTGACTTCAGACGCTTTATTTCCTCTTCAATCTGAGCCTCTTTCTGTAGGAGGCTCTCATATCTTTCCTTTGAAATAAGCCCTACCTCGTAGCCTATTTTAGTAAGTCTTAGGTCAGCATTGTCCTGCCTTAGAAGCAATCTGTACTCAGCTCTTGAAGTCATCATCCTATAAGGCTCTTTGGTGTGCTTGGTCACCAAATCATCGATAAGCACTCCGATATAGGCATCTGAACGCTTAAGTATAAGCGGTTCCTTGCCATCAAGCTTTCTCACCGCATTGATACCTGCGATAAGTCCCTGAGCCGCAGCCTCCTCATAGCCCGAGCTTCCGTTAAACTGCCCTGCCGCATACAATCCCTCCGCCACCTTTGTCTCAAGACTTTCCTTCAGGGTGGTTGCATCTACGCAGTCATACTCTATTGCATAGGCATTTCTAACTATGTGAACATTCTCAAGTCCCGGGATTGTCCTGTACATAGCTACCTGTACATCCTCCGGCATAGATGAGCTCATACCGTCAACATACATTTCATTGGTGTACTCGCCCTCAGGCTCTACAAATATCTGGTGCCTCTCTTTATCGGCAAATCTCATTACCTTGTCCTCTATGGACGGACAGTATCTTGGACCTACTCCCTCTATTACACCACCGTAAAGGGGTGAACGCTCGATATTCTCCCTTATTATCCTATGAGTCTCTTCATTGGTATAGGTTAGATGACAGGGAATCTGCACCCTGCTTATATCTTTTCCTTCGTTTAAAAATGAAAATGGAACTACCTTTTCATCTCCATTTTGCACTTCCATTTTGGAGAAATCTATAGTTCGCTTGTCTACTCTGGCAGGAGTACCAGTCTTAAATCTCCTTAACTTCATACCCAAGCTAAGCAGGGAATCCGTCAAATGTGTAGAGGCTGACAGTCCGTTAGGTCCTGTGTATTCACTCACATCTCCGTATATGCAGCGGGCCTTTAGGTAAGTTCCCGTACAGAGAATAACTGCCTTAGCAGTATACACCGCACCTGAATACGTCTTAACACCTGTTACCCTACCCTCTTCAACCAGAATCTCAGCCACCTCAGCCTGTTTTATGGTAAGGTTTGGTGTATTTTCCATTACCTTACGCATTTCAAGGGAATAAGCCTGTTTGTCAGCCTGTGCCCTAAGGCTGTGAACCGCAGGACCTTTTGACTTATTAAGCATCTTGGACTGGATATAGGTCTTGTCTATATTTTTACCCATTTCTCCACCGAGAGCATCTACTTCTTTTACCAAATGCCCCTTGGAAGTG
The DNA here is from genome assembly GCF_057250765.1 of Catonella sp. Classification (NCBI taxonomy): domain Bacteria; kingdom Bacillati; phylum Bacillota; class Clostridia; order Lachnospirales; family Lachnospiraceae; genus Catonella; species Catonella sp. Next base: position 4,749 of record NZ_DBHIEC010000001.1, read on the forward strand.
CCTCCTATATTGGGGTTACAGGGCATGAGGGCTATACTGTCTACGCTTACGGTAAAGACAAGCACCCTTTTACCAAGCCTTGCTGCCGCCAGTGCCGCCTCACATCCCGCATGTCCCGCTCCTATTACTATTATTTCAAAGTCATTACAAATCATATTATCCTCAAATCTATGCAGTGTATATACTTATTCAAGTTCTCCCAGCTCTTCCAAGGACTTCATAATAAATTTCCCTGCTTCTGCTTCTGCCATGGACTTGTCTAGCACGGTAAGGTACTCTGCATTTCTCTTAGCTTTCATTATATTATTATATTCTGGCTCTGACATCGAAGTTTCATTCTGGTTATTTTTTCCCGAAACAAGTATATTAAGCTTCATTAAGTGCATCTCCTATTACATCATCAAAGCTTTCATAGCGCCTGTATTTTGTTTTATCCTTCATATTCAGGTATTCATCTAGTGCAGCTTTAGTCTCTGCATTTGGCCTAATTCTTTTTATCTCAAACGGAATACCTTCATAGCTTACAGCACTTTTAAGAAACATCGTAATAGCTGATGACATATTCAATCCCAGTTCATTAAACAACTTTTCGGCGTCCTTTTTCAGCGATGCATCAACTCGAACATTAATATTCGTTGTTGCCATACTACTCTCCTTTCCAGCAAGCAGAATTATTATATATGAAATTTGCAAACAATGTCAACACTCTGCAAAACCACTTGATTGTCACCTCCCCTGCTATAAAAAATAAGGGGCAAGGCCTCCATACAACTCGGAAACCCTGCCCCAACTATTATGTTAGTCCATATTATCTTGTTTCTTCTTTACTTCTTCCTTAACTCCTCAATCTTCTTCTCAATCTCAGCAATCTTAGTAAGTCCCTCTTTGATTACCTTGCTCTCATCCTCAGTAAAGTCAGCCTTTGCAGCCTCGAACTGCTCCTGTAGGAACTCTGCATACGGCTTTGAAGCATTCTTCTCAGCTTCATCCTTCTTTATTTTAGAAAAGAGCTTATTCCAAGTGTCCGAATTCTCAGCAAATATCTTATTCTCTTCTTCATAAAGTGCTGCGGCAGGATCTGCAGCAGCTGTGTTCTCGTCTGATGTAACCTTTGCTGTAACGCCGTTTCCTGCCTTTATCTCCTCTATTACCTTAAGTATCTCTGCCTGTTTCTTCTCATCCTCAATTGCGCCTACGATAGGGTCGCCGATTATATTGCCCTGCTTGTCCACTATAACAGTCGTTGGGAAAGTAAATATAGTCCTCACATACTCGTGGTCATTAGGAAGAATTAGATTCCTATAGGTTACTCCCTGCTTAGAAAGGATGTCCTTCGCCTCCGCAAGCCCTTTTTCATCACTTGCTGTACCTGCATTGATACCTACAAGCTCAGCCCCCTGTTCTTTTAGCTTCTTGCTAAATTTTTCAAGTGCAGGCATCTCATTTACACAGGCAGAGCAGCCATTGAACCAGAAGTTGACAAGGGTCGCCTCGTTCTTACTAAAAAGGCTTTCGTCTACATCATTGCCGTCAAAGTCCTTACCCTTAAAGCTCGGGAATTTTTCAGCAGTCATGGTCTTGCTTCCTTGGGTCATATTGCTGCCTGAAGCGTTAGCGTTACCGCCGCCCTTATTTCCACAGGCTGTCACAGATGCAGCAAGCATAGCTGCTACTAAAAATACAGGAATAATCTTCTTAATTGTCTTTTTTGTTTTCATCATTCTTCTCCTTAGTTCACATTTTTTACTGCTTTATTCTTATTAAGCTCACGCGCTCTTTCGAGAATCTTCATCTTCTCAGGTCCCCAATTCACGCTGATAGCCTTGGTAGGACAGACCTTTACACATTCACCGCAACGGATACATTCCATATGGGCATCATTCTTTGTGATATCCACATCCATCTTACAGGTTCTTGCACATTTTCCACAGGATACGCACTTATTAAAGTCCACATTGTAGTGAAGGAGTGACACCTTGTTAAACAGAGCATAAAAGGCTCCAAGAGGGCATATCCACTTACAAAACGGACGATATACAAGCACACTTAGTACAATCACAAGGATGAGTATGCTAAGCTTCCATAGGAAGAGCTTGCCAAGCGTTGCTCTGATGGCAGGACTTGCTATTGACAGAGGAATGCCTCCTTCAAGTATGCCCTGCGGACAGATGTACTTGCAAAAATACGGTGAAGATATCCCCGCTGCATTATTTAAGAATGTAGGAAGTATGATGACCGCAACAAGCAAAATGATGTATTTCAGATAAGTCAGTGCCTTTAGCTTCTTGGTACTAAACTTCTTTGACGGTATCTTGTGAAGCAAATCCTGAAACAGTCCAAATGGACAGAGGAAGCCACAGATAAATCTACCTAGCATAACACCGAAAAATATCATAATTCCCGTAATATAGTAAGTAAGGCTAAAATCCCTCGAGCCTACCACCGCCTGAAATGAGCCTATAGGACAGGCACCTGTTGCTCCCGGACAGGAGTAGCAGTTAAGTCCCGGCACACAGGCTATTTTCCCTTTGCCCTGATACAAGGTTCCCTTAAAAAAGTTAGGAAGATGAATATTAGTTAATAGGGTTGCTATTATCTGTACCATTGTCCTGCTTTTAAGGAAATCTTTAACAGAGCCCTTCTTTTTATTGTTAGTTACCTTCTTTTCCACCTTAGCTCCATCCTTTCTTACTATAATTAACCTATACCCACGCACTCAAGACATAGGTTGATTGCTTTGGTAAGTACAGTTTGAGCCTCTCCCCGGTATGCCCCAAATGCTATAAATGCTATCGAAACTACAAGTAAAGCCACCTGAGCCACTAACTTCTTTTTGTTAGTCTTAAATGTGAAATTCCCCATTTTATAAACCTCTTTCCTGTTATTAATTTGTGCAGTATCAAAACCATAAAAACCTGATTGCACCTGCGTTAGAATTTATTATTTCTGGCACCACATCACCTGTACTGGCACCAAAGAGAATACTTAGATTGCAAAAGGGGGAGAGCAAACAAGACTGGTCTCTTTGGTGCCGGTGCTACAAATGACGAAGCTAAGTATAACACAGCCTGTATAAAATTTCTGTTAAGAAAAAAAGTTATTTTTAATTTTTTACATACTTTTTTGTTCAGACCTCCTATGGCAGATTCCAAATCATTTCTTTATAATTAAAGTGAGTTAATTCTTCTTAATAGAAATTTTATTTCCCTTATGATATGATAAACAAAACTAAACTAATTGTAAAGGAAGTGACAACGTGAGACTGTTGGTTGTTGAAGATGAAAAGGCTCTTTGCGAGTCCATTGCAAAGGGACTTAGACTTGATGGCTATGAGGTAGATACAGCTTTTGACGGAGAGGAAGCCATGGAGATAATCTCTACCGATAGCTATGACCTTATTATCCTTGACTTAAATCTGCCGGGGATGGACGGCTTAGACATACTTAGAAATATGCGTGCTAGTGATAATGAGACAAATGTCCTCATCCTCTCTGCAAGAGGCGGGCTAAACGATAAAATAGAGGGGCTTGACAGCGGCGCAAACGACTATTTATGTAAGCCCTTTCACTTTGAAGAGCTTGAGGCAAGGGTTAGGAGCCTTACAAGAAGACGAACCGTTCAAAACAATATAGTGCTTGAATGTGGTGAAATATCATTAAATACTAAGACTCGTACTGCCTTTGCAAAAAGCTTAGAACTGACACTTACCAGAAAAGAGCTTGCCATCCTTGAATACCTTATACTGCACCAGGGGCGCCCTGTAAGTCAGGAGGAGCTTATAGAGCATGTATGGGATAGCAGTGTGGATAGCTTCAGTAACTCAATCAGGGTTCACATCAGTGCACTTAGAAAGAAGATAAGAACAGCCCTCGGATACGACCCTATTACCAATAGAGTAGGCCAAGGCTATGTGATAGGAGGAGGCGGAGAATGAAGAAGCATCTGTCTCTCAGGTGGAAGCTTACCCTTATGACAGCCTTTATGGTAGTTACCGCCTGCCTTGCTATCAGCTTTTTTATAAGCCGTTCTGCCATACTTTATATGGATGAAATCGGCAATTCAGCTATAGCCATACTCCCTAATACCGATATCCCTACAACTAATTCTGACGAGATTAAGGTGGTCCTTAACCCTAAGTCCGTAGTTGCAGATACAGTTAAAAACACGCAGATTGAATTCTGGATAAAAAGTCTTGCAATTACACTAATTATAACCCTTACAGTAAGCTTTCTTATGTATCTCATAGTGGGCTATGCACTTTATCCTCTAAGGGAGCTTACCTCACAGATAGAGGATATTCAGGCAAAGAACCTAAAAGAACCCATACTGTCGAAAAGTAATTCTACAGAGATAGAAAGGCTTACGCTTGCCTTTAACAGACTTCTCCTCAGGCTTGAGGAGACCTTTGCCACCCAAAGACAGTTCTCTGCAAATGCCGCTCACGAGCTTAGAACCCCGCTTACGGTAATGAGTACCAAGTTTGAGGTCTTTGAAAAAAATAAAAATCCCGATGAAGCAGACTATAAAGAAGCCATCAATATGGCAAGAAACCAGACTGACCGCCTCTCACACGTAATTGACATCCTGCTTGAAATGACTGAACTTCAGTCAGCTCCTAAAAGTGACAGCATCTCTCTTTCTGAGATTAGCGAAGAGGTCATCTGTGACCTGGTGGCTGTAGCTGATAAAAAGCATATAAGCCTTATTCAAGAGGACGGCGAGGCAAGGCTTACAGGCAGCGATACCCTTGTATACAGGGCAATTTACAATCTTATTGAAAATGCAATTAAGTACAACAAAGAAGGCGGTACGGTATCTGTAGCCATAGCTGAAGATGATAGCTTTGCAAAGGTGATTATTACAGACACGGGAAGCGGAATAGCAAAAGAAGACTGGGATAAAATCTTTGAGCCTTTTTTCAGAGTTGACAAATCCCGAAGCCGTTCTATGGGCGGAGCAGGACTGGGACTTGCCCTCGTAAAGGAAATCGCAGTAAGGCATGGCGGTGATGTAAGGGTTATAGAGAGTTCTGAAAGAGGAAGCAGTATAGAGCTTTCACTAAGTAAAAATAATAATTAGCTGTGGAAAATCACGTTAGTTCCCAAGTCAGTAAAAAGTAAGAGGATGCCACATCTATGATAAATATCTCTTACATCAATTCCAGCTTATAATCAGCTATGTGATGTAATTATTTTATCTGATGTGACATCCCCTTTTATCGCATATTAAACGATTATAGTTCAAAGGAAATACGTCCTTTTTCCGTCAAGTAAACAGTTAACTGTTCCATTCATGTATCATCCGTCTTTAGAAAGTAAATCTGGCTACCTCATCCTGAAGCTCAGTTGCTATATGTGCAAGATTTTCACTTGCGGCAGATATATCTCCTATAGACTGAACCTGAGTATCCACTGCTGCAGATGCCTCTTCACTTGTAGCCGCATTCTCTTCGGCAATGGCTGATAGATTTTCAACCATCTTAGTTACATTCTTATTCTCTTCGGCAATGGTCTTTGAAGATGTATTTATCTCTGCCACGATGTTCTTACTATTCTCAACCGCCTTTGATATTTCCTCAAACTTTTCGCTTGTTTCTGCTACTTTCTCACTTTGTTTTACAACCATTTCGTTGGACTGCTCCATCATGGTTACGGCAGATTCAGCCTTGGTCTTAAGCTCATCAATTACGGCTCTTATCTCAGCTGTAAAGCCGGCACTCTGCTCCGCAAGCTTCCTGATCTCATCAGCAACAACCGCAAAGCCCTTTCCTGCCTCACCTGCCCTTGCTGCTTCAATAGCTGCATTTAAGGCAAGGAGGTTGGTCTGGTCTGAGATAGACTGAATCATCTCGGAAGCATTGGATATCTTCTCTGTGGCTTCACTTGTCTCAAATATAACAGCGCTAACATTATCTGATATCTTACGGTTTTCATCTGTAAGTTCAACAAGGTCTTTAAGTGTTTCATTGCCGTCATTCTTACATCTGTCAATTGTATCTGTTGCCTCATCAAGCTCTTCCAACGTCTCCATCATACCATCAAGAAGCCTGTTGGCAGTCTCAACAGAGGTTGCCGCTGCCTGCGTATCTTCTGCCTGACTGGTTGCCCCGTCAGCTATGTTGGTAACTGCTGTAGCAACTTCTCCTGCTGCATCAGATGTAGCCTGTGTTGTAGCTGTCAGCTCCTCAGCTGTAGCCGCAGTATTTTGCGCATAAGAATTGATGTTTGAAACAATGCCTATAAGATTCTGATTAAGTTTTCTGAGGCTAAGTATCAGGCTTGCTATCTCATCTCCGCTCTTGTCGTACTTTGCATTTTCTGCTCTTTCTGCATCCAGATTGAGGTTATAGTCTGCAAGCTTAGCCAAAGCACTGCTTACAACCTTTAGAGGAAGGGATACCTTCCTTCTTAAAAGCATGAAAATGAGCACTGCTATGATAATTATTAATATCAAGTTTACAACCACACTGAGAATTGCACTATTTACGGCATCCTGTGTCATCTTCTTTACACTGATAACTGTTTCAAATACCCAATATTCATCCGTTCCCTCTATGGCAACAGGAATGTACATAATCAACGAATCCTTACCGGTGTAAGCTGATACACGCTCAACTTCAGATTCTTTATTCTGCTGAGCTGTATCTACATGTTGCTTTACTGTAGAATCAACTGAAGACTCTTTCAGTATTAAGCTTTCGTCCAATGAGTGCGCCACTGTTTTTCCCTCATTAGATAAAAGTGCGGTAAAATCATCCTCACTGTTGCTTGGATCTTCTGCCAGTTCTTTTGAAAGTTCTGTAACAAAGATATCTGCTGTTACAGCTCCAATTATTTTCCCATCCATCTTTATAGGTAAGCCGTAAGTAGTCATTATATTTTCACCCTCCTTATAAGGCTGGGTAATAACTGCTGTGCCGGCATCCATAATTTCATTATACCAGGTTGATTCCCTATAGGCATCAATCAATGTCTCTTTAACATTGCCATTCGCTTCCCTTAGGTAGTATGATTGGAAGAGTCCATCCTTGTTTTCAGGTGTTATATTCTGTGCATCTTTACCATCGAAGGCATTTGGCTCAAAAAATACTCCACATCCTCCAATATCCATATTACCTTCAAGCATGCTTTCAACTAAATTGGATATAAACACTCTCTTCCTCTGATCAACCGGTATATTCTTCATCATTGTAGATACTGCACCTTCTGTTGTCCTCGCTGAGTAATATGCAGATATAAATTTCTGCTCAAGCTGCTTAGCAAGCTTTCTGGTTTCTTCATATTTATGATCTTTGTTTGTACTGATAGCCAAATTATAGCTTCTTACCGTATCAAAAGCGGTCTTTGCTCCAAGAGTGATAATGAGCAAAATCGAAATGATAATGCTTATCCTCATGCCTACGCTTTTGACCTTGGCATTTCCGTCCTTTGCAAAATTATGTTTCATTTTCATGGTTTGCCCCTCCATAGTTAAACATGATTATTGTCGTTTTTTTACCATGATTAATATCGGATGATTAATTAAAAAAATTAATGTGAGTTATTAATTTAACAAAACAATCTAATTACAAAAGCCTTTACTTGCCAAAAAAGGCCTTTTAATCTACAAAGTATATTAAAAGACCTTTTAGTCGTGTATTTATTTTTAGAACGTAAATCTAGCTACTTCATCCTGAAGCTCAGTCGCTATATGTGCAAGATTTTCACTTGCTGCAGATATATCTCCTATAGACTGAACCTGAGTATCCACTGATGCAGATGCTTCTTCTGATGTAGCTGCATTCTCCTCAGCAATTGCTGAGAGGTTTTCAACCATCTTGGTTACATTCTGGTTCTCAGTCTCAATGGTCTTTGAAGATGAATTTATCTCTGCCACGATGTTCTTACTGTTCTCAACCGCCTTTGATATTTCCTCAAACTTTTCGCTTGTTTCTGCTACTTTCTCACTTTGTTTTACAACCATTTCGTTGGACTGCTCCATCATGGTTACGGCAGATTCAGCCTTGGTCTTAAGCTCATCAATTACGGCTCTTATCTCAGCTGTAAAGCCGGCACTCTGCTCCGCAAGCTTCCTGATCTCATCAGCAACAACCGCAAAGCCCTTTCCTGCCTCACCTGCCCTTGCCGCCTCAATGGCAGCATTAAGTGCGAGAAGGTTGGTCTGGTCTGAGATAGACTGAATCATCTCAGATGCATTTGATATCTTCACAGTTGCCTCGCTTGTCTCAGATATAACTGTACTAACCTTATCTGATATCTTTTGGTTCTCATCTGTTAGCTGTACAAGGTCTTTAAGAGTTTCATTTCCGTCATTCTTACATCTGTCAATTGTATCAGTAGCAGTACCCAGCTCTTCTAAGGTAACCATCATGCCGCTTAGGAGTCTGTTGGCAGTTTCTACAGAGGCAGCGGCAGCCTGTGTGTCTTCTGCCTGGCTGGTTGCACCATCAGCTATGTTGGTAACTGCTGTAGCAACTTCTCCTGCTGCGTCTGATGTAGACTGAGCCGTAGCTGTAAGCTCCTCAGCAGTAGCAGCGGTATTTTGCGCATGTGAATTAATATTTGATACTATACTAATAAGGTTCTGGTTAAGCTTCCTAAGACTTAGTATAAGTCCTGCTATCTCATTACCACTCTTGTCATACTTAGCATTCTCTGCTCTCTCTGCATCCAGATTGAGGTTATAGTCAGCCAGCTTACCAAGTGCACTGCTAACCACCTTAAGAGGCAGAGAAACCATCCTTCTTAAGAGAATCATTATAACAAGTGCAATCACTATAATAAGCACTATGTTGATAATCACACTAAGTACAGCTGTGTTAACTGCGTCTGCTGTCATTGTGCTCATACTGATAACAGATTCAAATACCCAGTATTCTGAAGTTCCTTCTACAGCTACCGGAACATATATAATCAAAGAATTTTTCCCTGTAGTTACGGAAACTTTCTCAAGCTCGGATTCCTTATTCTGCTGTGCATTTTCAATCCTTGACTTAACCTCAGGATCATCGGTTATATCTTTAAGTATAAGGCTATCATCCAAGGAATGCGCAGTCACAAGTCCCTCATCAGATACAAGAACAGTAAAATTGTCCTCACTGTTGTTAGGGTCTTCTGCAAGCTCCTTAGACAGTTCGGTCACATAGATGTCTGCTGCAACTGCTCCGATTAGCTTTCCATCCTCGGTTATAGGTATTCCGTATGTAGTTACTATATTGTCTCCATCCTTAAAAGGCTGTGTAATAAGTGCTTTACCCGTTTTCATTATCTCGGTGTACCAGCTTGAATTCCTGTAGCCCTTTATTTTGCTTTCCTTAAAGCTTCCTCCTGCGTCCCTGCTAAAATAAGACTGCATAAGTCCTTCTTCATTGTCAGAAGTCTTATTCTGCGCATCCTTTCCATCAAAAGCATCAGGCTCAAAGAACACTCCAAGTCCACCTATATCTGCGTTGCTTGCGATGGTTTCTCCAACCATATCAGATATGATTTTTCTTTTTCTTTCTTCCGCAGTTGTGTTTTTCATCAATGCATCTACTGAATCCTCAATAGTTTTAGCAGTGTAGTAAACAGAGTTAAACCTCTGTTCAAGCTGCTTTCCTAGCTTCCTTGTACGTTCATACTGAAGCTCCTTGTTTGAACTTATGGCGGAGTTATAGCTTCTTGCCGCATCAATTGCTGTCTTTGCACCAAGTGTGATAATAAGTAAAATCGAAATAATAATGCTTATCGTCGTTCCTACGCTCTTCACCCTGGCGTTTCCGTTCTTCGCTACATTGTTCTTCATCTTCATGACTTTCCCTCCATGATTATTGTCGTTTATCTGACCACAATTTATATCGGATATTTCGTAAAAATAAATAATAGCATTAATAAAATTTTATAAAAAATTACAAAAAAGCCACAACTCATCATATTATGATAAGTCATGGCTTTTATAATTCTGCCTAAATATCACGAAAGACAGAACTCATAGTAGATTATAGATAAAAAACATTTCACTTTTTTGCATTAGCCCTTTACGGCTCCACCCATTCCATTTACATAGAACTTCTGTAAGTAAATGAAGAGGACAGCTATAGGGATAGAGATACAAACTGCTCCTGCAGCAAATCTTGTATACCAGTTAATGATATACTCCTTGCTAAGCATCTGCCAAAGTCCGATAGAAACTGTAAAGTAATCAGCTTCTGCCCTACAGATAACCTTTGCAGCAATGAAGTCTACCCAAGGTGCAATGAAGGCTGTAAGCACGGTAAACACAATAACAGGCTTTGACAGAGGAATGGTTACCTTGGTAAATACCTCCCATTTGGTAGCACCATCTATCATGGCAGCCTCATCAAGTGCCTTAGGCACTGTATCAAAGAAGCCCTTAGCTATGTAGAAGCCCAGTCCCGCACTGGCTGAGTATATAAGTACAAGAGCAACTCTAATCATAGGTCCCTGTGAAAGCCCAAGTGACTTGATGATATAGTACACAGCCACAATAGCCATAATTCCCGGGAAGAGCCCGAGTATCATAGCCATGTTCATAAAAGGCTTTCTTGCCTTGAAACGAAGCCTTGAAAGACAGTAGCTTACACAAAGCACAAATACTGTTGATACAAGGCAGGAAAAAACTGCAATTATAAAGGTGTTCATAAACATCTTAGGGAAGTTCAGTATGGCCGTATCAGTGAAAAGCTTTGTGTAGTTCTCAAAGCTTAGCTTATCCGGGAATATACCCGAACTGTCCTTAGGCGTAAGACTCTTAAGTACAACCCATACTACAGGAAGTACCCATATTGCAGCAAGCACAGCCAAAAATATATGTACAAATACATTGGTCATTACCTGACGAGCCCTATATGAAGATGACATTTTTACTTTATTATCCATTATTTGAACGCCTCCTCATTCTTATAAGATCCACTTCTGTGGTAGGTTATGAGTGCCACTACAGAAAGTATGATGAAGGTTATAATACCTATAACCGCACCTGTATTGAAGTACTGCTTATCAACCGTAAGCTTATACAGCCAGGTGATAAGAAGGTCTGTCTTACCGGCAGTATCACCGACATCTACAGGAGCACCTCCTGAGAGCAGGTAGATAACGTTGAAGTTATTGATATTACCTGTAAACTGTGTAATAAGATAAGGTGTTGTTACAAAGAGCATGTAAGGAAGGGTTATCTTCCAGAATATGGTCACCGTATTGGCACCGTCCACCCTTGCAGCCTCATAAAGCTCCTCAGGAATATTCTGCAGGATTCCTGTTACCTGTAAAAGCGTATATGGAATACCTACCCAAAGGTTGATTACGATAACTGTGATTCTTGCCCAGGTTGCATTCTCAAAGAAAGGAAGGTACTTACCCTCACCAAGTATGCCAAGTGCCCTAAGTAAAAGATTAACGTCACCCTTTGGCTGAAGCATGGTTCTCATTATCATAAGAGAAACAAACTGTGGCACTGCTATAGATAATATAAAGCAGAACCTCCAGAACCCCTTAAATTTAGTACCCTTTCTGTTTATGATGAGACCTAAAATCATACCCAGTATATAGTTAAGTGTGGTAGCAAACACCGCCCACACGACTGTCCAAATTAAAACTCCCCAGAACGACTTACCTACTTCACTTCCGAGAGTAAGCACATCCTTAAAGTTGTCAAGCCCTACCCAGTTAAAGAGTACCAAATGGTCTCCCTTCACCGAATAGCTTGTAAATGCCATGCTTATCATGTAAATAAGAGGCATGATGGTAAATAACACAATTCCGATAAACGGAGGTGTCATAAGCAGCTTGTGTAAGTCCTTATCAAAAAGATTCTTTACATCTTCTACAAAGCTTAGAGGCTTCTTTCCTGCCTTCTTTCTAAGCTCAGCTTCATAAGAACTCTTTACCGCAGATACTACAACAACTATGAAAAACAGGGTAATAACTATAACAAATATACCATAAAGAAGCATAAGTACAGTATTGTCGCCGGCAGTATATTCATATATCTGCTTCTTTTCGTTCCATACTTCCTCCTGAGGATTGCCGCCAAGAGTAATAAATCTTCCAAGATCATAGATACCGGTGTTAATCAGATAGAATATATAGGCAGCTTCCAGTCCCAAGAACATAAGCCCCTTAATTATCTGCCCGCGTACCAGATTGCCAAGTCCCAGTATAACAAGGGAGAGCTTGGTGAAAATATCGCCTTTCGCTAGTGCCTTAAAGAATTTCACATCTTCCATGTTTTATCCCCACACATCTGTTATTTTCGTGTAAATGGTTTCCCGCTTCCTCATAAACTTATTTTTATTATAAATGCGTGCCCTTACTCTGAACACGCATCTATAATAATATCCGGCTACAGACCGCAGATACTGTCTGCAGTCTGTAACCTTTATATCACATCTTATTATTTTGTATTAAATGCAGTGTTTAAAGCTTCTGTCTTTTCTGCTGCGTTTTTCTCTGTTACATCACCTGAGAGGATAGCCTTACCCATATTCTCAGCATTTGACCAGTAGTTAGACATACCGGCTACGAATGGCTGCATGATAGAAGTATTGGCAATTGTATTACCCTGTGCTGTTGCAAGAGCATCAGAAGCGATTTCAGGATCCTCAAGAAGAGACTTATCTGTAGGAATAGTATTTCTTGTCTTGTAGTGCTCTTTCTGAGCCTCTGTGCTTCCAAGGAAAGAAGCAAGTGCAACTGCTACCTGTGGATACTTTGTATTAGGGTTTACACCGATTGCCTTAGATCCTGCAAAGCTCTTAAGCTGTACTTCTTTGCCGTCAATCTTAGCTGTAGGAAGCTGAACTATACCAACGTTTTCAGCACCAAGGGCATCAGCTACGTTGTTATAATCCCAAGTACCACTAAATACTGCATTTACGCTTCCGTTCTTAAGTCCCTTAATACCTGAACCGTCAGCATCGTTAGAGAAATTCTTGTTCTTTACAAGATTTACAAGATACTTTGTAGCTGCTACTGCCTTTTCACCACTGTAGTCAATACCTGCAGAAGCATCGTTGTTGCCGCCAAAGAGTGTACAACCGTTACCTGCATAGAAAGCTACATTGTACCAGCTATTGCTAAGTGGGAAAGATACCTTACCCTTCTCAAGCATCTTATCAAGGCTCTTTACATCATCCTCAGAGAAGACTCTCTTGTCGTAGTACATAAACCAGGTATTTGATGTAAAAGGTACAGCGTATACACCGCCCTCATAAGTAACTGTATTTACAATAAGATCTGTATTCTGTGACTTAACAGCATCAAGTGCGGTTCCGCCAAGCTTTGAGATAGCCTTTGCTGCAACAAGGTCACCGATGTTATCATTGGCAAGCATATATACATCTGCTGCTGCGCTAGGATCCTGTGTTACCTGAGTCTTTGCCTCACCCTCAGGGCAAACACCATACTTAAATGTAAGCTTCCAGTTAGGATGAGCTGCTGCGAACTTATCGCACATGGTGCCAAGCCAGTTTCCGCTCTCCTTAGCCTGATCTTCCTGTGGGCTCCATACTGTAATTGTAGCCTCAAGCGCCTCTTCATCTGTAGAAGCTGCACTTCCTGACTTTGCTGTAGAAGTTGTTGAAGCAGTTGAAGTAGCTGAAGTAGCTGCGCTTCCTGATTTAGCCGCACTGCTTGTCTTTGTGTCAGATGACTTTCCACAGCCTACAAGAGAAGCTGCCATCACCGCTGCAAGCATAAGTGACAAGAATTTTTTTGACTTTCTCATTTGAATTATCCTCCTTTGATGTTGGAATATATTCCGTTTTATGATATTTCTGCTGTTTCTCTGCCGCCACAGAAAAACATTGGGTCATCAACAAACGAAATATATTCGTAAAGTTTCGAAACTTTACGAAACCTTATTTTCGTCTTATGTTATCATTATCTCGGCTGATTGTCAATATTTTTTTGTGCATTTAGCACATGTAATCTATTTTAAACTTTTATCCCCTCTTAATTGTCATATCATTTCTGCATTTTGTTTAATTTTTTTACACTTTTTTCTTAATTACTATTGCAAATTAGACAAAATAATATTATACTAATTTCGTAAATTTTCGTAAGCACTGAGGAAGGTTTTATATGGTTACTATCAAAGATATAGCTAAAGAGCTTGGAGTTTCACAGGGGACAGTCTCGAAGGGTCTTAACAACGCTCCGGATGTAAGTGAGACTTTAAAGCAAAAGATTGTAAATACAGCCATTTCAATGGGTTACAAGAGCATCAAGCTAAAGCACAACGGCAGTGGCAAAAGGCTATGTATATTTATGGAAAATATGGATTATGAGTCTTCGGGACAGTTTGGATATGACATAGTATCAGGCTTTAGGCAGGAAGCGGTGAAGGAAGGCTTTGATGTCGCTCTTCTGCCCATTACTCCTGCATTTCAAGCTAACGAGCCTTATGATTCGTTTATGTTTAGAAACGGCTTTACGGGTTCTTTTTGTGTGGGCTTTGCGCTGGAGGATCCTTGGCTGAAAGAGTTTAAGACTACTACTATTCCAACAGTGCTTTTTGACAACTATGTAGCTAAGAATCCCAACACCTGCTATGTAGGTACTGACAGTGCAGAAATAATGGAACTCATAGTTTCACATCTTTATCATCTGGGGCATAGAAAAATAGCCTTCTTAAACGGATCCAAGAATTCTCTTATTACCGAGCAGAGAATGGAAGGCTTTTATAACAGTATGAATAAGAGAAAGCTTACAGTAGATGACGACTTGGCTATATATGCCTACTTTGTTGCAAGGGTAGCCGAGGACCATATAGACAATTTTTTAAGTAAAGGTGCGACAGCCATTATCTGCGGAAATGATGTGATTGCATCCGGTGTATATACTGAGCTTATGGGAAGAGGGCTGTCTGTACCTGAGGATATAAGCGTAGTAGGCATAGACGATATCCCGCTCGCTTCACTCCTTTCTCCTCCTCTTACCACGGTACGCCAGGAGCGTGAACTGCTTGGAAGGTCCGGGTTTTTCGCTCTTAATTCAATACTTACACATAATATGGCAATAAGCCGCAACCTTCTTAGACCCGAGCTCATTCAAAGAGAATCTACTTCTTATGCCAAAGAAGGGGTACATTTGGCAGTAATTGAGGGGTGAGTAATTTTAGAATAGAATAGAGGCTGTAACACTTACAAAACATTAGTGCTACAACCTCTATTTATTTAACCTTTATTATTTGGTCTTTGTTTCTGTCTTTGCAGGTACTTCTTTTCCGTTCTTTACTATATAGGCCCCTACCTTGTCAAGAAGTATTAAATCCATAAGATTGCCCTTACCTACCTGGCTCTCATAAGCAGCAATATCTATGCTGCCCTTTGCGCCGCTGTTCTCATAGTAGGTATTGAGTGCAGTCTTATATTCATCATCAGTTACCTCAAGCTTCTCTGCTTCTGCTATTGCTCTAACAACTACAAGCTGTTTTGCGCTGTTTGTTGCCTGAGCCTTTACTTCTTTATCAAACTCTTCCTCAGTGAGCTTAAACTGGTTCTTAACGATATCCTCTAACTTGAGTCCATACTGAGCAGCTAAGTTATTCCAGTAGTTCATAATCTGTGTATAGTATCTGTCCTCTGCTTCCTTAGGTACTGATTTTACTGCACTTTCTGTAACTACCTTTTCTATAACTTCTCTCTGAATGCTCTCTTTTGCAGCATCTTTCTTGCTCTCTTCAAGCTTCTTTCTTACATCTTCTTCGTAGTCTGCACTTGTTGCAAACTCTGTGTTTTCCTTAACCAGTTCATCGGTTAACTTCTTAGGAGCTTTCCCTACAATGTAGTTAATCTTAACTGTAAATACTACCTTCGCACCCTTTAATTCCTCACTATGATAGTCCTTTGGGAAGGTAAGGTTAAGGTCAACGGTCTCACCCGGCTTCTTGCCTATGAGTCCATCTTCAAAGCCAGGAATGAAGCTTCCTGAGCCGATATTAAGGTCAGTTCCCTTTGCAGTTCCACCGTCAAAGGCTACTCCGTCTTTCTTACCCTCATAGTCTATGTTGACAGTATCGCCTTTTTTAATCTCTCTGTCGGTAATCTTCTCAGGATAGTTCTTAAGGAACTCCTTTACCTTTTCTTCTACCTCTGCATCGGTTACAACTGTATCTACCTTGGTGTACTCAACTCCCTTGTAGTTAGCGAGTTTCTCTATGTAATCCGAAGGATTGAACTCTATCACAGCGCCGTTATCTACAGCTGAGCCTGTAGCAGCAGAACCACTGCTAACCGCTGAACCGGATGCTGAGCCTGTGCTTCCACTCTTACTACTGCCCGAATTGCCTCCACAAGCAGTTAACGCTATTGCTACCGCACTGATAGCAGTCATTAAATATACTCTTTTTTTCATTACTGATTTTCCCTTTCTTCTACTTCAAAACATATTATTGTGCTACAGTCATATTCCTGTAACGTATTCTGCAATTCTATCATGTTTTTTGGTAAAATGAAAGTGTAGTTTTGTGAATAGTTTGTGATTAGTGGATTAAAAAAGTGTGTGCAGGCACACTTTTTCCTACACACACTTTTATATTTTACTTAAGCTTACTATTGTAGATTTCTAATGCAGCATTGATATCACCCATATTGTTAAGTTCTTCTATGTACTTATTCCACTCATCAAAAGAACGCTCACCCTTTATGAATTTAACCTTCTGCTCTTGCGCATAGGTTTCTACAGGCGTCATTATATTTGCGTATTCACTTGACTCATCTGAAGATATCGAAGGATTAGGCTGCCCATCGGTTGGTGATGTGTTGGATGCATTCATTACTTTAGTTGCAAATGCTACCAGCTTTTCATCTACTATTTTACCATCCCAGTATATAGGTGATGGATTGGTAATTTCAATTCTCCACAAATCCATATCCTGTGGCTGAGGGAAGATACCTGAACGCATATTTCCTGAAACAGGCATACCAAGTTCAGCAAACTTTTCTTTATCAATTATAAGATGTTTTTTACCATCTTTTACTTCATATGTCTTTCCTTCGATACCCCAGTTAAGGAGGTCTACAATATCCTGATCATACTGTATATCAAGGAATTTGACCATTTCATCTGCAACAGGTGACTGCGCATTTACTACCATAGCATATCTTGAAGCAAATTCATATTCATTGACAAATTCTCTTTCAAACTGCCATGCTTTGTCCTTATATTTATCTGAGGTAGGAATAGGAACTCCAACCCATTCATCAGCAGGACGCTCTGTTGCCCAGGTTCCAGGGTAGCCTTCCCAAGAAGAGAGGAAGATGCATGCTGAGCCGGACTCTAAATCTGCATTCCCCATATCTGTGGTATATGTAAAATAGTCAGGAGATATCAGGCCTTCAGTATATATTTTATTGAGATACTGAAGGGCAAGCTTATAATCATCTGAAAGTGGTCCATACTGGAATTTTGTGCCGTCAAAGTATCTTTTTGCATTAGTATGATATGCATCAAATACAACATCTTCCGGCTTCTGCCACTCTTCAAGCTGTACTATAGGATACTTTGACACACCTGCTTCCTTAATAGCCTTAGCTGTCTTGTAAACTTCGTCTAAAGTAGTAGGAATAGGAAGATTAAGTTTCTTCAATACGCTGTTCTTAACTGCCATCAAAGTTGAACCTGCACAATGAGCAGAGCCTATATGTGTTACGTTAAGGTTATACGCACCATAAAGCGCTCCTTCAGGAGTAAAGAGATTTTTCTTGCTGTTAGGGTCTTTATCTAAAAAGCTCTTATAATTAGGCATTTTATCTAAGTGCTCTGCCAGGTTTAAGTATAATCCCTTAGAACCATATTCATCTATCATCTGCTTTGTGCTTCCCTTAGAGCTAAAGCAGGTAAGTATATCAGGTAAATCTCCACCGGCATTTATTACCTGCAGCTTTTCTGTATAGTCCCCAGAGTGAATGTACTCAAAGGTAATATCCAGTGGACGTCCCATCTTGCTCTCACACATCTCAAGCCATTTTTTCTGAATCTCTGTGCCCTCTGGTGATTTGTCTCCAAAGTAAATGGTAGTTACCTTAAACTTTAATGCTTCCTTAGAGTCTCCCGCACTGGTTGAAGCGGCTCCTGTGCTCTTACCGGATGTAGTCTGAGCACTTCCACTTTTCCCCTTGTCTGCTCCACAGCCTGAAAGCAACATGGCAGCACACATACCAAGAGCTACGATTTTTGATAGATTCTTTCTTTTCATGAAAATTCCTCCTTTTTTATTGTACACCTTCACTCCAACTTAACCTTTGACACCTCCGACCATAATGCCCGCCGCAAAATATTTCTGTATAAAAGGATATATACACATTATTGGGAGCATTATGACTACTATGGTAGCCATTTGTAGATTTTGAGGAGTAATTGTGCTATTTCTGAACATCTGCATTATGGATGGATCCATGCTATTAAAGGCAGTACTGTTAAAAAGTATCTTTCTAAGTATCATCTGAACAGGATAATAATCCTGTGTATTAAGGTAAATGAGTGCTGAATACCAGTCATTCCACTTGCCAACTATCGTAAAAAGCGCTATGGCTGCAATAATAGGTTTAGAAAGCGGCATTATTATCTTCATAAGGATAAGGAATTCTCCTGCACCGTCTATTCTTGCAGATTCACGCATACTAGGGTTTATTCCTGCAAAAAATGTCCTAAATAATATAAGATTATATGCTGTTACTACAAACGGTATGACCATTACTGCAGGGTTGTCTATAAGGTGCAGCCCCTTCATAAGAAGGTAGGTAGGTATGGCTCCACCGCTAAAAAACATAGTAATTGTTATAAAGATAGTAATTCCCTTCCTTAAAGGAAAACTTTTAATTGTAAGCGGATATGCAGTAAATGCCGTTAACACTATTACGAGTATTGTATGTAATCCTGCATATATAACTGTGTTTAAGTAGGTTCTTACTATCAAACTGTCCTGAAGCACCTTTTTATATCCCTCAATTGTGAATCCTCTAGGCCATAGGAAGAGTCCACCTTTTTGGATTTCTGAGCCTATTGATACAGATACACATACTACGTGTATGATAGGTGCGAGCATTACCACAGAAATGATTAGCATTATTAAGACATTGGTAAAATTAAATACTCTGTCGCCAAGACTTAACTTAATTTTTCTTTTATTGGCTCCTTTCATTCCTGCACCTCCTACCACAAACTATTTTCGCTAATTTTCTTACTAAAGAAATTAGCCGTAATTAGCAATACAAAAGATATAATCGATGTCAAAAGTCCAATCGCTGTCGTATACTCGAACTTTCCGCCTAAGATACCTTCTCTGTATACATAAGTCCCTATAATATCAGCTGTTTCATAGGTAGACTCATTGTATAAAAGTAGAACTTTTGTAAAGTCAGACGAGATAATTTTTCCACTCTCAAGTATTAACATAATAGTTGTAGTTGGTATGATAGCAGGCCAGGACACGTATTTGATTCTCTGCCATCTGTTCGCACCATCCAGAGTAGCTGCCTCATGCAGCTGAGGGTCTACTGTTGATAAGGCTGCAAGGTATACAATTGCTCCCCAACCTAAACCCTGCCATATATTACTTGCAATAAAAATCGTCCTAAAATATCTTGGGTCAGTCATAAACGATATTTCTTTAGCGCCAAAGAATCCTCTTATGGTATTGATAACACCATCTACTCCACAGAAGTTAATCACAAGTCCTACTATAACTACAGTTGAAATAAAGTATGGAAGATAAGAGATTGACTGAACAACCTTCTTAAACTTACTATTGGTAAGCTGATCCATAAGCAATGCAAAAATTATAGGCGCAGGAAAACTCCACAGCAGTGTATATACTCCTAATAAGAGTGTGTTTTTAATCAAACGAAATAAGTAAGGATTTGCAAAAAACTGTTTGAAGTATTTTAACCCTACCCAGTGATTTGCACCAAAAAGCCCTCCCACCGGGTTGTAGTCCTGGAAAGCTATCAGTATTCCATACATAGGTAGATATGAAAAAATGAACACTGCAACAAGACCCGGTATTGACATAAGTATCAATTCTTTGTGGTCTAGGCATCTCCTAAAAAAACTTTTTTTCATTGAAACTCCTCCTATTCTTTTTATCAATCTTACATGATTTGATTTTGTTTTAGCATATATGTTTTTGTTAATTATTTAACCATTTCTTTCTTCTCAGTTTTTGTGTTTTGACTATATCGCACAATTATCCCTAAATCAAGCATTATTTTTTAGTCATTATTTCATTTTTTAGCATTAATATTAATTTTTGAAACCTATATTAAAAAACGATAACTCATATTTCATCTATTTTACTTTTATATGTACAAAAATTATGATAATATTTAAGAACAAGCTAATATTTAGTTGGTTACAAATGGGGGTTTTTAAATGCGAACAAGAAAAAGTATCCTTAGCGGGGTAATTTATCTTAACTTATCGATAGCGGTTATTATAGCTATATTATTTTTTGTATCAAGTGCTGTGTATAGTCATCAGCTTACTAAAGAGAGATATCATCTTGCCAGTACAAAACTAACCAAGCTAAGTAGTGATTTTCAAATCGAAATGAACCGTTTAGATGTACTATTATCGCTTTGCATCCGAGATTCATCTCTGGTATATACGCTATCTGACAAACTTGGAAATGAATTTTTTGAGAAAAATGCCGAAAATACTGCTGACAAACTCGCTCTTATGAGACAATCTCTACCTTATGCTAAAACAGCCTTTCTCTACACCAAATCATCTCAGAAGGTTGTACAAGACAATGGTCATTTATATACTGAAAATGACTTTGTAGATATAGTCCTTAACAAATCTGATAATAATAAAATCACATCCATAAAAGACTTAACGGACGGCCTTTATCAGTACAGTGATTTTTATGCCTTATATGTTAAGAATCTATATAAGCATGGTTATATTGCTGTTCAGATTTATCTGCCTGAATTTGCAAATATAAACAAGTCCATTGACAGTAACTTCTTTGGATATGTTATAGACGAGAATGGAAAAATCCTAATCTCAAACACGAGCCTTCTTCTCACAGATAAAGCAACTAAGGCTGCTCTGTTAAATGATTATATTGACTTTAATAATACAAAATACTACTGCATCTCATCAAAGATGAGTATTTTCCCATATACCAGCCTGGTACTTGTGAATAACGATGAACTTATGTCTCCTTTATACTACATGTATACAGTAATGGGGATAACCTTTGTCATACTACTGGCAAGCTCACTGTTGCTCGTGTTCCTGAATTATAAGATTTATCTTCCTCTTAAGAGATTCACTTCGCAGTTTGGTAGTTCAGGAGATAACGAGGTTGCTATACTTGAAAATCAGATACATGAGCTTTTATTTGAGATTAATTGTCTTAACTCAGATGCAGGCGGCAAAGGATCAATAAACGAAAGAATTGCTCTATACTACTTATTAAGTACTACTTCCGAGCCTGATGAGAAGACTCTTGCCATGCTTGAAGAAAAATATCCTTATTACATGGTAATTATCCTACTCATTCAGGATGCATCAGGGAGTGAGGATATTGCTTTCGTGTCTGCACTGGAGAAGAAGTTAACCGATAAATTTAACCTTAAATTTATTAACGTAAATAAGTACACCTATTCCTTGGTTGCAAGACCTGAGGACAAAGAGGCAATTCTTGGAGAAATCGAAACTGAAATAGGTAACTCAGATAATGATATCCGGATATTTGCAGGCATACGCGAGTACTGCACCTCTATAAGTGAGCTTAATGCCGAATATAAGCTTGCAGAGAACTCATTGCTTACATCTCCTGTGATTAACGGTAAAAAGTTCACTTACAGCGTGGATAATAATTTGCCAAACAAGAAATCCCGTCTACCTATAGACACACACAATATTTTATTTGAATATGCTAGAAACAACGCCCCTGATATGATATGCAGGGAACTGGAACTCATATTCTATCCTGAGGCACCGATTAGCTTATCAGATTTTAGACATTATTATATTGAAATACTGTCAATTTTTGAAAAGGCCTGTCTTGCAAAAAAACTTGAACCACCTTCATTTTCAGATGTACAGGAAGCTTATAATACAAAATTTATGTATCAAAATCTGTCTGACCTTTCTTATCAGCTTTTTGCAAAGACAGATAAAGAACAGTACGATATCACAAACCGAATGGAAGAATATATAAGTTCGCATTTAAGCGAACCGCTAACCTTAAGTAGTGTAGCCGAGGCATTTTCCATAACCCCTGTCTATCTTTCTAGTTGGTTTAAGAAAAACATGGGAACAAATTTTTCTACTTATGTCTCTGCTATCAAGATGGACTATGCCATAAAGCTGCTTTGTCAGGAGAATCCTCCTAAGATACAGGATATAGCTTCTTCAGTCGGCATAGACAGTACTGCAACCTTTATAAGGCAGTTCAAGAAACACACTGGAACAACCCCTTCCCAGTATCAAAAAAACTGGGCTTCTACCGATAACAAAATATAATTGCACGGCTAAAGACCGGTAACAGAATCTTCTGCTACCGGTCCTTTAGTTTGTCATCCGGGACTTTTAATGTATTCCCTTCACCTCGTAACCAGCCTTGACAACTGCTTCCTTCAGCTCGTCATCACTTACTTCCTTCAAAAGGCTTACTTTAGCGTTTTTATTCTCAAGGCTTACTTCTGCCTTCACACCGTCTATGGCATTAAGAGCTTCTGTTACATGCTTTACGCAGTGAGCGCAAGACATTCCTTCAATATCAATTGTTTTCTCCATAACAATATCCTCCTTTGTGTAACTATTATCCTTTGTTTCATCTGTCTGAGCCTTCGTTTCATTTTGCTTAGGCTGACTCTTTGTAATCTGCGGTCTTGCCTTACCCTTCTTAAACTTAGGCGTAAAAAGCCTTAGTCTAAGCGAATTGGATAGTACAAATACTGATGAAAAGCTCATCGCAAGTGCACCAATCATAGGGTTAAGCCTCAGCCCAAAGGCAGCAAAGAATACTCCTGCCGCCACCGGTATACAAAGGGCATTGTAAAATAATGCCCAGAACAGATTCTCTTTAATCTTCTTTACTACCTCGTTACTTAGCAGGATTGCATAAGGCACGTCTCTTAGGTCACTGTGCATAAGTATGATGTCAGCCGTATCTACAGCCACATCTGCACCGGTTCCAATGGCTACTCCCACATCAGCTCCTGCAAGGGCAGGGGCATCATTTATTCCGTCACCAACCATCATGACAGTCTTACCCTGCTCCTTAAGCCTTCTTATCTCTGCTTCCTTATCCGCAGGCTTAACCTCTGCGACCACTCTGTTTACTCCTGTTTCACGTCCTATGGCAATGGCTGTGCGCTCATTGTCTCCTGTAAGCATAACCACATCTATGCCTATCTGGTTAAGCTCCTTTACAGCCTCCTTACTTCCTTCCTTTATCACGTCAGCTACAGCTATGATGCCGATTAGCTCCTTCTTCTCTTTTCCTCTTGCAAAGTAGAGAACCGTCTTTCCAATGTTATGAAGCTCATCTGCCTTAGCCTTAAAGCCGTTATCAGTTATGCCAAGCTCCTTCATATAGGCTGCATTTCCTGCATATAAGGCTTGCCCATTAATCTCTCCCGCTATTCCTCTGCCCTCTATGGTTTCAAGAGTTTCAGCCCTTTTTATCTCGATGTTTTTAGCTTTAGCGTACTCTGTAACCGCATTAGCAAGCGGATGAGAACTGGCACTCTCAAGAGTAGCCGCAAGCGAAATAAACTCATCCTCTATTATACCTTCTACAAATACATCTGTTACCTTAGGCCTTCCTTCAGTAATTGTACCTGTCTTGTCAAGAACTACAGTGTCTATCTTATGTGCTACCTCTAGGCTTACCACATTTCTTATAATAATGCCCTTCTCAGCTCCTTTTCCTGTACCAGCCATAATAGCCGCAGGAGTGGCAAGTCCCAGTGCGCAAGGGCAGGAGATGACAAGGACTGCAACCGCCATATTAAGAGCAAAGGAGAAGTCCCCCTTTACAAAGAACCAGATAACGAAAGTAAGAAGCGATATACAGAGCACCACAGGCACAAAGACTCCGCTGATTTTGTCTGCAAGTCTTGATATAGGAGCTTTTGAGCCTGCAGCCTCCTCTACAAGGGAAATAATCTTGTAAAGCGCAGTATCTTCACCTACATTGGTGGCCCTAAAGGTGAAATAACCAGAACGGCTGATGGTTCCTCCCGTCACCCTGTCATCTGTATTTTTCTCTACAGGAATACTCTCTCCTGTCACCATGGCTTCATCCACAGCACCACTGCCGTTTACTATGACACCATCCACAGGTACAGTCTCTCCAGCCTTTACTACTACTATATCTCCTGCCTCCACCTCGGAGACCAACACCTCACTCTCCACGCCGTCTCTTAAGATGACTGCCTTGTCGGGAATCAGATTTACAAGCTTGCTTATAGCTTCTGTAGTCTTCTTCTTACTCCTTGCTTCAAGGTATTTACCTAGGGTAATGAGAGTAAGTATGGTACCCGCTGAATCAAAGTAGAGATTCATCCCAAAAGGCATGGATGACTTAACATCTCCTATGGAAATGAAGTAGGCAAGCATATACAGAGAATAAATGCTGTATAAAAATGATGTACCTGAGCCTATCGCAATGAGGGTATCCATATTTGGATTTCTCTTAAATAGGTGCTTAAATCCGCTTATAAAGAACTTTCTTCCGGTGAAAATAATCGGAAGAACAAGCAGGAGTTCAGTAAGCGCAAGGAGAAGCTTCCCTCCGTCTCCCGTAAATGCCTTTGGAAACGGTGCATTAAACATACCTCCCATACCAAAATACATAAGCGGGACCATGAAGATAAATGAAACTATCGCCCTAAGCTTAAGCTCTGTTGCATAATCGCCAGCTACATCTGTCTGATTTTTACTGCTATCAGACTTGATGTCCTTTTTTACACTCGCTCCATAGCCTGCATCTTCTACTGCCTTTATGACCATTTCATCCGTAAGTCCGTCTGAAAGCTCTAGTGTCATCTTATTTTGCATAAGGTTGACATTTACATCCTTTGCGCCTTCCAGCTTCTCTACAGCCCTTGTGACGGCTGCAGAGCAAGAAGCGCAGGACATACCTGTTATATTGTAGGTTTCTTTTTTCATTATGCCTTCTTTCTACACTCACTTTGTATCGTTTTACCAAAGTAAAAGTGGTCTCATTTATAGATTAAGGTATTCCAATACAATTAATTCTCTTGTAAACAATCTAACATCTAAGTTATACCTTTGACGCTTATATCATATAAGCGCTCCATCATAAAACATTAGTTCTTATCATTACACTTAATAATGAGTATGTCAAAATTACATTGCATTCAATTTATTTTATAAATTTTAACCCTCCTTAACAAAAAAGTCAAGGAGGGCTATAATCACTAATTTGTGAAAAATTTATGTCCTACATATTGCACACGTGTCATCACTAAAGACAACTTGACATGCACCATTTATAGCTATATTATTTTGCACCCGGCTTGCCAAGGAGTCTAAACATATTTGCCTTGTAGAATTCTACACCCGGCTGGTCAAAAGGATTGATGCCAAGCATATAGCCACTTACTCCCACCGCAAATTCAAAGAAGTAGAAAAGTTCGCCAAGGTGGTACTCTGTCTGCTCAGGTATTTCGATGAGAAGTGTAGGCACATTTCCATCCACATGAGCCGCAATAGTACCCTTCATAGCGCACTTATTTACATAGTCCATGGTCTTGCCTGAGAGGTAGTTAAGGCCGTCTATATCATTCTCAGCACTCTTAAGTGTAAAGTCTCTTCTAGGCTTTTCCACAACAAGAACAGTCTCATACATAAGCCTTGAACCGTCCTGAATGAACTGTCCCATGGAGTGAAGGTCTGTAGTAAGGTCTACAGAAGCAGGGAAGATACCCTTCTGGTCCTTGCCCTCGCTCTCTCCGTAGAGCTGTTTCCACCACTCTGATATGAAGTGCAGACTTGGCTCATAGTTTGCAAGGATTTCAACATTCTTTCCTTTTCTGTAAAGGATGTTTCTTATGGCAGCATAACGAAGTGCAGGATTCTCACTAAGGTCATTGTTTAAGCAGATTTCTCTAAGGTGGGCAGCACCCTCCATAAGCTTGTCTATATCAGCACCGCTGGCTGCGATAGGAAGAAGTCCTACAGCTGTAAGCACTGAGAAACGTCCGCCTACATCATCAGGGATTACGAAGCACTCATAGCCCTCTTCGTCTGAAAGAGTCTTAAGAGCACCACGTGCCTTGTCTGTGGTTGAATATATTCTCTTAGCCGCCCCTTCTTTTCCGTATTTCTTCTCTGTAAGCTCTCTAAATACTCTAAAGGCTACGGCTGCCTCAGTAGTTGTACCTGACTTTGAAATTACATTTACAGAGAAATCCTTATCTCCTATAAGGTCAATAAGCTCCTCAATGTAAGCACCACTCATGCTATTACCAACATAGTAAATCTGTGGAGCCTTACGCTTTTCCTTAGGTAAGTCATTGTAGAAGCTATGCTTTACGAAGTCAATAGCCGCTCTTGCTCCAAGATAAGAGCCGCCTATACCGATTACAAAAAGGATGTCAGAGTCATTTCTAATCTTCTCAGCCGCCTTCTTGATTCTTGCAAACTCTTCCTTATCATAGTTGACAGGGAGATCTATCCAGCCAAGGAAATCCTTTCCGTCACCGGTTTTCTCCGTGAGTCTCTTTGCCGCATCCAAAACTGCAGGCTTAATGCTTTCCACCTCGTGGTCGCCTATGAATTTCTGAGCATTTTTGTAACAAAAATATAATGTGTCCACTGCAAAACCCTCCTTGTTTTATTGCATTTTTTAACTACTTAGCCATTATCATTCATCATAAATTCAATGAGTTTCTTTGTATCCTCAGGCTCGTATGCAACTATTTCCATTTCAGGGATTGTTCCTGATGAGAAAATGTTGGCTAAGGACACATACTGAGATAACTTTGACTTAAGGTTCAATCTGTCTCCCTCATTTGTTACAAGCTCTATCTTGCCGCTGCACTTGTCCACCAGCTGAAAGAACTTATCGATGTTGTTGATATTTGTAATCTTCATGTTCTTCCTCCTATCGTTTTTTGCAAGTCAAAGATAATACATTCTTTTGACCCTGAACATATATTTAAATTATCGGCTCTTATTAGAGATTTGTCAAGTTACCATTTGAGATTATATCTAATTCATCTTAGCCTCTTGCCTCTCTTATTTCTTCATTGATTTCGTCTAAAGACAAATCAGAAATTCCATATTCTTTTGCAATCTTACTTGCACGTTTCATCGCAGAAATCCCTTTGTTCTCTTTAGCCTCTTCTATCTTCATGCTAAATGGAATTCCCTTTTCCCTAATTAGCCTAGCTAAACAAATCCTAAAATATGATTGTAAGTCTATACCAAGTTTACTACAAATCTCTATAGCCTCAGTTCTATCGTTTTCATCTACCCTAAATTGTACTAATGTATTTACCATATAAATCGCCTCCTTTAAACAAATTATAACATTATTCGTTTACATATGCAATCATATGATTAATAAATGATGTGAAACAATTATTTACATCTCCGCATTTCCAAATTCTGAAAGCTTCAGCCCCTCATTACGCTCAAGCACTGTCTGGATGCTCCAAGGGTGAGTAAAGATGAGCAGTGGTCTGCCCTTCATGTCCTTGATGCGCTTTGTATCCATGGTGAGAGATAGCTTGTCCATATCCACATCCTTATTCTCTATCCAACGGATATGCTCATAAGGCAGAGTTTCAAGGCGGATCTCCACATTGTACTCCTGTAACAGCCTGAACTTAAGCACATCAAACTGAAGCTCACCTACAGCTCCAACAAGGATTTCCTCAAAGCCCTGACTGTACTCCTGGAATATCTGGATAGCACCCTCTTGGGCTATCTGCTCTATACCCTTTACAAACTGCTTACGCTTCATGGTATCCATCTGGCGCACCCTTGCAAAATGCTCAGGAGCAAAGGTTGGTATTCCTGCAAATCTAAAACTCTCATTTGTCGAGCATACAGTATCACCTATAGAGAATATGCCCGGATCAAAGATACCTATTATGTCTCCTGCATAAGCCTCTTCCACTATCTTTCTTTCCTGCGCCATCATCTGCTGAGGCTGCGAAAGACGGATTTTCCTGCCTGCCTGCACATGGTTTACTTCCATCCCTGCCTCAAACTTGCCTGAGCAGATACGCATAAATGCTATCCTGTCCCTGTGCATCTTGTTCATGTTTGCCTGAATCTTAAATACAAAGGCCGAGAACACATCAGAGCGTGGATCGAGTTCACCCGTGTCAGTCATTCTTGAAGAAGGTATGTAGGTCATCTTAAGGAAGTGTGTAAGGAAGGTCTCCACACCGAAGTTAGTTAGCGCAGAGCCAAAGAATACAGGGCTTAATTCACCCTTGCTTACCTTATCCTGGTCAAACTCAGGGCAGGCTCCATCTAGAAGCTCAAGCTCCTCCATTAGCTTCTCATAGTTATCATTGCCAAGAGAAGTCCTTGCCTCCTCATCCTTTATATTAAAATAACTTGTCTCAACTTCCTTAGCACCTGCATTTGCAGCCTTAAACTCCATAACAGTCTCAGTATTCCTGTCATATACACCCTTAAAGTTCTTACCACAGCCTATAGGCCAGTTGATAGGACAGGTCTTGATACCAAGTATGCTCTCTATCTGATCCATAAGCTCGAAGGTGTCCATAGCCTCACGGTCAAGCTTGTTTACAAAGGTAAATATAGGAATGTGGCGCATAACGCAGACCTTAAAGAGCTTGATGGTCTGAGCCTCCACACCCTTGCTCGCATCTACCACCATGACCGCAGAGTCCGCCGCCATAAGAGTACGGTAGGTATCCTCTGAGAAGTCCTGATGTCCCGGTGTGTCAAGGATGTTGATACAATAACCATCGTACTCAAACTGCATAACTGAAGAGGTTACAGATATACCTCTTTGCTTTTCTATTTCCATCCAGTCAGACACTGCATGTCTGCTGGTTTTTCTAGCCTTAACAGAGCCTGCAAGGTTGATAGCCCCTCCGTAGAGCAGGAGTTTCTCTGTAAGTGTTGTCTTTCCCGCATCGGGATGTGAAATAATCGCAAATGTTCTACGCTTTTCTATTTCTTTTACTAAATCAGACATATATTTTCCTTTCAACTAAATCTCTCTAATAAACCTCAAGCAAAAATATAAATCCCACCACTTGATGAGTTTTTGACGCACGGTTTATATTATAACAGCTATGGCAGAATTTTTCACTAAAAATTTTAAAAGTCTTAGAGGGCTGCTATAATGCAACCCTCCATAATTCTAATTTGCTTTTTTTCTCTTCTTTTCTTTTGGACTTATCTTGATGTCATAGGTCTCCGAATATCCGCCTTTTTTAGCACTTACTGTAACACTTACTGTTCCCGCGGCCTTGGCAGTCATCTCTCCAAACTTTGAGATAGTCATAAGGTCTTCATTGTCAACCTCATAGGTAAATTCCTCGTCCTTATCCTTTGAGAATAAAACATAAGGCTTTATCTTTGACTTCGTACCCACAGTTAGGCTCTTATCTATGGAAACCACCATAAACGGCTTTCTCTGGTCTGTATCCCTAAGCTCCTGCTTGGTTACATCATTGTTATCATTTTCCATTAACACGTATGTGCCTGAGCTGTAGGCATAAAAGCGGTAGAGATTGTTTGCCACCAGTCCGCCAGTCTGCTGTACCATTATCTTCTTCCTGTCAGGAGTAAAGTATACAGCTACCCTAGCAGGGTCAAACTCATCAGGAATCGTAAGCTCCGCAGTCAGATACTGGTTCTCGTCAAACTGAAAGCTGTCGATATCCATTTCAAAGGCAATGTACTTCTTAGTACTATTCACCCTCTTTATGGCAGACTTTATAAGGTCATCCTCCAAATCTTCCGTCTCAAGCTTGATATCTTCCCTTACAAACTGATCCTGTATAAATGCAGTAAGTGTAGAGCTGTAATCCCCTCCACCTACCGTAGACTCAAGAGTTCCTACGCCTGCAATCCTTCTTGCAAATGCCTCTACAGTGAAGGTCGCAGTCTTGGCACCATAGTTTACCGTAAACACATTGTCTCCCACCTTACTTGCGGTAGTTGACATAATGGTATAGTCTTCAACATTGCTGCTGCTTCCGTCATTATAGGTAGCAGTCACAACCAGCTTCTTGCGGTCTAAGGACTCGTACTGCTCCAGTGCACCTCCATTGTACACAGCCTCAAGCTGAGTTACCGTTTTCGCTGTAACAGGAACATAGATGGTGGCTGTAAGCTTTTTATAAGTGACTATAACCTCTTGCATCCCAACTGTGTTCATTGTTTCCGTAGAAATGTCAAAATCAGATATGGTCTTATTGGTTCCATCGGGATAATAAGCAGTAACCAAGATGCCAGATTTACTTATCTTGCTTCCCTCTATCACAGTTCCACCATTGTATGTGGCGGTGATATTGGTAGGGAGTATCTCCGTACCCTTGATTACTACTGTATCATTAAAGCCCTTGTAGGAGACAGTGATTGTATTGGCTCCTACCTCTTTGACCGTATCCGGAGATATGGTAAAGCCCGCTGTTATGGTTTCTTTTGTCTTGTCGTTGTTGGTAAGCTCAATGGTTATCTTGGAAAGGTCAATCTTGCTTCCCACAACCAGGTCAGTCCCTGTGTACTTGGCAGACATCTTCTCAGCAGTTTTTGCCACTCCGTTTACTACGAACTTGCCCTTAAGATTGCCGTAGGTAACTGTGACAGTATTCTCACCCGGAGCCTTCACCTCCAGATTGTCAAATGAAAGGTCAGAGGTCTTTACAGCCTTTTTATCATTGTTGGTATATACAATGCTCGCCTTTATCTTCTTAGTGTCTACAATCTGCCCAACTACAGGGTTTTTATCTCCTGAATATATTACTTCAAGCTCTTTTTCTCCATAGCCCTTGACTTGAACATTGGTTTTTCTCCCCTTGAATTCAACAGTTATATTGTTGTTTCCGTCAGCCACTATGGCCTCAGGAGAAATGGTAAACTGGTTATGGCTGATAGTCCTTGTAGTCTGTGTACGGCCATTAGGTGTAATCACCCCATATACCACACTCAGGGTAATCTCACCTTTCTTTATAGCATCTCCAACATGATACTTGCTTGCACCATTCCAAGTCGCCTCCATCTTATCAAAGGTCTCATTGGTTTTAGGTATAGTGATTTTATACACCAGCTCTTCGCCTGTCTTTGTCTTAGCTGTATTGTCATAAGTTATGGCAAGCTCAAATGCACTCTTTGCATCAATGGGAACTGCATTAAGAGAAAGCTTTATATGGCTAAGCTCACTCTCAGAGAGCGGAACAAACTTCTCCTCCCCGTCATAGCGAATAGTAAACTTAAAGTCTGTTTTACTAAGCGCAGTGCCTACAAGTACATCGCCGTTTTCATTCTTAACTCCAATATATTCAGCCGAAAGCTCAGCTATCTTCTTGTCATCTTCTGCACTTACTCTAAGTGGTGCAGACAAGCCTATAATCATAACAAAGCAAAGTAAAATTGATATGAACCCTTTAATTCCGGTATTCCTCATAGCAAAATACTCCTTTCCAAAATTTCCTATATCTAATTATATCGGCATATAGTAACCAAGTTATTATACATTTTGGCAAAACTTTTATCTCTTTATAGTCTATCCTTACAAATGCCGGTTTAGCATGAGGTTTTCATTTAGTACTTTAGAATTTCATTGAAATTTCAGCCCAAAAAGGCTATAATATTCATTAGTTAAATTACATCTTTATCCAGTAGAAAATCAATAACATTTATATTCAAGATGCCATTATCATCATACCAGCGCTTTCCAATATCTTTTCTTACTACAATTTTGGGGAAAAAGTCACCTGTAAGCGCAAAAGGTCTTATTTCTATCTCAGCTTTTTCATCATCAGGCATCGCATAAGCCGACTGTATATAAGTCCGCTTCCCTCCTGAGTTTACCACAAAATCAATTTCTCTCGGAATACGAACTGAATTTCCATTGTCATTAACGGCTCTTTGATATACAACTCCGACATCAACTAAAAACTGCCTTATATTTAACTCGTTATATATAAGGTTCTCCATTATATGCGTCATTTCCTGTTGACGAAATCCTATCCTTGCATTTCTAAGGCCTATATCCTCGCTATAATACTTGTTTGAAGAATCAAAGTACGACTTTCCTTTCACATCATAACGCTTGCTTTCCGAAAAAAGAAAGGCATCTTCCAAATGTCCGATATATGTACGAATCGTATTGGCTGACACGCTATAGCCTTGCTTAGACTTCAAGGTATTAGCAATTTTAGTTGGATTGGTTAATGAGCCAACAGACGAGCACAGCAAGTCAAGTATTTGTTCAAGCACATCCTGCCTCTCTATTCTCTTTCGTTCAACAATGTCCTTAATATATACTTCTTGGAATAGAGATTTAAGATAGTTCATCTTCGTGGCATCGTTAGGTCTTGACAAAATAAGTGGCATCCCACCATAGAAGGCATATTCATCAAAAGCTTCATTTTTATCTCCACCAACGGCAGAGTAATATTCAGCAAAACTAAGCGGATGTACTCTTATTTCATCACTTCGTCCTCTAAACTCTGTAAGAATGTCGCTTGAAAGCATTTTTGAATTGCTTCCGGTTACATATACATCTAAATTTGATAGACCTCTCAAATCATTAAGCGCATCATAAAAAGTAATCCTTTTACCGTCAGGATTGTACGGGTTAGCCACCTCATCAGACATTTGTATTTCATCAACAAAGAGATAGTACTCCTCTTTACTTTTTTCTACCTTTTCTCTTATATACGATGAAAGTATAAGCGGATTGCGGTATTTAATATCTTTTGCAAGGTCAAGCTCAATTGTAATAATCTGCTCATCTTTTACACCATTCTCAAGCAGATAGCCTCTATATATATTTTTTAGCAGATAGGATTTGCCACATCTCCTTATGCCTGTGATTACCTTTACCAAGCCATCAAAATGGTATGAAATCAACTGTTGCAGATAACTATCACGTTTAATTTCCATAACCCCCACTCCATTCCATTGAAAATTTCCGCCCACTAAGGCTAATCTAGTCAATATTATATAACTATTCTTTAACATTTTCAAATGATTTTTTATTAGTCAGTATATACATAAGACAAGCATTTGGTGTTATAATAGGATTTGAAATAAAGTCCCTATACTTCATCAATCTGCGAGTGACTTCTCTATAATTTTACCTTGCAAGATTGATAACTATGAAAGGAGCCTATTATGAAGAAAAAACTAATTGCACTTGTACTACTCTTTGCCCTGTTTTTTAGTACATTACCTCAAGGTGCTGAGGCTAAGACAAAGCAAAAAAAGCTTGACTACAGCAATATGCCTTACCTTGATACCCTTATATACAATAAAGACTTTAGGAAAAACGGTGTTTACAGTGCGTCTAGGAAGTATTTAAAGCTTATAGAGGAGGCTGCTAAAACCGGGAAAATAACTGATGAGTTTAAAAAGGCTGAATTATATTTTGACAAGGGTTATGGCTATGAATTTACATATACAAATGACTATGGTCCCAATTTTTACGGTTCACTATCTGACAAAGGGCTTGCTTATTTTATGGACAGGATAAAGCTTAAATATACTCCAATTTATTTGGAAACAGACTTTAGTGAACTTCCTTATGAGTTTGATGATACTGTAGAAGTGAATAAATCATTAAAATATATAAGCTTAAAAATATTGCAGGACAGAAATCCAGAGGCCGATGAATATGATTGTAGTATGGAAGATAAAATAGGAAATTCCATTGCATCCCGCATGAAGTTTATAAATGACAATGCTATTTTACCTAAGAATTTTCTTAAGGATTTGAGGAAAAGACTGTCTATTAATAGGATTTATAGTCTATATATCAGTAATTACAAGAAATATAAAGAACTTCATAACGACAACAAGTACCTGTATTACAAGAATGAAAAAGTCCCTGCTCCTTGGAGGGCTGATAATTTTTTTGTAACTCCTATAGTCATAGGCGGATATAAGAAAGGATTTAATCCAAAGACAGATAAATACCTAAATATCTTCTGTAATGCAAACTTTACATATAATGATGCCATAACTTCGCCTCCTGATATCAAGGCATACATATACGACAAATCGGGTAAGCTTTGTGATACATTAAAGCCTTCATATCAATATAAAAGTAATTATCTTGGCTCATTTATATTCACTATAAAAAACACAGCCAAATATCTTGAAAACGGCAAATACAAGGTAGTGGTTAAAATGAAGGCTAAAAATGGCAATAATAAGCTCTATGCTGAAAAATCTGCAAAGTTTTTAGTTACAAGTAAAAATGTTTACGGAAGTTATAATAGAGTTCCTATATATCCTGCCAATGGTTCTGACAGTCATGCACTTAAGACAGTTGGCGCTAAATATTTTAAGAATATAGAGAATACTACCAATACAAGGCTGGCTTATAATATTTATAAGTTCGTTTTAACTTCTAAGACAATTGATGTAGATGATAAAGTATGGAAAAAATATCATTCAGTTTATGATAATAGCAAGCTGTTATATGATTCATTTTGTAAAACTGAATGTTTATGCAGATTTTCTTACAATCTCACTAGATTGCGTTATTACTATGTCTTGAAGCATGACTTTGATTATGATTTAGCATTGGATGGCTTTTTATATTCACTCGGAGTGCCTCCACAGGAAGTTACAAAATACTGTAATCATTACCAAGGAGGTAGTTGTTCCGGATTCACAATACCATTCCGGCCAATGTAATCATCTTGAATATCTAAGATAAGGCTGCCTAATGTGGCAGCCTTATCTTAGATATTATTATTTGTTTTCGTTAGGTATAATTATTTCTTTGGATGCTAACTCCCAATTTTCAACAGTATAGATTGCATCCCAGTTATTTACTGTCTTTGTCTTTGTTATCATCTTTCCATTTACTTTTACTTTTTCTATTATTACCTTACTCTCATTTACAGAGAATACTAATTTTTTATCAACTATATACATGCTTTCGATTTCAAATTTTTTAGCCTTTGTATTTGTAAATGTGACATGCCCTACATAAGTGCCACTTTCATAATGATACTTAAAGATATGGCTTTTCGTAAATTCCTTGCTTTTATCATCCTTTTCCGCAACTATAAAGTATAAATACCCATCTTTATAAAACATGTCCTGTGCCTCAGTATTATCAGCTTTAATTTTCAGCGTATCCGGATATGTAAATGTCTTCATTTTCTCAGCGCTGTACTCAACTGTATCTGTTATCTCGCTTGAAAAGTAAACTCTCTGCCTCGCGTAACTGTCGCCTTGTCCACTAAAGTGCACTATGAACTGATTGTTTCCTACAGCCGCAATTGAGCTGATATCGGCATCGTCTGAGTTAATGTCTATCTTTGTTCCCGCTTCATGCTTAGTACCTTTTAGCTTCGTAGTAGATAACTTAATAATATAATTCTCATTTGTGCCTACATAAAGGTAACCATCGCTTAAAGTGAGGCTATTGGCATGTCCTAATCTTACATACTTATGAATACGTGAAGGATTTACAAAGCCATTTGTTTTTTTAGCTCTCTCATAATCATTTATTACATATAAACACTGTTTCTCATCATCTGAGCTTGATTTAACACAATATAATGTTCCATTTTCATCAATTGCTATTCCACCCATATTGGTATAGTCTTTATTATCATCAATTCTATATAATAGTTTCATATCACTCATAATCTTTCTCTCCTTAATCATTGTTCTTTGTTTCCCACTTCTTTCATTGGGAGTAATTTCATATCTTCATTTAGCTGTCCATTGCCTATTAAAGCTATATAATATACGTTTACATAGCTGGTGCTCTTATAGAGCAAAATCCTTTATTACTAAAAGCTCTTGATTTCACCTTTAACCACCTCCTTCTACTTAGTAGCCTTGGCGGATGGATTAAAAGGACGTTTTGGATATTTTTTTATCATTTCCATTAAGTTCAGCTACATCAGTCATGCCTTCACTAATAATGTAAGATACAAGTGTTCCAAGTGCTGATATAATGGCCGCTACATGCTCTATTGTAAGACTATTAATATTTAATACAGTCAGCATTGCAGTTGAAAAACCTATAATTGCAACCCAAAACTTTCTCGATGTTAGTTTTCTTCTCCAATCAACCTTAGTTTCTTCAACATTTTTAGATACTTTCATTTCATCATTTCCTTTCTTTAATTTAAATTACAATTTTCTTCAACTTCTATTGGGAGATTCATAAATCTTCGATGCATATCATCCATTACTCCATTTTCTCCCAACACATGGTACTGTTTATACATATTCTCAACTGTCTGGCGGTCTGAATAATTAACATAACCCTGTTTAAAGAATTCTCTGTACAAATATAAAAGCCTCTCCCTCAAAAGTGCTTGCACGCCTAACTGTAAGGCTTTTGTCTGCTTATCACTATTTTTGATACTTTTTAGTATATTTAGCCAAAATCCTCCTATCAAAGACGGTATCCCAAATAGCGCGAACCAATTAAATAACGTCACTTTATCACCTCCCTTCTTTAGTTTGATGCCCCGTTCACAAATACAAAAAGTACATTTTTAATCCATATTACTTCCTACTTAATAGCCTTAGATAAAGCTCTAAAAGGACGTCTTCAAATAATTATCTTTAAGTTTTTTTATTGCCCTTCTATAGCGATGGCTGACATTGTTCGCAATATCTCCCGTCAAATCTGCATATTCTCCAACTGACATCCCATCAAGTGCTATAGCAATTACCATCTCTGCTGTACTTTGCTTTAGAATTCCGCGTATTTTCTGGCACACTTCCTCATACTCCCAATTATCGTTTCTTTCCATCTCTTCTTTACAAAATATAGTTGAATCTTTTACCTCATCCATTTGAGGTTCGAGGATAGCATCATCATCTTCTTCACTACTTCTTTTACTGCTTAGTCCTCTATGCCTTTCAAACTTGTGCAGATTATTGTATTCAGGTTTATTGAAACCCTCATCCCAAGCATCCTGAATAAGTAGTTCCAGTTCTTTCTCAGACAGGTTTTTATCACATTTTAATGATAAGCTTTCCATCAGTTCTTCAGCTTCCTTTGAGTTCAGATTTATTATCTGATTTTTATTTTCATATCTGACTATAAGTTGCATAATATGTACTCCTTTCTTCTAAAGAATCTCTAGAAGCGGAACACATAAAAAATCTGAAAATATTAAGACAACACCATATTGCAAAGCCAAAAATGAGCATAGTAAAATACGGTGGATACATCTTCATCTTTTATACAGTTTTAATACTGTATAGATTCTCTATGTATCCCGCCGTCCTGATGGCCATCTCGGACTTTGAGATTAATATTTATTGGGTAGATAATTTAGTAATTGGGTGCTATAATAGAATGTGAAATAGATAGCTTATACTAATCTTTCTACCTTTTTCTTTGATACAATTAAATTATAATTTATCAAGTTGGTATAATTGGTTAGCGTAGTATAGGAATGGATATGGGAGGATATTAGATGCAATTTATTGAATTTGCCCAAAAGTTATCTCAAGTAATAAGAGCTGGCGCAAATACCTGTATGTTTACTAAAACCATTTTAGAAGCCATCACTATTGAAGATGGACATGATATACTTGATGACTATGCAGAGAGTACTTATAAAAGTTATTTTAATGGAAAAAATGAAATTAGTGGTATTTCTAAGAAAATAGCTGTTTATGTCAATCCTAAAGAATTTATAAAATACCTAAAAACATTCCCTAAGAATACAAATAAACAGTTATATAATATTTTTAAGGATGACATAGATGATATAAATCCATCAAATACTTACGAGAAAATTGCGGAATTGTTTGCAAATATAATTATTGAAGCCTCTGGCACAAAGAAAAATACAGTTAAAGGAAATAAGAAATGTGATACTTATACGCCATTAAAGTTATCTCCTAATGATATACCTAAACGCTTACCAATAACGCAGACATTCCAAAAGTATCTTAATGATGCTTCAGTTTACTACTCTACAAAAAAGACTCTACTGTTTGCTGAAAAACCTTGCCCTTTTTATGACTTATATGTCTGTAATGACATTAGGCGTAATAAGCTATTTGAATCGGGAGAATCTATAAGCGGTGTCACTGTTGAAAAGTTAGAGCAGGAAGCAAAGTATATTATTATCCAGGGACTAGGCGGGATTGGAAAATCTATGCTGATGACACATTTGTTTCTTTCTTCTGCTAAACAAGTCGAAACTACGGGAAGCATTCCCCTGTTGCTTTCGCTAAAAGATTACAAAGATAGTGATAGTAGTATAGTTGACTTTATACTCAAATCTGTAAATGAATATGATTTGAGTATCTCTAAAGAGGATATTATTGATTCCCTAGTGCAAAAACGTCTTATTCTTTTACTTGACGGTCTGGATGAAATACAATCCTCCATAAGAGATACTTTTAATCAACATTTAGAGTCACTACTAAAAGCATATTCCGGTAATACTATAATTATTACCTCCCGTCCTGTTCATATGTTCATTTCCTATTCTAAGTTTACAATCTTTGATATACAGGATTTAACTAAAGAACAGGCACTTGAACTTATAGGAAAGTTGGACTTTTGGGACAAAGAAGGCAAAGCTAGTTTTATGATAGCTTTAGATAGGAATCTTTACAGTACTCATAAAGAATTTGCCAGTAACCCTCTCCTATTAACCATTATGCTTATGACCTATTCCTCTTTTGGAGAGGTTCCTGCTAAAATGCATGTATTCTATTCAAAAGCATATGAAACTATGGCTCGATTGCATGATGCCTCAAAGGGTTCATTTAAGCGTCCATTACATACTAAGCTTACTCCAGAAGAATTTGCAAAATATTTTGCACAATTCTGTGCCAGAACATATATGGACGAAGTCCTTGAGTTTGATTCTTTACATTTTACAGAGTATATGAAAAAGGTTTTAAAAACTGCCGATCCAGAACATCGAAATATTTTACCTCGTGATTTTTTGTTGGATTTAACAGAAAATCTGTGTATTATGTATAGTGAAGGAGAACGATACTATTTTATTCATCGTTCTTTTCAAGAATATTTTACAGCTGTTTACTTTGCGTCTGAATATGATACTAACCTTGTTAAAGTAGGAAATTATTTTGAAAACTTAAGAAATCGTTCCTATACGGACAGAACATTTGACATGCTTTACGATATGATTCCTCAAAAAATAGAACGTTTTATATTTCTTCCATTTTTAGAAAAACTAATAAGTGGTTTTGAAAAAGAAGGGGAAGGAGAATATTGGGAGTTTTTAAAAACCATATATCCTGTTCTTTACTTTGAAGAGGGAGATGTAGGAGTTTCTTACTTAAACATTGCAAGCTCATTTTTATATCGATTTATTATATATAATAAACATTTAGGCGTTGTATCAAAGCTTG
Source organism: Catonella sp. (assembly GCF_057250765.1). Lineage (NCBI taxonomy): Bacteria > Bacillati > Bacillota > Clostridia > Lachnospirales > Lachnospiraceae > Catonella > Catonella sp. The sequence goes on from NZ_DBHIEC010000001.1 coordinate 44,282, forward strand.
ATTATTGTGAATGGCCTAGCGAAATATATGAATTACCAACCAGAAATTGGGTTAATGCATATAGTAATTTTTTGGTTGACGAAGCCTATGATAGATTACCGGATTATGATTCTATCCCTCACAGCCTTCTCCTGTCAACTGAATTGGTTGAAGAGGATGAGCTTCCTTCTCTCTATTCTGACTATTTTGGAGAGCCGAAAGTGGAAGGTATGACAATTGATATTGAAATTTCTGAACTTATAGAAGAGCCTGAACAGTATATTGCGCTAAAAAATTATATGGAGCAGGATGACTTCCCACTTTGTCGCGAGTATAGGAATATTAAAAACTATTACCATAACTTAAAGAAACGTACTAAGTTGGAAACATCATCCGAAGACCTATTCGATAATTAAGAAAGGACAATTGATATGAAGAAAAAACTAATTGCACTTGTACTACTCTTTGCCCTGTTTTTTAGCACCTTGTCTCAAGTTACAGAAGCTAAGACAAAGCAAAAGAAGCTTGACTACAGCAAGATGCCTTACCTTGATACCCTTATATACAATAAGGACTTTGAGAAAAATGGCGTTTACAGCGCGTCAAGAAAGTATCTAAAGCTTATAGAGGAGGCTGCTAAAACTGGGAAAATAACTAAAAAATATAAGGATGCAGAGGGGTATTTTGACGATGATATGGATCTTGAACGTACATATACAAATGACTATGGTCCCAATTTTTACGGTACTCTTTCCGATAAAGGGCTTGCATTCTTTTTAAACAGATTAAAGCTGGATGAAACACCCATTTACTTGGAAACAAACTTTAATAAACTTCCTTATGAGTTTGATGATACTGTAGAAGTGAATAAATCATTAAAGTATATAGGCTTAAAAATATTGCAGGACAGAAATCCAGAGGCCAGTGAATACGACTGCAACATGGATCATAAAATAGGCTATTCCATTGTCTCACGTATGAAGTTTATTAATGACAATGCCATTTTACCTAAGAACTTCCTTAAGGGTTTGAGGAAAAGGCTGTCTATCAACAGGATTTACAAACTATATGTCAGTAATTACAAGAAGTATAAAAAACTTCATAACGACAACAAATACCTGTACTACAATAACGAAAAAGTCCCTGCTCCTTGGAGAGCTGATAACTTTTTTGTTACCCCTATAGTAATTGGTGGATATAAAAAGGGATTTAATCCAAAGACAGATAAATACCTAAATATCTTCTGTAATGCAAACTTTACCTATGATGACGCCATATCCTCACCTCCTGATATTAAAGCATACATATACGACAAATCAGGAAAGTTAGTGGATACTTTAAAGCCTTCATATCAGTATAAGAGTGATTATCTTGGCTCATTTATATTTACTGTAAACAATACCGACAAATACCTTAAAAATGGTAAATACAAGGTCACTGTTAAAATGAAAGCTAAGAATGGCAAGGATAAGCTTTATGCTGAAAAATCTGCAGCTTTCACAGTTACAGATAAGAATGTGTACGGAAGTTATAGGAGAGTTCCTATTTACCCTGCAAACGGCTCTGATAGCCGTGCAATAAAGGCGGTTGGAAATAAGTATTTTAAGAATATAGAGAATACTACAAATGTACGACTAGCTTATAATATTTATAAGTTTATTGTTACCTCTAAGTATATTGATGACAAGTATATTAAATATGATAAATATCGGTCAGTTTATGATAATAGCAAGCTGTTGTATGACTCATTTTGCAGAACCGAGTGCCTGTGTAGGTTTTCTTATGACCTTACTAAATTTAGATACTACTATATTTTGAGACATGACTTTGTTAATTATAATTTATCACTTAACAGCTTTATGTATTCACTTGGAATACCTCCACAGGAGATAACAAAATATTACAGCCATTATAAGTTACCTGATCATTGTAGCTTTACAATACCATTCCGACCATTGTAATCTTCTTGAATATCTAGGGTAAGCCTGCTACGTAATGTGGCAGGCTTACCCATCTAATCAACTCAGTTAATCTTAGTCATTTTGTTATGCTAGCACCCAATCTCTTGTAATATATATTGCATCCCAATTGTTTGCTGTTTTTTCTTCTCCATTTACCATTGTTTTCTTACTCTCATTTACGGAGAATACTAAATTCTTACCAACTATATGCATGCTCTCTATTTCAAATTTACTGGTGTTCATATCCGGACTTGAAAATGAGTCGTATCCAAGACAATTGCTATTTCCAAGCTTATATTTTAAGATATAACTTGTCTTAAATTCATCGCTTTCTTCGTCCTTTCCTGCAAGTATAAAATATAAATAACCATTTTTATAATATACATCCTGAGGGGCATGTTCTCCAATGGAGCTCTTTAAATTATCCGGATATTTATATTCAAACTTCCCTACTGAGCTATATTCTATATACTTATGCTTTTGTTCTCCTTTAGGAGTCTTTTCTGTATATGATTTAACATCTTTATTAAAATATATTCTATTGGTTTTACTTTCACCTTGTTTACTAAAATGAAGTACAAATTCATTCCCATTTATATTAGCAATAGAGCTAATTGAAATATCTGTTACCTCAGTTAGTTTAGATTTACCATCATTCTGTTTGACCTTTTTTTTAAGCAATATTTTTTCCCCTGCATCATATCTGCCGGTTGATAATTTTGAGGCATTTAGCTTAATAATATAATTCTTATCAGTTCCTACGTAAAGGAAGCCATCACTTAAAGTCAAACTATTGGCATGTCCTAGCCACCCATACATATATGCATATGATGGCGTAACAACTTCCTTTTTTATTTCAGCAGATCTATAGTTATTTATCACATATAAGCACTGCTGCGAATCACCCTGCTTTGATTTAACACAGTATAACGTTCCGTTGCTATCAATGGCTATACCGCCCATGTTAGAACAATCATTCTTATCTTTTATCCTATATAATAATTCCATTTTACTCATAATCTTTCTCTCCTTAATCATTATTCTTTGTTTCCCACTTCTTTCATTGGGATTGGTTTCATATCTTCATTTAGCTATCTATAGCCAATTAAAGCTATATGATATACGTTTACATAGCTGGTGCTCTTATAGAGCAAAATCTTATATTACCAAAAGCTCTTGATTTCACTTTTAACCACCTCCTTCTACTTAGTAGCCTTGGCGGATGTATGAAAAGGACGGTTTTAAAAAATATTTTTGATAAATCTCAGTTAATGGTGTTCTTCCTTCTTCCTTGAAAGTTAGCACATTTCCCTCTTGCCAATTCTTTCCGAAATAACTATAATTATCTATTATGGATATTGATGGAACTCTCCTTGGGAGAAATGAATATCTGCCGGAGTCAGCGGCAGAAGCGATTAGAAGAACAAGGGCAAAGGGAAACCTCTGCTTTATCTGCAGTGGGCGCAGTAAGTCAATGCTGCCAGAGAAGCTCCTTGAGGTTGGCTTTGACGGCATTATATGTGGTGGTGGAACCTATATCTCTTTTAGGGATGAAATCCTTGTTGACCACAAGCTGTCTGCCAGTGAGCTTTCAAGGCTCTTAGACTGGTTTGAGGGCTCAGACCTAGGCCTTTTCTTTGAGGGTGACGAATACATCCACGTCCTTCCTTTTGAGCGCTACAGTGACCCTACTAGGCTTAAGCTCCTACTTAGAGACCTCTCTGCCCCTCTAAAGGAGATAAGAAGAGACAACCTTGAAGAGCTTAGTGTGGGCAAATTTTCTGGGATGATTAGTCCTTTACAATGGGATTATGCCATGAAAATGGCTGATGACATCAAAGACTTTATGACTATCATAATACACAGAAGACCAAATGAAGCAAAGTTTACCGCTTCCAATACCCCCCTTGATACTAACAACAAGGACGATAAGGTGAGCTGGGCAGGGTACGGCTTTGTAGAGTTTCTTCCAAATGGCTTTAATAAGGCAACTGCAATCAAGGCAGTATTGGGCCATCTTAATCTACCGCTTTCCTCCGCATACGGCTTTGGAGACAGTGAAAATGACAGGGAAATGTTAACCTGGCTTCCTAACTCCATCTGTATGGGCAACGGAGATGAAAACATAAAAAAAATTGCCTCGTATGTAGCACCTCCTTTACTTGAAGATGGTATATACAAGGCAATGGAACATTTTAAGCTGATTTAGATATCTGTTTCTGTTTCAGAAACTTCACCTTCTGCAGCTGCTTCCTGTACTCTTCTGAGGTTGAAATAGCCTCTTGAGTGAGGGGCAGCTTTTGTTTCGCAAGATTCTCCATCACACTCACAGTCTTCTCCGTCACTGTCACAGCAAGAGCAGCAACAGAAGAAATGCTTGTAGACAAAGTAACAAATACCTGCTATAACAGCGAGGCCTCCTATAGCTGCAGCGATTCCTACTAATTTTTTCATGAAAATACCTCCTAAATTTTATTATGATGTGGGTGGCAAATTTACTTGACACTTGTATCATTGTATTATTAACTCCGACAACGGATTATAATAATCCTGCATTTATCATTTCGCTTCTTAGTATCTCTCTATGGGCATCAGACATAGGTGTAAGTGGCTTTCGATAGCCTCCTACCTCATAACCTAAGAGATTCATAGCTTCCTTTACAGGGATTGGATTTACATCGATGAACAGGGTATTTATAAGTGAGAGATATCTGTTCTGTATATCGAGTGCTTTCTTGGTATCTCCCGCTCTAAAGCTCATAACCATATCATGCATCTGCTTTGGGATAATGTGTGAAGCTACTGAGATAACTCCCTTTCCACCCATGGCACAAAGAGCTATAACCTGGTCATCATTTCCGGAATATATATCAAAGTCCAGGTCTTTTGTAAGCGCCGCAATCTTTGCTATCTGAGAAATATTGCCTGATGCTTCCTTGACTGCCACTATGTTTTTGATATCCCTTGCAAGCTTGTATATGGTCTCTGGCTCTATGTTGATACCTGTTCTACCTGCTATATTGTAGAGAATTACAGGGATTTTAACCGCATTGGCTGTATCCGCAAAATGCTCATAAAGTCCCTCTGCAGTAGCCTTGTTATAATATGGCGATACAAGGAGAAGACCGTCAGCACCGTATTCTTCAGCCTCCTTAGACATCTCAATAGCTGTCTGGGTACAGTTGGAACCTGTTCCTGCAATCACAGGAACCCTGCCCTTTACAAACTTCACAGACTCACGGATAACGTCCATATGCTCCTTCTCAGTAAGTGTAGCTGACTCTCCTGTTGTACCACAGATAACAAGTCCGTCAACCCCGTCCTCTATCTGCTTGTTGATAAGCTCTTCAAGCTTAGCATAATTCACACTTCCATCCGGACTAAACGGAGTTATAAGTGCTGTTGCAACTCCTTCAAATAAAGGCATTATCTTACTAACCTCCTTCCGAGCTCAATCATCCAAGGATCAGCTTCCTTAGTCATCTGAAGTGCTTCTGCGATATCATAGTCTACAAAATGACCACCCTTCATACCGATAACCCTGTTTGTCTTACCTTCAAGAAGAAGGTCTACAGCCTTTGCTCCAAACATAGAAGCATATACTCTGTCTGTAGCTGTTGGGCTTCCACCTCTTTGAATATGTCCGAGTACTGTTGCTCTGGTCTCCATGCCTGTAGCCATCTCAATCAGCTTAGCCATTTCATTGGAATTGCCTACGCTCTCAGCATTTATAATGATGTAATGCTTCTTGCCCTTTGCCCTTAAATCTTTGATTCTATGTATGATTTCTGCAAGGTTGCCGTCATAGGTATCTGAGGTAAGGATTTCCTCAGAACCGTTGGCTATACCGCACCAAAGTGCTATATAGCCTGCTCCTCTTCCCATTACCTCGATGATGTTACAACGCTCGTGGGAAGTAGAGGTATCCCTAACCTTGTCGATACACTCCATAGCAGTATTTACAGCTGTATTAAAGCCTATGGTGTACTCTGTACAGGCAATATCATTATCAATTGTTCCAGGAAGTGCTATGGTATTGATTCCTCTCTCAGCGAGTCTTCCTGCTCCCTGGAATGAGCCGTCACCACCTATGACTACCATTCCATCGATTCCGTGCTTTTTACAGATTTCAGCTGCCTTATCCTGTACATCTGAATTCTTAAACTCAGGACATCTTGCAGTATAAAGCACTGTACCACCACGCTGGATGATATCAGATACGCTCTTTGAATCCATATTAACGATGTCCTCATCAATCAGTCCTGCGTATCCTCTTCTTATACCCTTAACCTTCTTACCTGCTGCAAGGGCAGCACGAACAACCGCTCTAATGCAGGCATTCATACCCGGTGCATCTCCTCCGCTTGTAAGTACTCCTATTGTATTAACTTCCTTAGCCATTTTAATCTACCTCCATGAATTTATTAAAATCTGCAGTTTCTCAAAAAATTACAACCAAAGTCCTATGGGCTATATTTTAATACAAAACGAGGTCACAATCAACAAAAAGATTAACCAAAGTTTAGCTATAGGTTTAATGCATTTTTACGACTATTTTTACATTTTCATTTCCAAGCTTAGACTTTAACTCATCTATTACAGTTTCTGCATAAGATATGCCCCTAACTGTATTTACCTGTTTTACCTGTCTTTCTTCCCTACAGTATAACATAACCCTTGCATTTCCTTTATTGCCTTCAAATATTTTGTTTAACTCATCTTCTACCCTTTCAAGTTCGGCCTTATTCTCAAACTGCAGCCATACTTCTCTAGGTACTTCTTCAAAAGGAATAATCTTTCCTGCAATTAACTTTGCAGCATCATTTTCTTCAAGCGAGGCTTTCCCTGAGATTATGTACTTTCTTCCCTCTTCTATAAGGTCCTTGTATTTTTCAAAATCTCTTGGAAATACTATAACCTCAACACTTCCCACCAAGTCCTCAAGGGTAATGAAAGCCATACGCTGATTATTTCTTGTAAGCTTGATATTTACCACACTCGCGATTCCTCCAAGTATGTATTCTTTACCCGGTGCTACATTTACCATTCCTTCCTCTTCATCATAAGCAAAGTCCAAGGAAGTGGCATTGCAGACAGACTTTAGCATATCCTGATAGCTCCAAAGAGGGTGCCCGCTAAGGTAGACTCCAAGCATTTCTTTTTCAAATGCAAGCTTTGTCTCTACATCAAATTCTCCAAGTACAGGCATCTTCACTTCCAAAGTAGATAATTCATCCTTGGGTGCTATATCAAAAAGGCTTAGCTGTCCTGCCATCTTGCTGTGCTTTTCATGTGAAATGGAATCAAGTACCTGCTCATACACAGCCATCTTTTCACGCCTTGTCCCCGAAAGTCCGTCAAGAGCTCCTGACTTTATAAGCGCCTCAAGCCCCTTCTTGTTGATTGAGCCAGAAAGCCTTTCAATCAAATCAGTCAGACTCTTGTAGGCTCCTCTTTCTTCCCTGTCTTTTACTATGGCATCTGTTACATTTTCTCCAAGCCCCTTTATGGCAGACATTCCATAGCGGATACCACCACTAGCAGCAGTAAAGTTACCCTCTCCCTCATTGACATCAGGAGGAAGGATGGCTATTCCCATTTCCTTGCCTGAAAGGATGTACTCTGATACCTTTCCTGTATTTGACATGACACTGGTCAAAAGGGCAGCCATATATTCCTTAGGGTAATAATACTTGAGGTAGGCAGTCTGATAGGTTATAAAAGCATAGGCTGCGGCATGCGAGCGGTTAAAGGCATACTTGGCAAAGTCAATCATCTTATCATATATCTTATTGGCAACCTGCTCAGACACACCATTTGCCACACAGCCGGGTATTCCCTTAGACTCATCACCATAGACAAAGTTTTTTCTCTCCTCTTTCATCACGCTGTCCTTTTTCTTTGACATAGCACGGCGGAGCAAATCACTTTGCCCATAGCTGTAGCCCGCAAGATCACGCACTATCTGCATAACCTGCTCCTGATACACTATACAGCCATAGGTTGACTTAAGGATTGGGACCAGCTCTTCACAGTCATACTCTATGGTGGCAGCATTCCTTTTGCCGTTTATATAATCATCAATAAATTCCATAGGGCCTGGTCTGTAGAGGGAAATTCCCGCAATTATATCTTCTATGTTGTCAGGCCTAAGCTTCTTCATAAAGCTTGTCATACCGGGACTTTCAAGCTGGAATACTCCCTCTGTCCTGCCCTCGCTAATCATAAGATAGATATTTTCATCCTCCATATCTATCTTTTCTATGTCAAGCTCTTCCCTTCCTTCTTTCTTTCTGTTTCTATTTACCAGCTCCACAGCCTTTTCTATAACTGTAAGGTTTCTAAGGCCTAGGAAGTCCATCTTAAGCAGTCCTAGCTGTTCAATGGTTTCCATGGTGTACTGGGTAGTAACTGCTCCGTCACTGCTTGTTGAAACCGGCACATATCGGTCTACTTCACGCTTGCTTATAACTACTCCTGCTGCGTGGATGGATGTATGCCTTGGAAGCCCCTCAAGCCTCCTTGAGAGGTCTATAAGCTTCTTTGCCTCCTCGTCCTCATCATAAAGCCTCTTTAGGTCAGGATTGATTAACAAAGCCTTCTCAATATTCATTTTAAGTTCATTGGGTATCATCTTGGCTATCTTATCACAGAAGCTATAAGGCAGGTCCAGGGCTCTACCCACATCCCTTATAACCATTTTTGCAGCCATGGTACCAAAGGTTACAATCTGAACCACCTTTTCCCTGCCGTACTTTTCGGTAACATAGTCTATTACCTCCTGTCTTCTAAGTACGCAGAAGTCAACGTCTATATCGGGCATGGTTACTCTCTCCGGGTTTAAGAAACGCTCAAAGAGGAGGTTGTATCTAATAGGGTCTACCCCAGTAATGCCAAGGCAGTAAGCTACTATGCTTCCAGCAGCCGAGCCTCTTCCGGGACCTACCGCTATGTGGTTCTCCTTTGCAAAGTTGATATAATCCCACACTATGAGGAAGTAATCCACAAAGCCCATATTACTTATAGTATCAGTCTCGTATTTAAGCCTTTCACGAAGAGAGGCCTCAGTATCTGCATCCACCCCCTCATACCTCTTCTTAAATCCATCTTCGCAGAGTTTATTAAGATATGAAAGTGAGGTATAGCCCTCAGGCACGGGATAGAGTGGCAGGTGGTATTTGCCAAACTCTATCTCTACATTGCAGCGCCTTGCTATCTCTTCTGTATTGTGTATGGCTTCGGGTATGTAGTGAAATACCTCTTCCATTTCCTCTGGAGACTTCACATAGAACTGTCCGCCCTCATACTTCATCCTGTCTTCATCATATACATTTTTCTGAGTCTGGATGCATATAAGTACGTCATGAGCCTCGGCATCCTCTTTATAGAGATAATGGCAGTCATTGGTGGCTACAAGAGGAATACATGTCTCAGACGATATTCTCATCAGTCCCTGATTGACAAATTTCTGCTCTGAAAGTCCATGGTCTTGAAGCTCTAGGAAGAAGTTGTTTTCTCCAAATACTTCCTGAAGCCTCATCGCTTCTTCCTTTGCTCCCTCATAGTCCCCATTTCTTAGCTTAGAAGGCACTATGCCTGCAAGACAGGCGGATGAAGCAATTATGCCTTCGTGATACTCGCTTAAAAGCTCGTAATCCACCCTCGGCTTATAATAAAATCCCTCTGTAAAGCCCCTTGATACAAGCTTCATGAGATTTTTGTGTCCTGTATCATTTTCAGCAAGCAGTATCAAATGGTTGTACCGCTCTGCCGACTTTTCCTTTCCCTTTTCAAATCTGGAGCCCGGAGCAACATATACCTCACAGCCGATAATGGGCTTGATACCCTCTGCCTTGCAGGCCTTGTAAAATTCTATAACTCCATACATAACTCCATGGTCTGTGATGGCACAGGCATCCATGCCAAGTTCCTTGACTCTTCTAACTAGCTCAGGTATCTTGCTTGAGCCGTCAAGAAGACTGTATCCTGTATGTAAATGTAAATGAGTGAAGCTCATTTTACCCTTCTTTCTATTGATGCAATTACTAAACTCTATTCTCTTCAGCTATACGGCTGATTTTATTAAGTCTGTGATTCACCCCCGACTTGCCAAGAGGTGTATCAAGAAGTTCTCCCAGCTCTTTAAGGGTGGCATCCGGATATTCCATCCTTAGCTTCGCTAACTCCCTAAGTCCGTCAGGCAGGTCTTCAAGCTTATTTATATTTTTAAGATAATAGATGTCGTCAAGCTGCTTTCCCGCTGCCGAAGCGGTTTTCCTTATGTTGGCAGTCTCACAGTTTACCTTGCGGTTTACCTTGTTTTTGACATCCTTGTATATTCTTATATTTTCAAAATTCATCAAAGCCTTGTGAGCCTCGGTAATCCCAAGAAACTCTGATATTTCATCGCTTTCCTTGATATATACGGGATAATGGTTCTTTCTCTTAATAAACTTCGCCTTTATACCTACTTCTGAAAATATCCCTGTTAGCTCCAAAGCCTGACTTTCGCTGTCCACCACTATTTCAAGATGATAGCTTTTTTCCGGATCACTGGCTGATCCCGATGCCAAAAAAGCCCCTCTTAGAAAGGCCTTTTTACAGCAGATACTCTGTACTATCATATTGGACACAAGGGAATAATCCTCTCTAAAGCTTCCATCCTTATTTAAGAGCTTTATAGCCTCAAGTACTTCTTTCGCAGCCTCATCCTTTACGAGGATGGTGTACATCATTGAATTCTTAGAGATATTCTTTCTGATTGATACCTCTCCCCTTATATCAAAGGCCTCTCTTAAAAGCTCATAAAATTTCCTGACTGTATATATATTTTCAGTGTGAATAAGCAGTCTGTAACCACCTGTTTCCGTTATTCTTATCCTTCCACAAAGCATGGTAACAGCTGCAATCTCAGCTATCTGGCAGTGCCTTGCTTTTGGCATATACTCCGTAAGTTCTTCTTTTACATCTGATGAAAAGGACATATCAAATCTCCCTATGTTCTATCCTGGCCTTATAATTTGTTCCTCCAAACCACTCAAGTAAAGCATTGGCAAGGGTGACAGACCTGTGCTTTCCTCCCGTACAGCCAATGGCAATGACAAGCTGGTTTTTTCCCTCCGCTATGTAGTTTGGAAGCAAAAAGTCCACCAGGTCTGTTAACTTCGACAAGAACTGCCTTGCGGCCTCGCTTGACATGACATATTCATACACTTCCTTATCATTGCCCGTCTTTTCCTTAAGTTCAGGTATGTAAAAAGGATTAGGCAAAAATCTCACATCAAATACCAAATCAGCATCTGACGGTATCCCGTATTTATAACCAAAAGAAAGTATAGTAGTCACAAAACCATTATACTTTTCCTCATTTATAAATATTTTATAGAGCTCGGCTCTTAACTCCCTTGTAAGAAGCCTGCTGGTATCTATGATATAATCAGCATTCTTCTTTAAGAAGTAAAGCCTTTCCCTCTCTCTTTGTATGCCCACCTCAAGCCTTCCTGCACCTGAAAGCGGGTGGGTACGTCTTGTTTCCTTGTAACGCCTGATAAGGCTCTCATCCGAGGCTTCCATAAAGAGGATTTCAGCCCCCTCATTCTTTACCTCAGGCAGGATGTCTGCAAGCTTATCAAGCCCTGAACCACTTCTTATGTCTATCCCTACTGCGGTTCCTATGTGTTCTCCCTTGGCCTTTGTAAGCTTTGCAAAGTCCACAAGGAAGTCAACAGGAAGATTGTCCACACAAAGATAGCCTGCATCTTCAAGACTCTTTATTGCTGTAGTTTTACCTGCTCCCGACATACCGGTGATGATTACAAGTTTTGACGACATCATAGCATTTTTACCTCCGGATAGAGCTTCACTCCGCTTTTTTCTTCTACTATCTTTTGTACATAAGCTATTAACTCTTTCACATCCTTAGCAGTGGCATTATCAACATTGATGATAAAGCCGCTATGTTTCTTTGAGACCTCTGCTCCTCCTACTCTGGTTCCCTTAAGCCCCGCTTCCTCTATGAGCTGTGAAGCATAGCCTGTCTCAGGCCGCTTAAATGTGGAGCCTGCACTTGGATATTCTAAAGGCTGCTTCTCACTTCTTCTAGAGTTTAAGTCATCTATCTTAGCCTGAATCTCCTCTTTTTTGCCCTTGGTTAACTTAAAATCCACAGCCACTACTACTGCATTATTAAGCTTTGACACCTTGCTGTGACGGTAAGAAAACTCCATTTCATCCGCAGTATAATGCTTAAGCTCTCCATCTGTAATTATGTAGACTCCTGTCACCACATCCTTCATTTCTCCGCCGTAGGCACCTGCATTCATATATATTGCCCCGCCAACTGAGCCGGGTATACCTGATGCAAACTCAAGTCCTGTATATTCTTCCTCTACGGTAAAGGCAGCAAGTGCAGACAGACTAAGCCCTCCTCCTGCCCTTATGACATCTCCCTCTATCCTTGCCATTGCAAGCCTTCCTGAAAGATGGATGATAACTCCCTTCACTCCTTCATCATTTACCAAGAGGTTACTTCCATTTCCTATTACAAAGAAACTGACACCTTCTTCCTTGCAGAGGTTGGTCACCTTTAGGAGGTCACTGATGTCGGAGATTTCGAGGAAAACTTCCGCAGGCCCTCCGATTTTGAAGCTGGTGTGGGCTTTCATGTCTTCATTTAAAAATATGGCTTCGCCACATAAAATGTTTTGAAGCCTTTCTAAAAATTTACTTTTCATATCCAATCTTCTTTCCCGCTATCATTGCCGCACAGCCGTAGATGCCTGCGTCATTTCCAAGAGTTGCAAGTCTGAATTCTTTATTTTTAACCGCGTCCATAGCAAATTCATTATAGTACTTTGTGATGGCCTTGATAATGATGTCACCTGCCTTGGATACTCCACCGCCGATGACAAATACCTCAGGGTCTACTATCTGCGCTATGCCTGCACAGGCAAATGCAAGATACCAGCCAAGTCTGTCAAGTACATCAACACCTATGGCATCTCCCTTTTTAGCAGCATCAAGCACATCCTTAGCTGAGAATCCGTCTATATCTGCTAAGATAGTAGAGCTCTTTCCTTCTATCATTTCCATCTTGGCAAGGCGGACTATACCTGTTGCTGAAGTATACTGCTCAAGACAGCCCTTCTTACCGCAGTTACAGGATACTTCCTCATTTGGATTCACACAGATGTGGCCTATCTCTCCTGCTGCCCCATTGGAGCCTGCTATTATCTTGCCACCTATGATAACACCACCGCCTACTCCCGTTCCAAGAGTAACCATGGTAAGGCTTTCGTGTCCTTTACCACCTCCCTGCCACTTCTCTCCAAGAGCAGCAGCATTGGCATCGTTGGCTACCATAGCCCTAAGCCCTGTAAGCTTTTCAATCTCTCCCTTTACGTCAGTTCTGCCCCAATGCATGTTTACACACTGTGAAACGAAGCCATCCTCTGTTACAGGTCCCGGCACATCTATACCTATACCCTCACAGTCCTCTTTTGGATATTCATCACTAAATCGGTCTTCTATCGACCTTGCCACGTCTGAAAGCACGCTCTCAGGCAGGGTTGGGATTTCCCATTTGTTGATAAGATCCCCCTTCATGGTAAACATACCAAGTTTAACTGAGGTTCCGCCAATGTCTACTCCAAAACAAAATTTATCCATAGTTTTCTCCTTCAAGTATCTGTCTGATTTAACTGCCCATACGATTAGACTTCGCTTTGCTTATCAGAAGCCTATTTGGGGTATATGGCAGTATGTTACCATTTAATCGTCTAAATATCTCTGTTTTTCATTATATTAGATGTTACCCTGTCATAGAACTCCTTAGCCGCATTGTAGCCCATCTTCTTCTGACGGTTGTTAACAGCCGCTGCCTCACAGATGATGGCAAGGTTTCTACCCGGGCGGATAGGTATACTGTGGCTTATGAGGTTGACTCCGAGAATCTCTGTATACTGCTCCTCAAGTCCAAGTCTGTCAAACTCATAGTCCTTGTTCCACTCCATAAGCTTTACTATGAGGTCGATATTCTGGAAGTTCTTTACACTTGCAAAACCGAAAAGGGTTCTAACATCGATGATTCCTATACCTCTAAGCTCTATAAGATGCTTGGTTATCTCAGGAGCTGTACCCACAAGGGTATCCTCACTTATCTTTTTAATCTCTACCACATCATCGGACACAAGACGGTGTCCACGTTTGATAAGCTCCAGAGCAGCCTCACTCTTACCTATGCCGCTCTCTCCCATAATGAGGACACCCTCGCCATAGATATCTACAAATACACCATGTATGGATATCCTTGGAGCAAGCTGGTGGCGCATATAACGGATGGCCTCAGCCATGAAAGCAGAGGTTGCCTTGTCTGTCCAAAGTACAGGAACTCCCTTTTCTACTGCCACCTCAAGAAGCTTCTCAGGGACTTCTATTCCCCTACAGAAGATGAGGCAGGGAATCTTGTAGTCCATAAGCTTGGCAAGAACCTTAACTCCGTCATCCTCGTCCATCCTCTTAAGATAGGCATGCTCTACATTTCCAATTACCTGAATACGCTCTGAATCAAAGTAATCAAAGAAACCTGCGAGCTGAAGTGCAGGACGGTTTACGTCTATATGTTTAATCAAAATGTTCTCTGTATCTATTCCCGGTGTCAGATTATCAAGACTCATTTTCTCGATGAGTTCTGACAATGGTACACTGTACATACCTTCCATGCTTTTGCTCCTTTTTATAAGAAATATTGGTGATTTCAGTATAACATGAAGCGGGGGGTTATTCAATAAAAACCCCTCAACAACTTCCCAAAATACCTGCTCATTTTCTCTGCCCCATAGAAATTTAGATGAAGCCCTCCGTCATAGGTATCCTTGGAATAATCAATCCCCACCTCATCTTGTTTATCAAGAAAATTGATGTACTTTAAGCCATTTTCCCCTGCATAATCCCTAATCTGCTCATCCCACTCTTTGTACCAGTAAGGATAAAGAATTGGTGCCTTCATAAGGATGAGCTCTACATTGTTTTCCTTACATAGCTTCACCATCTTGTCAAGATACTCGTAAGATATGTCAGGCAGTCTGTAATCAGAAAGAGGCTTCCCTACAGGAATCTTATCCACAGGATACACCCCTTTATTCACAAGGTAGCCGTCCTCAGACACCTTTGGCTTAGTAAAAATGTACTTAAAGTCCTGACTCGAAAGCTCACTCCAGCGTGAATGGAAACGAAGCAGAGGAAAGACATAGGTAATAAACTTCTCCTCAGGAAGCATAGAAGCCTTGACTGCCTCCACCTTAGAAGCAGACCACCTCATACCGTCAAGAGTCATGCGGTTGTAGCTCTCCTTTTGAGGCCTAGCGTACTTCATAGCAAGCACATTGTAAACTACGGTCTTTGGCTTCTCATACTTAAGCATTTCTTCAAGAAGATAGTAAGACTGCCATATAAGCTGGTTGGCACTTCCCCTTATATAGGACTTGATGCCATATTCCTTCCTCAAAACCTCTGGCGAAAAGCTTTCATAGACTTCGCAGTCCCCTACAAAGAGCAGGTCGTGGTCTTTCTCCACGTCATAATACTCACTGATAAGCGCTCCTTCAGGATTGTCCTCCACATACTTAGGAAGGAGCAGTTTCTGAATAAGAAAAAGAATGACAATTGTAAGACAAACGGTAGAAATTATATATATTTTCCTCTTCATTCCTCCTCCTAAAACCTGTTGTATATGAACTGTGAGCTGTCATAGCCTATGCCATAGACTCCAAAAATCAGAACCGTTACAAAAAGCAGGGCAAGCACGGGGTACCAGACAATCTCATTTTTAGCTAATATCCTGTCTCTTATGTCAGTAGTCCTTGAGGCAAGACTTACCACAAATAAAATAACTACCCCCACAGCTAAAACGAGGTAGTCAGCTGTAGTTATTCCAAGGTCGGTAACTACCGCCTTTCCCCAATTATTTACCCAAAATATACTAAAAAATGCCTTAAAAGTCACTCCTACATCACCGTAGCAGTCAAGCATCCTGATACTGCTCATTATAAATACGGTGCGGATAGCTGAAAATGCATCATAAGTCCTAAAAGGCAGCTTCTTTATCGGAATAAGCTTATGAAAAGCCGCAAAGACAGGCTTAAGTTCGTCAGATATCAGTATGCAAAGCCCATTTAGAAGTCCCCATACCACAAAGTTCCATCCTGCTCCATGCCAAAGTCCTGTAAGGAACCAGACCATAAGTGCTGAAATGTAGACAGGCACACGCTTTCCTATGCTTTTCCCAAGGTGCTTTCTGGAGAGCTTTGACAACCTCAGCATAAATGACGATACGGAAAGTGGATAAAATACATAGTCTCTAAACCAGGCTCCCATGGTTATATGCCAACGGCGCCAGTATTCCTTAACATTTTTTGAAAAATACGGTCTGATGAAGTTCTCCTCCACCTTGATTCCAAGCATTTCCGCTATGGCTATGGTGATGTCTATTCCGCCTGAAAAGTCCGCATATATCTGCACCGCATAAAACATGATTCCCATAAGTGCAAAGGCTCCGTTATAGGTCTTATAGTCAGAAACAATGGTAAGAACTGCCGGTAAGATGCGGTCTGCGATTACCATTTTCTTAAAGTATCCCCATAACAGCCTGTAAAGCCCTCTGATAAAGTCTTTGTGATTGTAGCTATGCTCTGTAAAAAGTGACTCAGAGATATGGTCAAACCTGCTTATAGGGCCTTGGATTAGTTGTGGGAAGAATGATATATAAAGGGCAAACTTGAAAAAATTTCTCTCGGCCCTGTATTTTCTGCGGTATACATCCACAAGATAGCTGATGCTCTTAAAGGTGTAGAAAGAAATTCCCATAGGTAAAATGAGGTTAAGGAACTTAAATCCTCCACCGCCTGTAAGTGCATTTGATACTATGTTAATATTGGCAATGACAAAGTCAGCATATTTTACCACTATGAGGGTTCCAAGGCTGAAAATAAGACCGAAGTAGAGCCATTTTTTCCCCTTACCCGAGGCAGTTAATCGGTGCTTTTCCTCCGCTTTTAACTCTGAATTACTTTTAGATATATTCACATAGATGTCGTCTATTTTAAGGCTTGCAAACCAGACTCCGGCAGTAACCAGAGCCATATATATGAGATATACTTTGTCTGCATAGAAGTAAAATGAAAGGCCCGCAAAGAGCAAAAACTGCCACTGAAACCGCTTAAATACAGTATAATAGCAGATGATGAACGCTATTAAAAAGGCTATAAATCCATAAGATACGAATAGCATCTCTACTCCAATTCCTCTAAAAGGGTAATAATCGCTTCAAGTGAGTTAAAGTTGTCGGGCGTAATCTCATTGGCAGGCACCTTTATATCGAATTCTTCTGAGATTTCCGATACTAGGGTCACTATGTCAAATGAATCAAATATCCCGCTATCTATGAGGCTTTTCTCCTTTTCATAATCAACCTCAGGGTGGATGTCCTGCAAAATATCAAGTAATTCAGTCTTATTCATAAAGGCTCTCCTTAAATAACCTGTGATATGGGATTGCTATGGTTCTCCCATTTACTTTTAAAATGATGTGGGTGTCAAAAGTATTTGACACCCATTGATACAGGATTGCTACAGCTGCGCTTTTCGCAATCCTTGCAAAAATATTCGTAATCCGCTCATTTTTTACAAAAATGGCTGCTTACTCATATTTTTTTCGTGTCAAAAGTTAATAAATTCTCTTGCAAGCAAGCTTGCATCGAATTTCTATACTTTTGACACTTGTATCTTAAAATATAACTATAACACTTTAGCGAATATTTTTAAATGAGTTTTGATAAAGCCTTCCTGTCTATCTTGCCTCCTGCCATAAGCGGAAGCTTATCAAGCTTAACCACCTTGCCCGGAACCATATAGGAGGCAAGTTTATTTCTAAAATTCTCCTTTACCTTGGCTTCTTCTATTCTACCCTCGTAGAAAAATGTTATAACCTCCTTTTCAGGGTTATAAATACAGCAACCTCTGTCAACTCCCTCAAATGCACCTCCACAGGCCTCTATCTCCTCCAGTTCAATCCTATAGCCTCTGTGCTTTATCTGATTGTCCCCTCTTCCTGTAAAATAAAGCTCTCCATCCTCTCCAAAGTAGCCTATGTCGCCTGTTTTGTAAAGGAGTATAGACCTACCATCTGTTAATGGGTAGTTTACAAATTTCTCCTTTGTCCTCTCTTCATCTTTGTAGTAGCCAGAAGAAAGCCCTGTTCCACCTATGCAGATTTCGCCTCTATGCCTTAAATTCTCCATTTCAGCAGACTGTTTTACTATGTGGCTGTATTCTTTATCGCTGAGAAAAGTCTCAGCATTAGGAAGCCGTTTTCCTATTGATAAATCTATTTTGCTATGCCCAAAAATCTCCGTATCATCAGGTTTTGCTATATGGCTGTCTTCTTCATCCTTAGAAAAAATTCCTGCACCAGGATGCGGATTTGCTATAGGGTTACCTTCCTCATCCATTAGAAAAATCTCCGTATCGGAAAGCGGTTTTCCGATGGGTATGCCATTTTCCAGTTTCTCCATATCATGAACCACATAATAACAGCTCATTCCTGTACACTCAGTTGCACCGTACAGATTGATAAATCTTGCCCCAGGACAGGCTTTCATCCACTGTTTCAAGTGGCTAATAGGCAATACTTCACCGCCAAAGGCAATAACCTTTAGGTACTCAGGCTTTGCTATGTCAAAGGCTGATAGCTTGGTAAATATGGTAAGGGCAGAGGATACAAAGCAAATAGTGTTTATCTTATGTTCATTGAGGTATTCTATCAGATTAACCGGAGACATAAATAGCTTTTTAGGAATAAAATATGTAGCAGCCCCGTATTTTAGCGTGGTATAGACATCCTTTAGGCTTGCATCAAGGTAGAGTGGCGCCTGATTGCCAAATACAGTATTCTCATCACACTCTAAGACCTTGCCAAGCCCCTCTATGTAGTCAATCACATTTCTATGGCTTGCCACCACTCCCTTTGGCACCCCTGTAGAACCTGAGGTAAATACCAGGTAAATAGTGTCTGTCTCTTTCGCTTTATGGCTTATATCCCGCAATAACGCAGCATTAGTTTGCTTGCTTAGAGCTTCCTCATAGCTACAAATATCTCCACTAAATCCAAGGCTTTTAGCCTTTTCCTTAGTATGTCCGTCAACTATCATAAGCTTTGCTTTAGTCATATCTATGATGGCATCAAGCCTTGTCTCAGGCATATCAAGGTCTAGCGCCACATAAAAATTCCCCGAGCGGACTACTCCCAAAAGGGCAGAAACCTCATCAGGGGACTTCTCCATAAAGACAAGTATAGGCTCGTTATAGATATTTTTATCAGCTATGAAACTTCCTACAGCTTCGGTATTTGATTTAAGCTCCAAAAAGGTCAAGGCGGAAGCTTCTCCTATAAAGGAGGGCTTGTCGGGATAGCTGGTGGCAGTTTCATCAAGGTAAGTGAGTATATTGGTTGGTTTCATAATGTTTATTCTTTTCTAAGATTGTGGGGAGGTTTATTTTCCCTTAAAATAAGTTCTTCGACCAGATAGGCATCGCTCATACAATGCATATCGGATATTCCCTGACTCATAAGTGTGTAAACTATAGAGTGATAAAAGTAATCTAAGGCTTCTTCAACCGTTTTATTGCGCTCCTTTGCGTAGGCTACTACAATTCTTGCATATTTCTTCTGTAAAAGGATTGGGTGTGCTAGCATATTTCTCCCCCTTTTCTCTTCATAAGCTCTATTATGTCATTTACAATATAATCCTTCCCTTGGGTGTGGAGCACATCGTAACAAGCAAAGATGTATTCGTGTGAATTACCATATTCGCCAGCAAGGCAATTAAATGTTCTTCCATCTTCAAATTGCAGGCGTGCAATTCTATTCTTGAACTCTGTTCATGATGTTACTCATTTGTAGCATACTTCTATTGCCACTTAGATTATATCTTTTTAGTACGGAGTGTTATAACTATATTGGCTAATGGCGAATAATTGATTTCAGTTTTGAAATAGTTATTATACTAATGATATACGATTTTTTACATTTCTTTTTTCTCATTGTTATATTAGTCGTATACATTATTTTGTTTATTTCTCCTTCTTTATATTCAGTTATCTTTTCTTTTGTATATTCTTCAATATTCACTTTATGTTGAAGTATTTTATCATAATATAATTGATTGGATAACACACAAAATACTATTAATATAATATTGGGATAAATTTTAAAAAATAATCCATTTACGGATGCTAATTCATTCCATAGCCCATTACTTATGGTATAAATCAATACCATAACACCCCCTATTGCAAAGATAAAATTAACAATTACTCTGTAACTTTCATTTATCTTTGAATATTGAATTACATAGTAGGGTTGTTCCCCAGATATTTCAACCCATTCTCTTTGAAGGTGAAATGTCATTAATTCCTTATATTTCTCATTTATCTTCTTCTCACAATCTTTAATGCTCTGATTTAATTTTATTGATAAAAAATTTATTTCACTATGCTCAAGTTCTCCTAATACTAGATACAATATATTAACAAGTCCAACTAAAATCTGTACCACGAATATAATATTATTATTTATACTTTCACCACATAAGATATAAGGAATAAAACCAAGAGCACAAACAAATAAAGATAGTATTGCTATTAGTTTTATTATTCTATTATACTTATCATAAAATAAATCATACCTTATATATTTGCCATCAATATTAATTTCTACAGATTCTGAAATACTATTACTAGGTAATGTGATAGCATTTATTTCGTCTAAGTTTAATAATCGTTCTGTTTTTCTTTGAATTTTATATTTTTGTAGTATACGAATCATGAAGTAACTATATAAAACTAAAGAATTTATGCAGTAGGTACTATATGCCGCTCCAAACTTCATAATATCAAATAACATCACACCTGGTCCAGTTGTAAAACCAGTATATAAACTTACAATATACGTTAATACAACAATCATTAGACCTATTGCCACTAATAAAATTAAACAAATTTTATCGCATCGTTTCTTTATACATTTTTTCATAAAAACATAATCCTCCAAATCGTTATTATTTTAACCTAAATCCGTGATGTTAACTTTTAATTTAAAACCAGCACATAAAATGCAGGTTATAGACATTGAAAATATTGTTGGCAAGTTAAAATTTAAACTTTAGCATGTTATCATCATTTTTTGTAGTTATCCACAAAAAAGCGTACAGCAAACAAAGCCTGTTTAAGACTTATGTAATTATACGTTATGCATTTATGGCTACATTATCCCGACAAAAATCAGCAAAAATATGCCTCCATACATGGATTTTTCCTAAACCCATAATGAGTTGCCTGGCATGGCTGGTTATATAGCTTGCCATCATTATAAAATCACTTATTACAGTACGTAAGAGCCTGCGCTTGACATATCTCTTCTGTCTTAAGGCACGTTTTCCTATAGCGCCATGCTAAGTCTACGGAGTATGTTGTCGGATATAACAGTAAGCTCCAGCACAAGTGCATTGGTTTCAAACTTACCTGACGGAAGTCTTTCAACGTCCATATCATTCTTTACCTCGCTGTGGTACTGCTTGCATGCACCATGTGCGTGATAGAGTTAAACGATTTCATGGTCACTTTTAGCTTGCCAATGTATATAAGGATAATATCTCCATTCTTAATCTGGTGCTAGGAACAATTCTTAGTCACATCCATTTGGTTAAATTTTTTTGTAAAATTGCTCTTGCCAAGTAGTATTCCTATAACAGCAAGGCCACTATCCGGAATGATTCGCTCGTTTTTATATTTGACAATTATGTTACTGTTTTCAAGTGTAATATGACGGTTATGATTCTTGATATTTTTTCTCCTGAAAACATTGATTTGCAGGACTATTATATCATATCATGAAATGGCTTCACCTTACAGGTGAATTGTAATTAAATATAAAACTTTTAATAAGCCACGGTATTTTAGACATTTTCGTAAAAGTTAGATTTTTAACTTCACGGATTCAGGTTAAATATAAGCATGTGGTCTGGCATTGTTATAATAAACATAAGCAAATTTCTCAAGAGTAGCATAAAGCTATTTTTCAGTATGATAGCAATGCTGATAAATTAGGTCTGTTTTAGCGTATTAAAGTATCTTTTCATCGGAGCATTATCATATAGATAACCTGCTTTACTCATAATTTACGCTATTACAAGTTTTTCGCAAATTTTGGTGTACTCTTCAGAAGTGTACTAAATACTACTGTTTAAATGAAACTATAAAACTTTATCAATTTTCTTATGTATTATGCCTCCACTTTTTAAAAAAATAATTTTGCTTTTGAATCTCAGATATTTGTTTTTTAAATTACAGTTCTCCTTCATGTTCCTGTTCTTTAACTCTAGTTTATAATGTTTACTCACTCGTTACATATCTCTTTTCCTATTCGCTTATATATTTTTAGAGCGAGGTGTTGCAACAATATTATATCAAAACACTAAGCACCATATGTATGGAATATTATTGTATCGTACACAGCAATCCAGATTTTTACAACATATAAATCTAATTTGTATGAATTTGTAATATATTCCTTACCTTCTTTGTCTGTCCTATATCTAAAATCCATTGATGTGCTTCCATCGGGAAAGATAGACTTAATTATCGAGTCTATAATATCTACATCTTCTTCGTTTACTGTTTTACGCAAAATGGGCTTTGTATCATTCCACAAATCACTGATATCATGAATGTATTTTACCGTTTGATTGTTTTTTGATAATATATTTTTTAATGTTAGCTCCAAATATTGCATATAATTAAACATTACGGAGAAAAACATGTAGTCGGCGATAACATCCTTTGAATGCTCAACTAATATATCTCCCGCACGTTTAAATGACATGATATAACCTACTTCCTTCGTAGTTAAAGGAAAATTGTCTAGCCATTCTATTGAAACCATATACCCCTTATTAATATTCGTTGAATCTTTTATTAATTTCGATATATCATTTTTATTTTTATATAAAAATTCTAGAATTTTTTTATCGGTATCAAAGTCTATATCTCCAGTATACATATTAGGTTCCCATGAATTTTTCTTGATATAAGTGTCTATTAGTATTTCTAATTCTCTATCCATATATCCTTGTGCGATAACTATGAAAGTAATTATCACTTACTCCTTCCTTTTTAATATTATAGTTATATTATATCCGATACATCATGCTTCTGATTTTGTCTCTTATCTTTGCTACTTACCCAATATCCTTTGCCCAAATAAGCTATTTCATCGATATAATATTTAAAAACAGTGAAATAATCCTCTAGCAAAGTAATTCATAAATAACATTGATGGCTTCCACCCGTTATCTTTCAAACTAAAATAATCTGATACACAAGCACCATCATAAGCTTTTAATGGCACAACACTACTTTAATAACTCAGATATCTTAATATTTACTTTATAAAGTGTACACTGTAAAAGAAACACCTCCTCTTTACAATATTGTTTATGTTCAAAGGCTCATTCGTCCAAATATCAAAAAATAAAGTTCTTAAAAAACAATCAAGTTACTGAGTTTATACTGTTTTATAGTATTTTGCCATTTACAGGTGTAATTTTAACATGTTTTTTAGTCGAAATCTACTATAATTTTGTATTTATTAAATATTTATTGGGCAGTATTGGAAGTTCTTAAAATTTCAGATACGCTTCTCTTCTCATATCACATTTTTATCTGTTCAACCTACTATTCTACAAAAATTAATCTTGCAAATCTCCCACTCTTGCATTACAATTAAATTGTACAAAATACAACTGCATTAAATCAAATCATTTTCAAC
The DNA here is from genome assembly GCF_057250765.1 of Catonella sp. NCBI lineage: Bacteria > Bacillati > Bacillota > Clostridia > Lachnospirales > Lachnospiraceae > Catonella > Catonella sp. Next base: position 68,101 of record NZ_DBHIEC010000001.1, read on the forward strand.
AAAGGAGACATTATATGTATATAAATACAATGATAGGAATACTGATACCATTCCTCGGCACCTCCCTTGGTGCTGCCATGGTATTTGTCCTAAAAGATAATATGAGCGAAAAGCTACAAAAAGCTCTAACAGGCTTTGCTGCTGGGGTGATGGTGGCAGCCTCCTTTTGGAGCCTGCTGGTGCCTGCCCTTGAGCAGTCGGAGTCTCTTGGAAAGTTCGCATTTATTCCTGCTGCCGTAGGCTTTCTAATAGGAGTTGGTTTCTTACTTCTTTTAGATGAAATCACCCCTCACATGCACCTTGACCTTACAGAAGAGGGCCCTAAAGGAAGCCATTTCAGCCGTTCTCTTAAGCTGGTCCTTGCAGTTACACTCCACAATATACCTGAGGGTATGGCGGTAGGTGTAGTCTATGCAGGCTGGCTTAATGGCAATGAATCTATTACCTACTTTGGAGCCCTGGCTCTTGCCATAGGTATTGCCATTCAGAACTTCCCTGAGGGTGCCATTGTATCTATGCCTCTTAGAGCCGAGGGCATGCCTAAGTGGAAGACCTTTGTTTACGGGGTTTTGTCAGGACTTGTAGAGCCTATCGGTTCAGTCCTAACTATTCTCTTTGCTTCACAGGTCGTGCCTTTGCTCCCATATTTCCTAAGCTTTGCAGCCGGGGCAATGATGTATGTAGTAGTTGAAGAGCTTATTCCTGAGATGTCTGAGGGAAAGCACTCCAACATAGGCACAGTCCTTTTTGCAGTGGGTTTTGTGACTATGATGATTCTTGATGTATCGCTCGGTTAAGAGGTGTTTTGTAAACAATGCAAAGCGTTTGACAAAACACCTCAATCCTCACATGCCCTAAAGGCCGCTTTCATCCTATCAATCTCACTTCTGCCTATACCATATTTTTTTGCCAACTTTTGCCAGTTGTTTCTAACTATATCTTTAATCAATGCTATAAGCCTAACAGCCTCATCTTTGTCTAAACCGTAATATTTAGCTGACTCTATCGCTAAATCAAAACTAATGTCGGCATTATAAGAGTCTACATTTAAGGACAAGTATTCTCCGTATATATCCGGATTTACATCGTAGAGCGGAGATAATTCCCAGCCATCTTCCGACAAAATAAATCCGTGATTTCTAAAATGATCATCTGTATTAGACACAGCCATGCTAAGTACAATCCTCTTCCATAGCTCTACCAAATCAGCTTGTGGCCTAACACCATTGGCTTTTAAGAAGGAGACTATTTCAAGATAACTGCTTCCATCCGCCATATCGGCACCATCTTTTTTGCCAAGCATTGTCATTGCAGAGGAAAAATGTACACGCTGACAGCCTTTTCTATCAAAGCGTTTAACAAGAAAAGTAGTTCCTAATTTTGAAAACTTTTCTATCTTAGCTTCGGGAACATTTAATCCAAACATAGCAGCCAGCTCATGTACAACCATCTCCCAAGCACCTGAGTTAAAATCATCGTGTTTAGATGGGAACTTAGCTATCCAGAGTGAGCCATCCTGAGCCATTACAGATGCCTTAGGTCTCGCTCCTCCTAAAGATGAACCAGGTGCAAGCAATTGTTTTAACCATTTTTCATTCAGACTATCAGTATCATTTTCAAATGCTATAGATGCCTGCTCCAACTCTCTAAGCGAGGTCCAGGGAGGAGTTGCAAATTCTTTATCATCTGATAAAAAATTCCCATCCAATTCTGTTTTAAATCTAAGTCCTCCCATTCGTGCTTCATCATATACCCCAAGCAGGTAGTCACTTTCTAAGAGTTTTTCAGGTTTTACTCCTTCCTTTTTTGCTCTTATCTCCTCTCTTCTTTTCATTAGCCGTCTTCCCCACCTGTCTGGGCAAGAGTCTGCAAATACTCCAAATATGTTTTTATCATCAGTTATATACTGTCTTCCTTTATACAACTGCAAATCAGGGTCAAGGAGCATTTTCTTATGTTCAAGCCAATTTTCGTTGTACTCAAAAGAATAAAACTCCTTGCCTCTAGTTTGAGAAACATACATTGTCCCTACCAACTCATTGGAAAACGATAAAAAATCTGCAAACACATATATCTTTTTTTCTTTTTCCATTCCTATCCCTTCCTCACTCTCTTATTTACCATAAGTCCCAAGTCCTGTAGTTTTCTTCCAAGTTCGTCATCTTTTGCTACCAGCAACAAGTCCTTGTCCATATAGTTAAGTGCATGGAGTACTGCTGCATAGCAGCCTATAGCTACAGATGGTGCTCCTTTTTCTATAGCGACAAGGGTTGCCCTGCTTATTCCTGCTCTTTCTGCAACCAGCGTAGCTGATATCCTTCTTCGCAGTCTTGCTAACTTTATCTGCTCTCCCATCTGAGCAAGTATATTTTCAGTTTCAGGCAATAATACTACTGATTTTTTAGGCATAACAAAACCTCCTTATGTCAATAATATTAAACATAAAGAGGTGTTTTGTCAATTTTTATTTACTTTATCCATCACTTGCAATTCTATCGATTATAATCGAAACTTTTATCTTATTTCAAAATCTGTCAGTTATAACCGATGCTTTTCTTATTTTCTAATTTTTGTCAGTTATAATCGACAGATTCAACCCATACAAATACCCGTTCCCAGCTCTAAATTCTCTCTTTACTAATCCCGCCACAGACGGCTCGCAGGCCACTCCTGCATAAGACGCAGGGAGTACGCCACTTGCACCTAGCCATTCAAGCTGCCTACACCCCTTACCTCAGATACTCCCTCAAAAACGGTGAAACCTCCTTGTCCTTTCCGTACAGGCTCTTCGGATAGGTAATCATAAGCTCCTTCTTGGCTCTGGTAATAGCTACATAGAAGAGCCTTCTCTCCTCTTCTATATCCGACTGCCTGATAGCTTTTTTGTAAGGGATAATGCCTTCCACCGCCTCAGGGATATAAACCTTCTCAAACTCCAGCCCCTTACAGCCATGCATTGTTGAGATTACTACGGCATCCCTATCGGAATTCTTATTCTTTTCAAACTCTTCCTTTTGCTTCTTATTGAACTCTTCTATGCTCTCCTTCCATTCTTTGAGGGTGGAATAAGGCTTCGCTGCCTCCTCTATTTCCTCCAATATGTCAAAGAGCTCTTCAGCATCTATATGTCTTTCATCTGCGTATTCTGTCAAGAACCTGTCATAGCCAATAGCCTTTCTTATGTAGTGAATCGCACCAAATGGAGAAAGTTCAGCTAGCTTTGCAAGATGAAACTGAAGTGTATTGATTCTTTCGGCCATCCAGTTCCTTCCCTTATAGGCATCAGTCCACCTGATAAAGCTCACATATTCAACCTTATCTCTGTTTAGGGTTACTGCATCAGCAAGGCTTTCTCTTGTCAGATAGCGGTTTGGGCGGTTCATTATATTTAAGAATCTGCTCCTTGACCTGTCTCCGTTAGCTATTTCAAGGTAGTCCATTATATTTTTAGCTATAAAATGGTTGTAAATGCTTGGAGCCATCTCCTTCATAATGAATGGAATGTTGTACTCTATAAGCTTTGTAACTACAGGCCTTGCCGCCACATTTGTCCTATATACAATGGCCATTTCAGAAAATGGTATTCCAGCCTCGTGAGACTTTATTATATCCTTTACTATGGCAGTATCCTCAGTTCTTCTATCCGGAAAGCTCTTTATCACAGGCAGACTTCCCGCCACGCCCTTTGCAGCCACTATTTTCTTGTCAAAACGCTGTTTATTTTTATGTATCACGCTCCCTGCGAAGTTAAGAATAGCTTCTGTAGAACGGTAGTTTTCATTTAATATAACCTTTTTGCAATTCGGATATATCTTCTCAAAGCCCAGCATAATCTCAGGCTTTGCACCTCTGAAGCGGTATATACTCTGGTCGTCATCTCCCACTATAAAAATGTTGTTAAGGGGCTTTGCCATCTTGCTTACAAGCTCAAATTGAAGCCTCGACACATCCTGAAATTCATCTATGAGGATGTATGTAAACTTACTCTGCCAAGCCTCAAGGATATGAGGATAATCACTAAAAAGCTTGTCACAGAGTATCATCATATCATCAAAGTCAATCAGCCCTCTCTCTTTCATGAAGGCCTCATAAGACCTGAATATATCCCTAAAGGCTTCCTCCGGACAGCTTATGGAATAATAGTTTTCTATATCCACTCCCTCTGATTTTACCCTGCTTATCTCTCCAATTACATTTTTGATAAAATCCTTTTCATCCCCTTCTTCAAGGTCCAGTGTTCTTATTTTTTCTTTTAGGAAATTCCTCGTCATTTCCTCACTAATTATCCGGTCTACTCCGTAACCATAAGAAACTCTTAATATCATAAAAAATATCGAATGAAAGGTGGCAAACTGCACTCCCTTTGACTCTCCCATTAGTTTTACAAAGCGCTCCCTCATCTCTGTAGCAGCCGCCTTTGTGAAGGTTATAACAAGGATGGTCTGAGGGGCAATCTTCATCTCTTCAAGAAGATAGCGCACCCTTCCAGTAATTACTGCTGTTTTTCCTGAGCCCGGCCCTGCAAGCACCATCATAGGGCCATCTACGTGTCTTACTGCTTCTAACTGTGGCTTACTGTACTCCACACTTCCTCCTAAATTAGCCTTCAACAGCCTTACTGAGCTTTTCTATACCTATCCTAACTCTTCTTAAACTCTCTTCTTTTCCAAGAATCTCCATTATCTCATAAGCCCCGCCAGGTGTCATCTGTTTGCCTGAAACAGCGGTTCTTATTGGCCAGAGTCCCTGACCGTTCTTGATACCTTTATCCTGTATGTAGCCCATAAGTACAGCCTCAACACCTTCTCTTGTGTAATCGTTGCTTGCCTCAAGAAGTGGAAGGAGGTCACGAAGAACTGCAAGCGAGCTCTCAGAGGTTGTCTTCATTTTCTTGTGAGTATACATAGCTATATCATAGTCTGGAAGCTCCTCAAAGAAGTCAATATGCTCCTTAAGGTCAGGCAATACTTCGATTCTTGTCTTCACAAGCTCAGCTATTTTCTTAAGGTCGAGGTCTTTTGTAATCACCTCTTTGATGTATGGAAGAGCGAGCTCATAGAACTTGTCAAGGTCCATAGCCTTAAGGTACTCTCCGTTCATCCAGCGGAGCTTAACCATATCAAATACAGCAGGCGACTTATTTATTCTGGTATAATCAAACTCTCTGATTAGACCTTCCAGGTCAAATATCTCAGTTCCGCTCTCAGCGCTCCAGCCAAGAAGTGCTATGAAGTTTACAACTGCCTCTGGTACAAAGCCCTGCTCGATAAGGTCTTCATAAGAGCTGTGTCCGCTGCGCTTTGATAGCTTCTGATGCTCTTCATTGGTAATAAGCGGGCAGTGGATGTAGGTAGGGATTTCCCAGCCAAATGCTTCGTAGAGCCTGTTGTACTTAGGCGTAGATGAAAGATACTCATTTCCACGTACTACATGTGTGATTCCCATAAGGTGGTCATCCACTACATTGGCGAAATTGTAGGTAGGGTAGCCATCAGACTTAATAAGAATCTGGTCATCAAGCTCTGAGTTTGGAGCTGTTATCTCTCCATATACCTCATCCTTAAATGTGGTAGTACCCTCTCTTGGAATATTCTGTCTGATGACATAAGGCTTGCCCTCAGCCAGGTTTTTCTCTATTTCTTCCTTAGAGAGGTGTAGGCAATGCTTGTCATAGACCATAACCTCTTTCCCGTCTATAGTCTGCTTAAGGCTTTCAAGCCTTTCCTTGTCACAGAAGCAGTAATAGGCCTCACCCTTTTCTATGAGCTCTTTGGCATACTTTAGATAGATTCCTGTAGCCTGCCTCTCACTCTGCACATAAGGACCGCAATCACCGCCTATATCCGGGCCTTCATCATGCTTTAGTCCCGTCTCCTTCATTGTCTTGTAAATGATGTCAAGGGCTCCCGGTACAAATCTTTCTCTGTCTGTATCCTCTATCCTAAGTAAAAATGAGCCTCCTGCATGCTTAGCTATGAGGAACTCATAAAGAGCTGTTCTTAGGTTACCTACGTGCATTCTTCCTGTTGGACTTGGTGCGTACCTTGTTCTTACCTGTTTCATTTTCTTATCTCCTATATATCTTAGCAATCCCTCTAGAAATTGCATATTTTACTCTTTTTCGTCTATTACAGCATCTATTTCAGCAGACTCCACCATTTTGTTAAAGGCATCCTCCACCAACTCAAATTCCTTATCGTCCTCGATATCCTCTATGTTGAATTCTTCATCCCCAACCGGGACAAATCTATACAGCCATATATCGCTGTCGTCATTGTCTTTATCAATAAGGGCGATGTACTGCTTACCCTCTACCGGAAAGATAGCAAGTACTTCACATTCTATCTGGGTTCCGTCTTCCATATCAACGGGAATCACCATATAAGGTAAGTTCTCTTCCTGCTCTATAGCCATAAACACCTCCACTTAATTTGATGCAATAATAGTATATCACAAATATTTGATTTGGAAAATAAAAATCACTTATTACAGTGCTTCTACCTGCTCCTTTGTAAGTCCCGTTGCCTTCACTATAACCTCTATGTCAACCTTACTGTCCTTAAAATTCTTTGCTATGCGGAATGTCGCCTGTTCTTCACCTTTCTCCATTCCTTGTTCTATTCCTTTTTCCATTCCTCTCTTCTCAAGTTCGTCTAAAAATTCACACATATCAACCTCTCTCCCTTCTGTTTTGATTCGTACAATTTCACTTTTCATCTGCTTAAACCTGTCATCACCTAATACCGCATCAAGTAGATCTAATACTTCCTCCGGATGCTTAACATCCACGTTGTGAGGTCTATAGTCTCTCTTCTTAGATAAAATCCCTGCGATAAACTTAAAATCATCTCTAAATTTGTCTATCTCTTCATCTGAAAGTCTTGCCATGTCTATTAGCTTAAATTTATAATCTGATACTATATCCAAAATTTCTTCGGAACATTCAATTCTTTCCTTGAGAGTTGTTGGCGCCTTCCATTCATTTTTACCCCAATATATTACAATTGTAAAGACCGGATAAATTTGCTCATTACCAATTTGATTCTTATAAGTCGCTCCATCATAGGAAATCACTCTTAATATCATATCCCTATCTAAGCTTGTTTGATTTTCTATGCCAATAAATGAAAAAATTACACCTTTTTTCTCCCATAATTTGGCAACGTCACGTATTTGCTCACGGTGGGTATTTTTATCATCCTTAAATTGCGTGACTGGATTTGCATCAGTTAATTCTTCACTTTTTACTACTTCCTTCCCTTCAAAGATAGTTCCGTTTATAACATCTGCAAATACATCATTATAGCTAAGCAGTTTCTTCTCTGTTATATCTTTCTCTTTCATTTTACCTCTTTTCCATATATTACACAATAAGTTACCCTAAATAAAAAATATTTAGGAAGTTGCTGCATCTTGGGTACAAAAAATAAGCCACGAAAATATCCCTGACATTTCATAATTAGTGTGATTTTTGATTTCTGAAACGAAATCCAAGAATTAGTCAATTAAAAACCAGAATCAAATAACAAATTAATAATATCACAGTTCATTAAAAAATACAAGAAAAAGAGGAAAAAGACTTAGGTCTCTCTCCCCTTTGGTACAATTCCAGATAGTTTTATTTTCCCTTACTCTTCCTTGCTTCATCAAAAAGCTCGATGTCTTCCCTGGTCACTTTAACATTGGTAGTCTTGGTTTCTTCACCCGGTTTGGTTATGGACACCTCTACTATAGTGCCTTCGGGAAGGCCGGTCAATATAACTCTTTTTACAAATTCTGCAGCCTTTGGGTGATTACCCTCTAGCTGTGATTTATACTTTAACATTGTGAATGGATTCATTCATTCTCCTTACTTAACTTTAGTCTCATCAGCTGCTCTGCCATAGGTTATGGCAAGCTTTTTCATTCTCTTTGCAAGCTTTGCAGTAAAGTCCTTCTTACCCATTCTCCACTCCCAGTTACCTCCAAGTGTAGAAGGAATATTAATTCTTGCTTCACTTCCGAGGCATAGGAAGTCCTGCATAGGAATGATGGCAAGGTTGCCCACACTCATATACGCACTTCTTATAATATCCCATACAATTTCATTTTCATCCTCAGTCCGGATATTAAGATACTCTCTCGTGTAATCTCTTACCTTCTTGGTTAAAGAACGGTACCAGCCAAGAGTGGTGTCATTATCGTGGGTTCCGGTATACACAACTGAATTTGCCACATGATTATGTGGGAGGTAGGTAGTTTCTCCACCACCGTAGAACGCAAAGTGGATTACCTTCATTCCCGGATACCCTGTACGCTTCACAAGCTTAATTACTGAAGGAGTAAGGTATCCAAGGTCCTCAGCTATCACATCCACCTCTCCAAGCACTTCCTTCATCCTTGCAAAGAGTGCAAAGCCCGCGCCCTTCTTCCATTTACCAACTACAGCGTCTTTTCTTCCGTAAGGAATGGAATAATAGGTATCAAAGCCTCTAAAGTGGTCTATTCTTACAGTATCGTAAAGGTCAAATGCCCTTGCCATACGCTTCATCCACCATTCGTAGCCTGTCTTCTTGTGATAATCCCAGTCATAGAGAGGATTGCCCCAGAGCTGGCCCGTTGCTGAAAATGCGTCAGGCGGGCAGCCTGCAACAGCTATAGGAGTGAATTTCTCATCAAACTGGAAAAGCTCAGGGCTTGCCCAAGCATCAGCAGAGTCAAAGGCAACATAGATAGGCACATCACCTATTATCTTAATTCCCTTTTCATTGGCATACTTTTTAAGCTTCTTCCACTGTATGTCAAACATCCACTGTATAAATGCGTAGAATTCAACTTCATCAGCGAGCTTGTCCTTATATTTCTTAAGTGTAGCAGCCTTACGAAGTCTAAGTCCTTCCTCCCATTCATTCCAAGCTATACCGCCAAGCGAGTCCTTAATAGCCATAAAAAGTGAATAGTCAGGCAGCCAAAGGCTGTTAGCCTTCTTAAATGCTTCAAAGCTCTGTCCACCTTCTATCTTTAGTTTACCTGCTTTAAGAAGCTTCTTAGCATTCTCAAAGGCTATCTTGAGTGCCTTAAATCTTGAATTATATACCTTCGCATAATCTACATACTTTGCATTCTTACCAAAGTTAAACTTTTTAAGCTCAGCTTCTTTTATAAGCCCCAGATTCTTAAGTTCTTCAAGGTCAACAAAGTAAGGATTGCCCGCATAGGTTGAGAATGACTGATATGGACTGTCTCCGTAGCTGGTTGGTCCAAGCGGCAGTATCTGCCAGTATCCCTGCCCTGCCTCAGAAAGCTTATCCACAAATTCGTATGCCTCTTTTGAAAAACAGCCAATGCCGTACTCAGATGGTAATGAACTAACCGGTAAAAGTACTCCGCAACTTCTCATAATATATCCTCTCTCCGATATTTACGTTTTATAAGGCAGGTGCCAAAATCTGAAATCCATTTTAACATAATAAAACAGTATTCAAGCTTTTGGCACCAGGTTATGTGTTACCTGAAACTATCTAAGTTTCCAAATATCTCTATTATATTCTTCTATCGTTCTGTCAGATGAGAAGAAACCGGCATTTGCAATGTTAACAACTACCATTTTCTTCCATTTCTCTCTGTCTGCATAATCCTTAAGTATCTCGTCCTTCTTAGCAATATAGGCCTCGAGATCAAGGAGAGCCATAAACCAGTCCTTATTTATAAGGTCATTATAAAGTCTTTCAAGATTCTCTTTGTTACCAACCTTCATAACCGTATCACTTACGATGAAGTCAACTGCATCTTTTACCACCTTTGACTTGTTGTAAATGTCACGAGACACATAATCAGCCTTCTTATAGTGCTCAATTACCTCATCAGACTTCGCACCAAAGATGTAGATGTTATCATCTCCTACAAAGTCGTGTATCTCTACATTGGCACCGTCATCTGTTCCAAGAGTAATAGCACCGTTAAGCATAAACTTCATGTTAGAAGTTCCACTTGCCTCCTTGGACGCAAGAGAAATCTGCTCAGATATATCGCAGGCAGGAATAATCTTCTCTGCATAGCTTACATTGTAGTTTGAAACCATAACCACCTTAAGATATGGGCTAACCTCAGGATCCTTGTTGATTATCTCAGCAAGTACAAGGATGAGGTGGATGATGTCCTTAGCTATCACATAAGCAGGGGCTGCCTTTGCACCGAAGATGCAGGTAACAGGAGTCTCAGGCTTTTTACCTGCCTTGATCTCAAGGTACTTGTGTATGATGTAGAGTGCATTCATCTGCTGACGCTTATACTCGTGAAGACGCTTTACCTGCACATCAAATACAGAGTTAGGATCAATATCCACTCCCTCCATCTTCTTTACATAGTCTGCAAGCGCCTGTTTATTGGCTTTCTTAACTTCATCAAGCTTGTCAAGGAAGTTCTGGTCATCCTTATGTTCTAAGAGCTTCTTAAGTTCAGAGGCATCCTTTCTATAGCCTGTGCCGATTGTCTCATCTAAGAGCCTCGCAAGCCCATGGTTACAGGAAAGCAACCATCTTCTAAAGGTAATACCGTTTGTTTTGTTGTTAAATCTCTCAGGATAGAGCTTATAAAAATGATTAAGCTCAGAGTCCTTAAGTATCTCTGTGTGGATGGCCGCAACACCATTGGTTGAGAAGCCAAAATGAATGTCGATATGAGCCATATGTACTCTGTTCTCGTCATCAATTATCTGAATGACAGGATCAGGATTTACTTTTCTTATTCTGTTGTTAAGCTCCTTGATAATTGGCACAAGCATAGGAACGACCTTTTCAAGATATCTTAGAGGCCATTTCTCAAGTGCCTCAGCAAGGATGGTATGGTTGGTGTAAGCACAGGTCTTGCTTACCACTTCAACTGCATCGTCCATAGTGAAATACTCTTCCTGAGTAAGGATTCTGATAAGCTCAGGAATAACCATTGTAGGGTGTGTATCGTTAATCTGAACTACTGCATACTTATTAAGGTCATGTAAATCATGTCCCGCATCCTTCATATCCTTTATGATGAGTCTTGCGGCATTACTTACCATAAAGTACTGCTGATAGATACGAAGAAGGTGTCCTGCCTCGTCTGAGTCATCCGGATAGAGGAAAAGGGTTAAGTTTTTCTCTATGTTATTTTTGTCAAAGTCAATTCCATTTCCTACAATACTCTCATCTACAGAATTCACATCGAATAGATGAAGCTTGCCGATTCCATTCTCGTATCCAACTACATCTATATCGTACATGGTAGATCTAACTGTTCTGTCACCGAATTTAACATCGAAACTTAAGTCAGTCTTTGTAAGCCAGGATTTGTCTGTAATCCACTCATTTTTATTTGCACACTGGAGGTGATTGTGAAATGACTGCTTAAATAAACCAAAGTGGTACAAAAGGCCAACACCGCAGCCGTTCAGTCCAAGGCTCGCAATTGAGTCAAGAAAGCAGGCAGCAAGTCTTCCAAGCCCGCCATTTCCAAGTGATGGCTCAGGCTCTATATCCTCTATCATTGAGAGGCTCTTGCCTGATTCCTTTAATATGCTGTCTATTTCGTCATATACGCCTAAATTTATAAGATTGTTGCTAAGCAGTTTGCCTATAAGAAATTCTGCAGAAATATAGTAGAGCTTCCTTTCTCCCGTAATCTGCTTCTTATCAGCTATAAGCTCCTTTGTAAGAACCAACAATGTATGAAAAAGCTCTGCCTCCGTACACTGTCTTATTGGCCTCCCATAAAGCTTGGCTGATAATTTTTCAAATCTATCCCTAATTTCCATTAGACTATTGCTCCTTTCTTTATCATATCTTTACATTCGTACATCTTCTTATCAGCTCCACTCACAGCTTTTTCAACAGTTCCAAATGTATCACTGTTGTAAATGACATGACCGTAGCCAATACGAAGTGGGGCAAGGAGATTCGGAGTCCTATTGAACTCTCTTTCAAGTTCCTTTAGTCTTAGAATCCCTCTCTCGTAGATATACTCAACACCATCTCCAATTACAAAGACCGCAAACTCATCACCGTCTACTCTGAAAGTATATCCGCTTTTCCCAAATGATTGATTTATAATCTCGGCACATTTTACGATGTGGCGGTCACCATAAGAATGTCCGTAATTATCATTTATTTTCCTTAGGTCGTTCATATCGAACTTGCATATAAGAAGCTCATCAATCTCGCCTTTATCAAGTTTTTCCTGTATTTCTTTTTCTTTTAACTCATACGCATTTCTATTGGCAAGTCCTGTGAGTGCATCTTTGTATTTGATTTCAAATACCTTGTTGGATAACTCTGTTTCTTTAATTCCTTCAAATAATTTGCAAAGCGAATCTACTGCAAGTATCACAACACCAATAAGAATAGCAGTTCTCATTAGAGAGCCTCCATCTCTGATGCTGTAACTCTTGTAATAACTAATCATATCCCATATTATACTTATTAAAAATACTCCAAGTGTAACAACCAAGGTTACAGTATGACCCTTGATTTTATTCTTTTTACAATACGTAACGTTGTCATAAATCGCAAGTAATATCAGTAAAATCGTAATCGCAATGCCGATATGAACTATAAACAGCGACTCGTGTGAATCCATTACTCCCATAATGCTTAGTCCGCTAATCAAAATAAGCTCAATTACAGTTAATACAAATGAAATCTTTAAAATATAATCTCTACTGTATTCCAAATCCTGATAGACATAGCTTATGAAAAAATAAGGCATGAAAATAAGCAACAAGTGGTTTATCTCATTAAACTGAGAAGAATGTCCAAACATAAACTGCGGCATCAGTGTCTCGCACATCACCCACAATCCCATACATACCGTAAACACACCTAACATCCTATTTCTTTCATTATGTCCGCTATCAAGCTTTGATAGAAATGAAATGGTTACAAGCATTACTCCAATCAAAATTGTAATTATACTAAACTGGAAACTCCAAAAATTCTCATCCAGTATCTTACCAAAGTAGTCCCAGGATCTTCCCAAATACATGCTTGTTATACGGCTGCTTCTATCTTTATAGATAGGAAAAATCTTCAGCCCTATCTCTTTACCGGCATCATCCGTCTTTATATCAATTCTGTGAAAAGTACTTCCATTGCCCCTAGAGAGAACCTGTTGGTCATCAGGCATAAAATTATATATTATTTTATCGCCAATACTAACCTGAAATTTTATATTTTTTGTTCTAAAGTTAAGTATTGTATCACTCACTAAATATGCAGGAAAAGTATGATAAAGATTAATCTCAAGTTCACCCAAAGTGTTCCTTTCAGCCTTTTCACCTACATCTTCTAAGGATACTTCTTTGCCCTTATCTGTATGCCAAGCGGTTGAAAAGTCCTCGAGACTCCTTTCATCTCTAGTCTTATAAATTGAGTTGTCTACTTTCATAAATACGACAACACCCATAAAAATAAACAAAACTATGACAAGTATGAAATCAAAGACAGCACTCTTCTCGTATTTACTCACTTTCATCCTCCAAAGTTATAATAGCACTTTCTCTGTATAGACTATAACCTAAATTTAAATATTTAGCAAGGTTTTTGGTAAATAGCTTAAAAATCTGCATTTTTTCACAAAAAATTTTTATAAATTTGCAGACTATTTCACACTATTTTCAACTAATTTATTTGTTTATTACCTCTATCTTGTAATTGTCTGATATAATCTTATCTTTAATTCCTGCACTTACAAGGAGCCTGTTATCCTTTGTCATAAGCAGAATGTCAAAATCATTGCCGTTTTCCTTCCAGTATTTGACCGCCTTCTCCTCACCCATTATAAAGAGGCTTGTAGAAAGTGCATCTGCCAAGGTCCCGTCTTTACTTATTATACTGACTGACTTTAGCCCGCTATCGCTTGGCTTGCCAGTCCTCGGGTCTAGGATGTGGTGATATATAATCCCATTTTCTTCAAAATATCTCTCATAGCCTCCCGAGGTAATAACAGCACTATCTTCAAGCCTAATTGCTGCCATGTACTTATCAGGCTCATTAGGATCCCTTATTGCGATATTCCAAAGTGAGCCATCAGGCTTTTTACGAAATCCGAATACATTGCCCCCTAAGTTGATGATGGCTGATTCAACCTTCTCATCGGTTAATATTTTAACCAGTTCATCAGTAATATAGCCCTTACCTATTCCACCGAAGTCTATCTCCATTCCTTTTCTCTTAAACGATATTTTCCTTGTCTCTTCGTTAAAGTCAATTTTATCGAAGCCAACAAGCTTAAGTTTCTCTGCTATTTCTTTTCCTGATGGAACTTTGTAATTCTTGGTAGGAAAGCCCCACAGTTCCATAAGCGGGTATATAGTTATGTCAAAGAGTCCGTCTGTCTTATTATAGATAGCTTTAGACCTCTTTATAAGATTAGCCATAGTCGGAGAAAGCACTGCCTCCCCACTCCTATTAAGCCTTGATACCTCGCTGGTTTCTTTGCCTGTACTAAGCATATCATCAAGTTCGTTGATTTTATCCTCAAGCTTCTTTAGTACCTCCACTCTTTTACTCCCATAAACCTTAAGATTTATAGCCGTATCAAGCGCAAATATTTCACTTTCTGAAGCTTCACTTTTTTCTAAATCTGAAGCTTTACTTTGGCTGCTCATCTCTTTGCTTTTAGTCTCTAATATACCGTTTCCTTCGATTTTGTCTTTCTGCTTATCGCATGAGGCTAAAACTGTGACCGCAATAAGAAGTAATAAGTACGAAATTTTTCTTGAAACCACATTCATATTAAACTTAAACTCCATTTTTTTCTTTAATCCGCTTATTTTATATAGTAAAAAAGCAGCTTGTTCATATTGTTTTGTAAAAAACTATACATTTATCTTACCTTACAAAATACTGTATACTCATATCGTTTGCGTGTAAAAAGCATGAAAACCCCTACGCACTTTGGCTCTTAAGATTTTCATGCTTTCTACGTTTGTAGTAATGTCTACCACATATCTGCTAATTCATAAATAAGTTTTTCGGTTTTCTCCCAGCCAAGGCAAGGGTCGGTGATAGACTTACCATATACATGCTCATTTTCTTTCTGGCTGCCGTCTTCAATATAGCTCTCTATCATCAGTCCCTTGACTATCTTCCTTATGTCCGCTGATACATTTCTGCTGTGAAGTACGTCCTTGCTTATACGAATCTGCTCCATATACTGCTTACCTGAGTTTGAATGATTGGTATCCACCACAATAGCAGGGTTTGCAAGGTCACGCTCTGCATAGAGCCTTATTACTTCCTGAAGGTCTTCATAGTGATAGTTAGGTATGTTTCTACCATACTTGTCTACCGCACCACGGAGTATGGTATGAGCAAGAGGATTGCCTGTTGACTCTACCTCCCAGCCTCTATACAGAAATGTATGCGCGCTATGTGCAGCTACTACAGAGTTCATCATGACGGTTAAATCACCACCTGTAGGATTCTTCATTCCTACTGCTCCTTC
Organism: Catonella sp.; assembly: GCF_057250765.1. Taxonomy (NCBI): domain Bacteria; kingdom Bacillati; phylum Bacillota; class Clostridia; order Lachnospirales; family Lachnospiraceae; genus Catonella; species Catonella sp. The sequence continues at coordinate 83,557 of NZ_DBHIEC010000001.1, forward strand.
TATACCTGAGGCTGTAAGCCTGTGTCCCTGATTCTCCACACTCCTTGCACCTATTGCAACATAGTTTAATACATCCGAAAGATATCTGTGATTTTCAGGATAAAGCATCTCATCTGCACAGGTAAAGCCCGTATCCCGAATTGCCCTTATGTGAAGATTTCTGATAGCTATTACACCTTTTAGCATATCTTCACCCTTCTCAGGATCAGGCTGGTGGAGCATGCCCTTATAGCCTGTGCCGACCGTCCTAGGCTTGTTGGTATATATTCTTGGCACGATAAATATCTTGTCCTTTACCTTTTCCTGAACTTTGGCAAGTCTTGATATATAGTCTATAACAGGATCTTCGTGGTCAGCTGAACAAGGTCCTATCACAAGAAGCATCCTGTCATCTTCTCCTGTGATTATGTCACTTACAGCCTTATCCCTCTTCTTAACTATCTCTCCCATTTCCTCTGTAATAGGGTATTCTTCCTTAAGTTCTTTTGGTACAGGTAATTTCCTCTTAAAATTCATATTCATCTCCATATCATTTTCCTGCCATATCATAAAAATATCTCAACCCTTTGTTCATACAACGCCGAGTTGAGACTTATTCTACTATAACTTACACGAATTGTATAGTGCTTTATTATGCTAAAGCAAATCTTCTGCTATGAAAGTTTGTTATATATCTTATTACCGGCAAACTGGATAATCTGTACGAATATAACCAAAATCAAACTTGTAATAACAAGGTAATTTATATTCCAAGCCTGATAACCGTAGCGGATGGCCACGTCACCAAGTCCTCCTGCACCAAGGGCTCCTCCCATAGCAGAGTATCCTACTACTGATATGGATGTTAAGATAATTCCAGAGATTATACCTGGGATTGCTTCCTTTATGATTACCTTGGTCACTATCTGCATATCAGTCGCTCCCATACTCTTTGCAGCCTCAATAACTCCCTTGTCTACGCTTCTCATGGCTGTTTCTATTACTCTTGCTACAAAAGGTATGGTGGCTATAGTAAGAGGCACAATTGCAGCCGTTGTTCCTATCGCCTTCCCAGCTATAAACCTTGTTATGGGTATCAGAATAACCATAAGTATGATGAAAGGAAAACTTCTAAATACATTTACAACAAAATCCAGTACACCGTACACTACCTTATTGGGCTTAAGTCCATCGCCGGCAGTTAAGGTAAGGATGCCCGCCGGTATGAAGCCTAAAATCACAGCAAACAATGTGGCAAAGAAACTCATGTAAAGTGTCTCTCCACAGGCTTTAAGTATAATATCTAACATCAGATTACCTCCCATTTCACACCCTGTTCTTTAAGGAAGGCAAAGACCTTGTCCTTCTCCTCTTCCTTTATCTGAACAGTAAGACTTCCAAGCACAGTTCCCCTAAAATCGTCAAGCCTGGCCCATATAATAGAGGCTTCCACTCCTAATTCCTTTGCCATCATAGCAATCACAGGCTTATCAGCAGTTTCATTGTCAAAGAAAATATGCATATTTATGCCGCCACTTGGAAGCATATCAAGGTTTTCTCCAAGAAATGCCTTCACATTCTTGTCAGGATTAATGAAAATATCCTCAGGCCTTCCCTCTGCCACCATCTTGCCGTCTTTAAGAAATGCTACTCTCTCACATATCTGCTTAACTACGTCCATCTGATGAGTTACAACTATGATGGTAATTCCAAGCTCTTTATTTATATGCTTAAGTAAATCAAGGATTTCCCTTGTGGTCATTGGGTCTAGGGCTGAGGTTGCCTCATCACATAGAAGTACCTTGGGATTAAGGATTAGCGCCCTTGCTATGGCTACTCTCTGTTTCTGTCCACCTGAAAGTTCTGAAGGCCTCTTATAGGTTTTATCAGAAAGACCCACGAGCTCAAGCATCTTAGTAACTCTCTCCCTAACTTCAGGAGATTTTTCCTTCTTTCCCTCAAATACCAGAGGCAGAGCCACATTTTCATACACATTTTTACGTGAAAGAAGGTTGAAGTTCTGAAATATCATGCTGACTTCTTTTCTTAGGCTGTTAATCTTTGCAGTATCAAGCTCCTCTATTTTTCTGCCAAGAACCTGTACGCTTCCCGAGCTGAATTTCTCAAGACCGTTAAGGCAGCGAAGCAAGGTAGATTTCCCTGCTCCACTATGACCTATTATGCCGTAGACTGTGCCATCTTCGATGTTGAGGCTCACATCGCTAAGCACCTTCACTTCCCCGTAGTTTTTCTCCAAATGTTCAACTGTTATCATTTTCTCTCCATCTCTCTTATATAGCATAACAATATGACAAAGCCGTCAAAATCTCGTATCAATCCGTGATACAGGATTGACGTTTCTTTGCAAGGATTGCTAAAGCTACGCTGTAGCAATCCTGTATCAATGGGTGTCAAATACTTTTGACACCCACATCATAGTAAAAAGTCGTATAGATAGGTCACACCTTCCCTACATACCCCTTCCATTTGGAATAGTATACAGTGAAAGCATAACCTATCTTCATATGTACCCGGTATGGGTTTTATTTATTTTTAGAATGCAGGGATTACTGAACCCTGATACTTCTCTTCAATAAACTTCTTTACTTCATCAGAAGTAAACGCCTTCTTAAGAGCCTGAATCTTCTCTAAGTTCTCGTTTCCGCTCTTTACTACTAAGTCATTGAAGTACTGCTTGATAGATGCTGAGTCTGTGCTTTCAAGGATGAGGGAGTCACTCTTAGGATTAAGACCTGCACCAAGCGCATAGTTACCATTGATTACCGCAGCGTCAACATCACTTAAGGTAACAGGAAGACTCGCTGCTTCAACCTCTGAGAACTTGAAGTTATGAGGGTTCTCTTCAATGCTTGTAAGGTTATAAAGGTCTTCTGTCTCTTTAAGCTTTATAAGTCCATTATCAGCTAAGAGAGCAAGTGCCCTTGACTCATTTGAACCATCATTTGGTATAGCTATAGTTGCACCATCCTTTAATTCCTTGATATCTTTTATTTTCTTTGAGTAAAGTCCCATAGGCTCAAGGTGAATCTCTGCTATTGATACAAGATTGAGCTTTCTTTCCTTGTTATCATTCTCCATATATCTGGTTGTCTGATAGTAGTTGGCATCAAGCTCACCCTCCTGAACAGCTGTATTTGGCTGAACATAGTCGTTAAACTCTACTACCTTTACCTTGTATCCTTCTTTCTCAAGGATAGGTACTATAGCACCCTTAACTATCTCCTGATGAGGAACAGGGGTTACACCGATAGATATTTCCTTATCATCGCTCTTCGCACCTCCTGCTGCTCCACAACCTACAAGTGATACTGCTAAAATTCCTGAAAGAACTAAAGCACCTAATTTTTTAACACCATTCTTCTTCATATATTTTCTCCTCTTTTCTTTTAGATTAGCCTGCCAAAATATTTGACCTGCAATTATACAGCCTTACAAATACCATTTGCACTTTGACTCCCGATTTGTATTTGCTTTCTGTGTGACTTATTCTATACTAAAAGTTTTGATATTACAAATACATTAAATCAATACTTTGTTATAGATTTTAGTTATATCAAATTCATTTTCATATACATAGTTGGCGTTTTCGTGTATAATGATGAAAATTTATTATCACACATACACTTGCTACAAGCGTTTTGCTGTTCTATTTACTATTACGTTATACAGAGTTTGGGAAAAGGAGGTAGTCAATTGGCTTATAAACTAAGTATTACACCCGGAATTGAAAGACTTACCGAAGTTTGTCTTGAGAACTCAAGAATCAATGCAGATTTATACAGGGAGCTTGACATCAAGCGTGGACTTCGTGATATAAACGGTGCCGGGGTCAGGGCAGGACTTACCAAGATATCGACCATCAACTCTTTTAAGATGGTTGATGGAGTTAAAACTCCCTGTGAAGGCGAGCTGTATTACCGCGGTATAGATATACACGAGCTTACTGACGGCTTTATAGGTGAGAAGCGCTTTGGCTTTGAAGAGATGACCTATCTCCTTCTCTACGGTAAGCTTCCTACAGAAGTAGAGCTTACTGACTTTATAAAGGAGCTTGCACATCAGAGGGCACTCCCACGCAATTTCGTAAGGGACGTTATTATGAAAGCTCCAAGCAAGGACATGATGAATACTTTGGCAAGAAGTGTGCTTACCCTTTATTCTTATGACTCTCTTGCTGACGATATTTCACTGCCAAATGTAATGCGCCAATGCCTCAACCTCATAGCAGTCTTTCCTATGCTTTCGGTGTACGGCTACCATGCACACAATCACTACAATAACGGAAAGAGCCTCTACATCCATCAGCCTGAGAAGTCACTTTCTACGGCTGAGAACATACTAAGGCTCCTTCGACCTGATAAAAAATATACCTCAATAGAGGCTACTGTACTTGACCTTGCCCTTGTACTACATATGGAGCACGGCGGTGGTAACAACTCTACCTTTACTACACATGTAGTAACATCCTCAGGAACCGATACCTACTCAGCCATAGCCGCTGCCCTAGGCTCCCTTAAAGGCCCTAAGCATGGCGGTGCAAATATCAAGGTTATGGGTATGTTTGAAGACCTAAAGAAGAATGTGAAAGACCTTAAAGACGAAGAAGAGGTCGGCTTATACCTTAGAAAGCTTCTCCACAAGGAGGCCTTTGATAAAAAGGGACTTATTTATGGTATGGGACATGCGGTTTATTCAATCTCTGACCCGAGGGCAAATATCTTCAAGGGCTATGTGGAAAGGCTTGCAAAATCTAAGGGAAATGATGCTGACTATGCTCTCTACAGTATGGTTGAAAGGCTTGCACCTAAGATAATTGGTGAGGAGAGACATATCTACAAGGGAGTAAGTGCCAATATCGACTTCTACAGCGGTCTTGTATATCATATGCTTGGTCTTCCTCCTGAGCTCTATACCCCTATCTTTGCCTGTGCAAGGATAACCGGCTGGAGTGCACACAGGCTTGAGGAGCTTATAAACACCGACAAGATAATAAGACCTGCCTATGTAAGTGTTCAGGATACTAAGCCTTACGTGCTAATGAAGGACAGGTCATGAAGCACAACTTGTGTAAATGGCATACAGACACTGGGCACATCCCAAAGAAAGAGACTGTCAATCTAACCTCTGCTTGACAGCCTCTTTTTATTATTATGCTTTGATATATTGCTTAGCTAAGCTCTACCTTAACCGCCTCATAAGGCTTAAATTCATTCTTTAGGTCATAGATGTTATGGCCTGTATATTCGCCTAAAAGACGTCCATTAATTGAGTAATAACGTACAAACTTCTTGTCAGAAACTGATGTCCAGTGCTCTTCATTCCAGGTCATATATCCATCAGGATCTGTCTTTTCTGCTTTAAGAAATACATCCACCTGTCTGCCTGCGATTAAAGTATCGATAAGCCCCTGTTCATCAAGCTCTACTGTAGTTTTATTTACAGTATCATAAACCTTCAATAATTCCATTTCTCTTCTCCTTGTATAATATTAGCTTTCCTAACAATACCTGCAAGTTCATCCAAAGGTATTATAGTAATATCTAACATGATACAACTATTTATAGCTAAAGTCAATTACATAAGTCTGTTAACCTCATCAGCTACAAACTGAACCTTAGGTCCGATTACGACCTGAACGGAAGTCTTGCTAGGTCTGATGATACCTGCAACTCCTGCTGATTTAATCTTCTTCTCATCAACTGCTGTGTAGTCCTTAACCTCAATTCTAAGTCTTGTAATACAGTTATCAACTGAAGTTACATTTTCCTTTCCGCCAAGACCTTCAAGGATTACCTTTGCAACCTCTGTAAAGTCACCATTGGCAAGAACTGCCTTCATCTCTTCAGCATTGTCTGCATCATCTTCTCTACCAGGTGTCTTAAGGTTAAATGTAACAATGGCAAATCTAAATACTGCGTAGAATACGATAGCAGCAGCTATACCTAACGGAATGATAAGCCAGGTCTTTTGTGCAAGTGGAAGCTGTGAGCTAAATATAAGGTCTGTGAGGCCTGCTGAGAATGAAAAGCCTGCTCTAAATCCAACTACCACAGTAATTACCGTAAATACACCGTAAAGGATGGCGTATATTAAGTAAAGACCCGGCGCAAGGAACATAAATGCAAATTCGAAAGGCTCTGTAACACCGCAGATAAATGCACAGATTGCCGCAGCGCTTAAGAGTGACACTGCATATTTCTTCTTCTCAGGCTTAGCTGAACGAATCATCGCAAAAGCAGCCGCTGGGAGACCAAACATCATACAAGGGAAGAAGCCTGACATATACATACCTGTAGTTCCTAGTGTACCAGTATTTCCCCAGAAGTTACCAAGGTCGTTGATACCAGCCGCATCAAACCAGAATACTGAGTTAAGTGCGTGGTGAAGTCCAAATGGAATGAGGAGACGGTTAAAGAATGCGTATATACCTGCTCCTACTGCACCAAGGCTTACTATTGACTTACCAAAGCCAATGAGTCCCCCGTATATTACAGGCCAGATAAAGAAGAGTATTCCTGATGCCACTACCGATACCATGGCTGTAACTATTGCTACCGAACGCTTTCCCGAGAAAAATGCAAGTGCATCAGGAAGTTTAGTGTTCTTAAACTTGTTGTAGCAAACTGAACCTATAATACCCGCTAAAATACCTATGAACTGGTTCTGAATCTTACCAAATGCAACATTTGCTTTGGCCTGTGTCATTATGGCAATTGCATCTGATGAAAGAAGTGTAGTCATCATAAGCCAAGATACAAGACCTGCAAGTCCTGCCGTACCGTCCTTATCATCAGCCATACCAACTGCAACACCTATAGCAAAGAGCCATGACATATTGTCAATGAGGGCTGCACCTGCTTTGATTAAAAAGAAACCTAAGATTTCAACTGTTCCTGTGATATCACCACCCTGCATAACATGTGGTGAAAGTGCGTAACCTATACCCATAAGAATTCCCGCTACAGGAAGGCAGGCAACAGGTAACATCAACGAGCGGCCTAATTTTTGCAAATACTTCATCATAATATTTGTTCCCCTTTCTTTATTAACCCAAAGAAATATTTAATTAAAAGTTCTCCTTAAGGAAGGATTCAAGTACTGTATACGCCTCATCTTCATCCTCTCCCTCTACAGTAACAACAACGCTGTTGCCCTGCTTTATCCCAAGCGCCATAACCGCCATCAGCCTTTTTAAGTTAGCTTCTTTACCACTTTCTTCATTGAGTATGGTAATTTCACTCTTAAATGAAGCCGCCTGCTTTACCAAAAGCCCTGCAGGCCTTGCGTGTATTCCTGCTTCTGCTGTGACGGTATAATTTATCTTCTTCATATTCTCCTCCTTCCTTATAAATTTCTTACTGCTTTTCTAAGTAAAAGTACCTTTGTAGGAGATGCATAGATTATTTGGTGTATTTAATGATTGCATCACCCTTATTTACCGACGTAGGATCCGCATAAATAATCTTCTTACAATCATCAGGATTGCAAATGATAACAGGAGTTTCAAGTTTGTAGCCCGCCTGTTTTACTTTTTCAAAATCTACTACCACTAGCAAATCGCCTGCCTTAACCTCATCTCCTTCTTTTACCTTCACCTCAAAGCCCTCACCTTGAAGGTTTACGGTATCAAGACCTATATGTAAAAGTATATCTATGCCGTCTTTTGTGGTAAGTCCTATAGCGTGTAAGGTTGGAAACACTGTGGTTATGGTTCCATCTGCAGGGGAGCAAAGCTCGTTCTCCTCAGGTATAACTGCCACTCCCTTTCCTACCATTTCCTCGCTAAAGGTTACATCAGGCACATCTTTGATACTTATAAGTTTACCCTTTACAGGCGATACAAGCTCAAGTTCTTTTTTCTTAAAAAACATAAATTCTCCCTTCAGTGCAGGACACCTTATCCTGCCTTTACCATTTAATTAAATAAGTCGTTTATTCTCTTTAACTGAACCGCAAAGTATAGCTTCTCTTCCTCAGTAAAACGGCATTTGTGCTCTTTTATAACATAGTCATTTACCCTTTTAGCCATTTCCCATTCTTTGGGATAATTATCTTTTATAAAATCGAGAAGCTTTTTATCTCCCTTTTCCCTAATAGGATGTGCCATAGCAAGTCTATAGCAAAGAAGCTTAATTCCTGCCACAAAGCTCTCAACCTCTACACATTCAGTATTTAAGCAGTCAAACTCTGATGAAATGAGGCTAAGAATATCTCCCATCATCTTGGTGATTATCCAGGTATCTCTTACCTTGATGTTGAATTCTGCATTTACAAAATGTATGGCTAAGGCCGCAGCTTCATCCACAGGAAGCTTATAGCCAAGTCTTTCGTAAATAAGCGAAACAGCCTGAGTGCCTATTCTGTATTCAAGTGGATAAAATCGTCTTATTTCATTTTCCATAGGAATCGGAAAAACCTGTCCCTCTTCTATCCTCCTTATGGCAAAGCTTATGTGGTCAGTAAGCGTCAGATAAATATTAGGATGAAGCTCAGTATCAAGCCTTTCTTTAGCAAAAGAAATAATCTCATTTGACACCTGGAGGTATTCTAGGGGAATTCCTGTAAGGAGATTCTTAAACCGCCTAAGGGCTTCCTCATCTTCAATAGTAAATATTTTATCTGCATCAGCTTCGTTTAAAGTATCGCCTTTTTTCTTCCCAAAGCCGATTCCCTTGCCCATGACAACTACTTCTTTGCCTTCATCATCTTTTGAGCTGACCACATTATTATTAATAATTCCTTCTATAATCACATCGTTTCTCCACTGTATAAAAGGCAAAATATGCTTTAAACATCCTGATTATAAAAAAACCCAAACTTCACAGACAAATTATCATTTGTCTGTAAAATTTGGTTTTGCCCTCTCGGTAACAATCCGTCAATATTTATAAAGCGAGTATACTATGAATTTATCTCTTTGTCAATATTTTATATTTTGACGGTTTTTCCTGAGATATTTCTACAAATTTAGCTTAATTTATTTATGTTTATATCCTGTATACATAGTTAATATAAAACAAATACAGGTTGCTATTGCCCAAAACTTATGACTTTTCATATCTCTTCCTCCTTTAGTGGTTGATTTTACTCCCTTAATTATAGCAGAGAGCTGTAGTTTTGCCAACTACAATATTCCAACCCTCTCCATAAACTTTCTTAAAAGTCCTGCATTACCATTGTACTGATAGCCGTCTATTCCACATTCGTAGGCACCTTTTACATTATTTGCCAAATCATCTATGAAAAAGCATTCCTCTGCCTTTAGGTTATAGGTGTTTAGTACATAGTCAAAAAATGCCCTGTCAGGCTTTACTTCCCTGATATCGGCAGACACTATCTTTGCATCCAAAAGCTTAAAGGCTTCTATCTTATCTTCGTATTTATGAAAAGACTCAGCAGCATTTGAACAAAGATATAACTTATATCCCTTATTTTTAAGGTCTTTCATAAGTTCAAGCATCTCTTCATTCTCAGTCTTATGCACATACCAGCTTGTAAGTACATCCTTTGCAAGCGGGTGATACCTTTCCTCCAAATCCTTTATGATTTCTTCGTATACCTCTTCCTCATCAAGCACTCCCTTATCCGCATCTGCCCAGGCACGGGTATAGACGATTTTGTATTTTAAGTAATTAATCAGCTTTACGTCCTTGGTATACATAGACAAAATAAAATCAGGTGAAAAATCCATAATTACATTGCCCATATCAAACAGCATATTTTTATACATTACATTCTCTCCTTATAATAATTGGGTGTCACCCCAAAATGTTTCTTAAATATATTGCCAAAATACCTCTGGTCTCTATATCCTACCATATAAGCCACTTCTGATACTCTGGTCTGTGGGTCTTTAAGCAGCTTACAGGCTTTTTTAAGCCTTGTGAGAGTAAGTATTTCCACAAAGGTATAGCCTGTCTCCTTTTTGAATAAATGACTTAAATAGCTTTCACTTACCTTCAAATACTCTGAGGTAGATAATATGTTTATCTCCTTCATATAGTTTTCTTTAATATACTCAATTGCTTTAATGATATTGATATGCTTCGAGTTGACTGTAAGTCTCAGTTTCTTATCTATCTCTTCCATCAGAGCAGCTTTGTCCGTCTCTTTATTTACACTACAAAGTAAAATATTATTATTTACCTTTTCTATGGCCCTTTTAAGTGCCTTATCTAACTGGACATCATCAAAAGGCTTTAAGAGGTAGTCGCTTACGCTTAAATCTATTCCTCTTTTTGCATATTCAAATTCATTAAAGGCTGTAATCATGATTGTAACAGGCATATAGGTCTCATAGACCTTTTCAATCATTTGTAAACCGTCCATTACAGGCATCCTTATGTCAGTAATAACTATGTCCGGCTTCAGCTTGGTTATAAGGCTAAGACCTTCTCCACCATTTTTTGCTTCTCCTATGACCTGACAATCATAGCTCTCCCAATCTGTAGTTATTACAAGGCCTTTTCTAACTATTTCCTCATCTTCAACAACCACAATTCTATACATTATTATCCCTTATATCCTTTTTTATCTTAATTTGAATATTGGTACAGTCATCACTTATAAGACTAAGCCCATATTCCTCACCGTAATATAGCTTTATTCTTTTATTTACATTATAAAGTCCTATGCTGTTGCTGTCTATATTATTCACTATTTTATCAAAGTCTCCCACAAAGTTGTTTCCGTTATCCTTCACATTAAATATGAGATTATCTCCTTCTTTGCGGCCTGTTATTTCGACAACTCCTTTTTCTATGATAAGCTCCATCCCATGTATAATAGCATTTTCAACGATTGGCTGAAGAAGTAGCTTTGGAATATGATAGTCATACATATCCTCCGGCACATTTAGCTTGAATTCAAATCTGTCTTTATATCTCTCCATCTGAATATAGAGGTAGCTTTTTACCAGCCCCAGTTCATCTTCGACAGAGACTGTAGTTTCGTTAAAATTCATATTTGCCTTTAGTATATTGCCAAACTCAGTAACTATCTTCGCTATCTTATCCACTTTATTTAACTTTGCTTCCCACTTTATAGAGTCTAGGGTATTATACAAAAAATGCGGATTTATCTGAGACTGCAGTGCCTTAACCTCGATTTTCTCAAGCAGTTCTCTTTTTTCAATATCTTCTTTGTGGTATTTGTCTATTCTTCCAAGTAAATTATAGAAGGCATTTTCAATATTCTGTATTTCTTCTATGTCGTTACTAGTATCTGTCGGTATTGTAATCTTGTGATCCATGTCCATCACTTTTTTAGCAAGCATATTTATCGGCTCTACTATCCTGCCCGCAAGTATGCTCACGATCACAAAGGCAATCGCTAAGGTGGTCACAATGGCTGTAAGTACAGTCGCAGACACCATCTTTGTATCCGCCTTCACATATTCATTTTCCAAAAACCCCATTAAAATAACATTTTTAGTTTTATATGTAGAATAGGTATAGGTCTTCTCTATTTCCTTTTTATGTTTTTCAAAATATAAAGAATTAATCCTCACATTTTTCCCCTGAAAGTTGGTATCATTATATATCTCAGAGTCATTTTCTGAGAAAACCGCAAGCTTTAACATACCTATGTAGTTTGAATCCAAGCCCTTGAATAGCCCCTCAATATATTCTCTTGAAAAGTCCACGATGATGAAGCCTACGATTTCATTTTCATCATATATTCTTCTGGTAAGTGAAAATGCATTGGTTTTCCCGTCTTCCCACATATACATATTGGGGATTAAAACATCGTCTTTTCCTTCTCTTGCGCTCTTTAGCACACCCCACTCTCCAAAACTCTCTAAATCATACATTGCAGGGATTTCATCAGTGGAGTACTTTCTTTTACCGTCTATACTTAGTATATGTACTGCAATGTATTTATACATATTCCCCAGTCCACCATAGACTTTATCTCCTAAAACTTTAGAGCCGCTATTCCCTCCATTAACCGCCTTTTTCACATCCTCGTCATCAGCTAACATGTCAAGATAACTTTTCGACTCTGCAAAGGAGTCTTCAAACAAAGTTCCGGCTATATGTAGAATCTCCTCTATATGCTTCATTCCATACATTTTACTGGAAATGCCTGAATATAAAAGAGAAAAAATCCCAAAAAGTATTATGATGATAAAGGCAAAGATTAATATCCAAACCGTTATATATCTCCTAAAACTTTTATTTGGGATTTTTTCTCTAAACATATTTGCTCCTATACTACTGATACTTTACCCTTACTTATTATGTTGAAAAGCACGAAAGAAAGCAAAGTTGCAACTGTAAGTATACTTGCAAGAGCTGCCGCTGTTCCAAAGCTGGCCCTTACTACCTCAGTATATATGGCAACTGATATGGTAGCTGTTTTACCTGTGTAAAGCATAATACTGGAACTTAATTCATTGATGGTGCTTATCCAGCTAAGAATTGCTCCACTCACTATACCAGGCATCATTATCCTTACAGTCACCTTAAAGAAAGACTTCATTGGCGTTTCTCCAAGGCTTATGGCCGCCTCTTCCACGCTGCTGTCTATCTGCTGTAATATAGCACTTGAAGACCTTACCGTATAAGGCATCTTTCTTATTATGTATGCTATTATCAAAATCAAAGGTGTTCCTGCTATGAGGATAGGTCCTTTATTGTAGGTTATAAGCAAGCTTATACCAAGCACCGCACCCGGAATAACGTATGGGAACATTACAAGTATGTCCATGATTGTTGCAGACTTTCCACGTCTCTTTGTTATTAAAAACGCAATAAGTACGCTTAAAAGTATTATAACAAAAATTGCAATAGTTGAAAATGAAAAAGTATTTACTATATTGTGTCCAAGCTTAAAGAAAATACTCTTATAGCTCTCCAGTCCAAAGCCTTCCGTAAATACAGGTCCATTTGTGTTGATAAATGAAGTCACAATAACTACAACCTGTGGTAAAAATGTTATAAACGCAAAGACAAATAAGAGTAATGACAAAGCAATTTTCTTAGTCTTAGGCAAATCCTTCTTTGAAGGCGGTCTTAGCGCGCTCATTGTATAGTTTTTACGGCTTACAATGAATTTCTGTATTAAAAGAACCGTAAGTGAGCATAACACGATGATAATACTGAGCGCACTCGCCATGCCTGCATTGCCGCCTGTTTCACTCATGTACTCTTCATAAACCATAACCGGAAGAACCTTATATCCCTCACCTATAAGCATTGGAGTACCAAAGTCCGCAAGACTTGACATAAAAACCATGATTGCTCCGGCAAAGATGGTAGGCTTTATCACCGGAAATGTAACCGTAAATAATCTTCTAAGCCTGCCGGCTCCGAGATTTTCACTGGCTTCTTCAAGTGATGAGTCTATGCTGTTTAGGGCACCTGCCACATAGAGGAAGATATATGGGTAGAGCTTCAAAGTAAATACCAGGATTATTCCCAAAAATCCATAGATGGAAGGAAAATTAATTCCCAGTACATTGAGACCCTTTGTGATTACTCCGTTTCTACCAAGTAACATAATCCAAGAATATGCACCTATAAAAGGCGGAGACATAAGTGACATTATTATCATTACATTTATTATCTTTGAGCCATATATCTTATATCTGGAAAACGCATAAGCCAGTGGCACACCGATGATTACCGCAAAAACTGTAGTAAGCACCGATACAGTGAGTGACCTCATAAGTGTACTGTAATAATATTCATACTGAAAAAATGTAGCAAAGTTCTCTAAGGTAAAATTCCCATCAGAACCAATCACACTCTTTGAGAAAAGCGTGATAAACGGATACATAAGGAATAACGCAAACAGCACAAAGATAACGATACGGCATATAAACCAAAAATCAAATTTTATCCCTTTATCCATTTAGTCTTGCCTCCCCACTTATGTCAAATATAGAGATGTTATCTGTATCAAAGGTAACTGCTACCCTTCCTTCTTCTCTTATATTCTGCGTGTTCTCAGCATATTCATGGGCTTCTATAATCTCTCCATTGTCAAGCTGTATCTCGTAGTATACATAATCACCTAAAAATGTAGACAGAATTATATTTCCCACTATTCCCCTGCTCAAATCTTCAGATATTCTTACATGTTCAGGTCTAACGGATACCTTAACCTTACTGCTATCTGACTTAAAGCTTGCATTAAATTCATAACTGCCTATTCTAAGTGCATTCTCGCCCTTTACCTCTGCTTCTAAAATATTGGATATTCCAATAAAATCCGCAACAAAGGTATTGGCAGGCTTCTGATATATTCTGCTTGGAGTATCAAGCTGCATAATATATCCCTTGTTCATAACCGCAATCCTGTCGCTGATTGCAAGAGCCTCTTCCTGATCGTGAGTTACGTAGACAGTTGTAATATTAAGCTGTCTCTGTATTTTTTTAATTACAGTACGCATCTCCACACGAAGCTTTGCGTCCAGATTGGAAAGAGGTTCATCCATAAGCAGGATTTTAGGTTTGATTACAATAGCTCTTGCAAGAGCAACTCTCTGCTGCTGGCCACCTGAGAGCTTATCAGGCATTCTGTCCTTAAGATTCTCTATGCGGACTATTTTAAGAACTTCTTCTATCTGTTTTTCTCTCTCTGCCTTTGGTATGCCTCTTAATTTGAGTCCATACTCAACATTCTCATAAATGCTAAGATGAGGGAAAATAGCATAATTCTGAAATACCATTCCTATGTCACGTTTATTTGCAGGGGTTTTATTGATAATCTTATCGTTAAAATATATATTACCCGCTTCTATGGTATTAAAGCCCGCTATCATCCTAAGGAGGGTGGTCTTGCCGCAGCCTGAAGGCCCAAGAAGTGTAAAGAATTCACCATCCTTTATGGTAAAATTCATATTATCAATGGCTGTGAAATCTCCATACTTTTTAGTTACATCTTCAATTTTAACAGTTGTACTCATGCATTTCTCCTCTTTAAAATTGCTGCCGTAAAATATCTTGTCAGACATCCTACAGCAGCTTAAATTATCTCATATAATAAAAAGCTAATTCTATTTACTTTCCAATAAGTACGTCTTTCCACTTATTAAGTATATCTTCTTTATTGGCAGATGCCCAGTCAAAGTCGTAGTCAACAAGCTTAATGTCTGATAAAGGTCCAAGTCCCTTAGGTGCTTCAACGTCATTTCTTATAGATCTTCTGCTAAGCTGGGTGCTCATAATGGACTGTGTTTCCTTGCTTAACGCAAAGTCTACGAATTTCTTCGCATTTTCAATATTCTTTGAACCCTTAATAATAGCTACACCATCAGGAACTGCAGATGTTCCTTCACTTGGATAAACCATCTTAACCGGTGAGCCTGCATTTACATACTTTATAGCTTCTTTTTCAAGTGTAAGTCCTACAGCGTATTCTCCGTCTGCAACTCCCTTATATACACCTGATGAACTTGACAAAATCTTGCCGTCAAGATTGTTATAGAATTCTTTAATAAAATCCCAGCCGTCATTCTCAGCCTTGTATGCTGTAAGCATTGTCGCAAGAATTGTATAAGCTGAACCACTCTTTGCAGGATCTGCCATCGCTATCTTGCCCTTAAATTCAGGCTTAAGTATATCCTTCCAAGACGTTATGGCATTCTCATCGGATACAAGGTTAGTGTTGTAAAGAAGAACCATTGGAAGAGGACTCTCTCCTGTCCAGGTATTGTCCTTTGCATAATACTTAGGGTCAATAGCTGATAACTCACCTGACTTGTAAGGCTCAAAGTATTGTGCATAAGCCTGTAAAGACTCAGCTCCTCCGCCCCAGAGCACATCACCTAAAGGATTGTCTTTTTCTGATTCAACTCTTTTAAGGAGTTCTCCTGTACCTGCTGCAACTATATCCACCTTAATTCCGGTCTTGTTTTCAAATTCCTGAACTAAAAGGTTGATTGTTTCTGCAGGGTGAGGTGAATATACGGTGATTGAGTTACCTGAGCCGGCACTGCCTGAAGCTGTCTGGCTACTCTTACCTGCTGAACTGCCTGAGCAAGCTGTGAGTGAAGCAACGAGTGCAAGGCTCATTAAAGATGTAAAAATTTTTTTCATTTTTCTTCCTCCGTTTGTGCATTTTTTATATTTTCAGCTTATCAAAATATTATCTATCTAACAAGTATTTAAATTTGCATTTTTGTTTAAAATTCTGCAATCTCTTGAAAATCAATATCTTTCTGATATAAATTAATTACATACATAAATCAAAGCTTTAGTAATAATATACAAGGAGGATGGAAAATGATTCAGTTTGGAACAGGCGGTTGGCGCGAAATAATAGGTGATAAGTTTACCAGAGAAAATATACATAGAGTAGCGCATGCCTTAAGTTCTATGAAGGAAGTTAAAAAAGTAGTTATAGGTTATGATAGAAGATTCTTGTCTAAGGAGGCCTGTTTTTGGTTCATAGAGGCTTTAGCAAGCCACAATATTAAATCTTTATTCATTGACGGCTCTTCACCTACCCCTCTCATTATGTTTGCTACCAAGCTAATGGGAGCAGATTTTGGAGTTGCCATAACTGCAAGTCACAATCCTGCCATTTACAATGGAATTAAGATTTTTACAGCTGATGGCAACGACGCCCCCTTAGAAACAACTGACAGATTATCAGAAATTGCAAACAACATTTCAAAGGAAGAACTAAAAAATACCAAGAATTTTTATGAAATCGAGCACAGTGATTTGTTTGAAAAAATCCATCCTTTCAATGATTATATTGATTCCATCTTAAATTCGTTAAATGTGGATGCTATAAGAAATGCCCATCTAAGGATAGCTATAGACCCTATGTATGGAGTATCTGAAAGTGCACTTATAACATTGCTTTCAAGCGTAAGATGTGAAACCACTATAATAAACGGACAGCACGACACTCTCTTTGGCGGAAGGCTGCCAAGCCCCGCTTCAGCTTCTCTCCACAGGCTTATGGACCTTGTACTACAAAAGCAGTACAACCTTGGAGTAGCTACAGACGGTGATGCCGACCGCATAGGAATAATTGATGAGCTGGGCAATTTCATCCACCCTAACACTTTACTTTGCTTACTATACTACTATCTTCTCGAGTTTAAGCATTGGAAGGGTGCTGTGGTAAGGAATATAGCAACCACTCACATGCTTGATAGAATTGCTGAAAAATATGGCGAAAAATGTATAGAAACCAATGTAGGTTTTAAGTATATATCTGAAAACATGAGAAAGTACGATGCCATAATAGGTGGAGAATCAAGCGGAGGCCTAACTGTAAAGGGACATATAGGCGGTAAAGACGGTATATATGCAGCTGCATTGCTCATTGAGATGATATGTGTGACAAAGAAGAGCATTCATACCCTTGCTAAAGAACTTGAAGAAATGTTTGGCACCTTTTATTTTAGCGAGAATGACTACAGATTCACTCCTGAAAAAAAGGCTAAATTAGTTAAGATGCTTTTTGAAGAAGAAAAAATACCTGCATACGAAAATATAGAAAAAGCTTATTATGCAGACGGGCTTAAGGTGTTATTTAAGGATGGTTCCTGGATTATAGCACGATTCTCCGGTACAGAGCCTGTTCTTAGAATATTTGCAGAAGCAGGCAGCCGTGCTAAGACAGACGAATATGTAAAAATAATGGAAGACTTGCTTGATATTAAGGAAGATGAAAAGATATAAATAAAAATAGTTTATTAGAGTTCAAAGCCCCCTATGCGAAAGTGCATAGAGGGCTTTATTCTTATTTGACAGGAAATTTCTCCGAAATTTCCTGTCAAATAAAAATCTCTCCGAGGGATCGCACTGCGGCGGATATGTAAATGTCGCTCACACGACCCGCCGCAGGCGGTGAATCCTGCGAAGCAGGATTCTTTCTTGTTATCTAATTAATAACTACTGTAAATCAAGTTTTTTCTTCATAATAACTATACTGATAACAGACATAATTGCTGTTCCGATTAGTTCGCAGCCAATTCCTAAGTATGTCAATATGGTTACTGAACCCTTGAAGAATTCTTCCATACTAAATAATGTATTTGCAAGCTCTGAGTTTGCAAGTAATACAAACGCTATCACACTAAGTACCTGAAGAATGGTTGTAATCGCCCAGTAAGCAAGGATGGAGCCTAGCACCGGATGAGCCTTCCAGTTCTGTCCTATGGATACACAGAGGAAGATGAGGGAGAAGGCATAAAACAGTGAAAGTACTGCTCCAACTCCCATAAGGAAGAGATTGTAGCCTGTTATATTAAATCTCGCTAGGAAGTTCATAGCATCACGAATACTTAAACTGTTGGAAACAAGCATCTCATTTACAAGTCTTAAGATAGGATAGCCCGTACTTATCACTGAAGTAATGAGGGTTCCAATACTTGATGACACAAGGATTGCAGCGTAAATAGCTGATTTCTTCACGGGAAGTGTATGTGTGAGGTAGCCTTCAACAGAGTACACCTTCCTGTAGAATCTTGCCGCAAAAATTATAACTATGATTATATTTACCGCAATTATAGAAAATGTATATATTAAACCAAATACTCCAAATATTCCCTGTAATACTGTTCCCTTAAATACTCCCGAATTGTACACCTGCTCAAAGACTATCGAAAGCAGGTGCATACCTAGAACGATAGTGTTAATCACCAAAAGTAATCTACCGATATTTCTAAATTCATTTTTAACTAGTTTGCCAAACATGAGAACACCTCCCTAAATAATCCGTCTATGGACTTGCCTTCTTTTTCTCTTATATTCTCTGCACTGTCATTAAGCACTATATTCCCTTCCTTGATAAATATAACATCATCTAAAATTTTTTCTATTTCTGAGATAAGGTGGGTAGCTATAATAACAGTTGCACCGGGATTTATGTTATTAAGTATTGTTCTAATGATGTAGTCTCTTGCCGCAGGATCCACACCTGCTATAGGCTCATCAAGTACATATACCTTTGCAGCCCTGCTCATAACGAGGATTAGCTGTGCCTTTTCTCTGTTTCCCTTTGATAAGAACTTAAACTTCTGATTAGGATCTATATTTAAGCTTGCAAGCATTGAATGTGCTTTTTCCCTGTCAAAGTCAGCATAAAAGTCTGCAAAAAGCTTTGTACACTCATTAAAACTCATTTCATCTCCCAGATAATCTTTGTCAGGAAGATATGAAACCACTGACTTTGTGTGTATTCCCGGTAAATCCCCATCTATTCTTAGTTCTCCTGAAGTCGGAGTGAGGAGGCCGTTTAGAAGCTTAATTAAAGTAGTTTTGCCGCTTCCGTTAGGCCCAAGGAGACCTACTATCCTTCCTTCTTCAAAGTTTAGGTTGATTTCATTAAGAGCAATCTTCCTCCCATATCTCTTTGTAAGTGATTTACATTCTATTAGATTTCCCATTTTACATTCCTTTCTCTTAAGCCTTGTATTCAGCTATTAAGCTTTGTATTTCATCCATGCTGTAGCCAAGTTCCTTCATATAGGTCATACACCTTGATATCTCACTCTCCGCCATAGCCTTCTTAGTACTCTTTATCTTCTCTACATCTTCTGTAACTGTTCTTCCTGTGCTTCTCATAGTAACTAAGAGTTCCTCTCTTTCAAGTTCACTAAGTGCCTTCTGCATAGTATTTGCATTTACTTCTGCCTCCGCAGCCAACTCCCTCACCGAGGGAATTCTATCTCCTGCCTTATACTTTTCAGTGACTATCCTACGCCTTATTTCATTCATAAGCTGAGGGTAAATAGGCAGACCTTCATCTAATGCCCATCCCATATGGTTCTCCTTTCTATTACAACTGTATTTTTGTCTTGTTGTATTATGTACTTAATACACTATCACAGTCACACATTTCTGTCAAGAGGTTTTTAATATATTTTTTCAAATCTTTCTGACAAGTGCCTACTCACTGTGTCAAACCACTAAACTCATCTTTATACTTTTATATCTGCATCATACGATGATGTGGGTAAAAAAGCATTTGACACCCATTGATACAGGATTGCTACAGCTTCTCTTTTTGCGTGTCAAAAGATAAAAAGACTTACAGTTTTTCTTCAAGTAACAAGCCAGGCTTCCCCGTGTTAAACAAAAAAAGATACCACATCATAGACATGGTATCTTTTTACTACCCGGTTATTTAATTATTTTACACAGATACAGACATCAAATGCCATCGATACCCGCTCCATAATCTTAATCAATCTCATAAAACTCTGCTCTTAAACCACCCTCTAACACTATCTTTTCATAAGGATTCTTAGGATATACAGATGCTGACATAGGTATGAGTCCACCGTCAGCAAAGACTTCAATGAAAGCTGTATCAAATATTATTTCAGTCTTATTATTAGTACAGTCTAATCTTCTTGTCCTTAATATACTATATTCTTCGCTAGCAAAAACACTATTGAAATCTTTCAATCCTGCACTTGATCTATCAAGGATAATCTCTTCCTCTGTAATCTCAACAGTCACTTCTTCACCGCCTTCATTACAAAGCCTTATCTTGCCCTCACCTTCTATCACAACTCCAAAGCACTCTGTACAAAGCCTAAAATTCTTTTCTATCTCACGTCTAGCGGTTTTATACTTATCGATGCCCTGAGGAATGGATATAAGTCTTAATCCTTCAGAAGTCTTTACCAACTCAACCTTTCTGGCTATAGTCATCTTACCTCTAAATTCCGTACTAGGCGTTTCATTTGCATAAGCCCAATTATCTGCCCAACCCATTATCACCTTTTCTTCAAGGTTCTGGAAGGTGACAGGGGCATAATTGTCTGTTCCGAAGTCAATAATTAAAGGCTCCTTGTGTTTTTCGGTGTCTACAAATGTAGAGCCATTAAAATCACCAATATAATACTGAGTTGCGTGGCTCATAAAGTGTCCACATTCTGCCAAAGGCTTACCTTTCTTATCTTCAGTAATAATCATACTTATAATAAGCACCCACTTTGTACCATCTTCTGTCTCTAAAGGGAAGCAGTCAGGGCATTCACAGATACCTCCAAGACCATTGACTCCAGCCTTAAAGGAACCGGTCTTCTTCCAATCTATCAGATTGTGGCTAAAGTAAAAATCTACCTCTTCTCCACCTGCAACAGCGAAGCTATAACCTTTCTTCACAGGATTGTAAAATACCTTAGGATCTCTGAAATCATTTTTCTCATCATTTACTACAACAGGATTCCCATAGTATTTTTCAAAATGCTCATAATCTGTGCTATAGGCTATACTCTGAACTTCCTTTCCTTCTATGGAATGGTTTGTATAAACTGCAATCAACGGCGGTTTCCCTTCACTCCCAAAGCCGGAGACATTCTCCTTATCAAATACTGTGGACCCTGAGAAAATGAAGCCAAGTTCATCAGGATAAAGTCCTATAGGCTTATGCTCCCAGTGTATCAAGTCTTTGGAGACTGCATGTCCCCAGTGCATAGGTCCCCAGTTGGCTGCATCAGGATAATGTTGGTAAAAGAGGTGATACTCACCGTTTAGATATACCATTCCATTCGGATCATTAATCCAGTTTTTTGGTGCAGTAAAATGAACTTTCGGTCTAAAATCCTTTCCCATAGATATTCCTTTCTTAAAAAAGGGTTATCAGACAAGTTTTACCTGACAACCCTTAATTATTACAATAATGATATTTTACATCAGTCTGACACTACTTGCTTGTTCTGTCTACAGCTGTCTGGTAGATGCTTACAAGCTCTTCAACACCAGCAGCCTTAAGTTCTTCAAGATATGAATTCCAATTATCATCAGTAACACCGCCAGTTACCCACTGGTTGATATATCTGTCAACTATATCTGAGATAGTAGGCTGAATCTGTGCAAGTCTCGAAAGCTCTTCGGTAGTCATCAGTACTCTTGGAATAGTCTCGTATTCCTTCATTATTTCCTCTTTACCGTTTACCTTCTGATTCTCAAGGAGCTGAACAGCATCATAAGCATATCCTGCTACTTTATCATAGTACTCATTAAGAACAACCATAGATCCACGGCAAGGTGTTGAATTTACACGAGCCTCACCGAAGTTTTTATACTCTGTCTGAGCAACATATCTTCCCTTATCATCAAGAGGTGTTCTAAGAACTCCCTTATCATCTTTCTTGTAGTTGTAGCCTTCTGCTCCCCAGTTAGACTGAATGGATATTGCAGGATCTCCTACCATATAATCAACAAATCTCGCAACTACGTGAGGGAATTTACAACTTGTTGTAATCGCTGTATCAGAAGAATCCTGAAGCTCTGAATAATTATTTTCAAAGCCTGTGCTGCCCTTTGTTCCCTTAAGTCTAGGAACAGCCACATACTCATCATGTACGTCAAGATTGGTTATTTCCTGATCTGTCCAGGTACCAAAGCATCCTATCCTTGCTACATCTTCCTTGATGAGAGATGACTGATAAGCTGCACTTGCATCTGATTCAAAAGAGCCATTCCAAATAAGCTTCTCCTTATTTAACATATTGAAGAAGGCTGCTGTATCCTTAAATGCAGGATCCATAGCAGTAAATGTAACCTTACCGTCTATGAGTCTTAAGTGGTCGGCATAAGCATTACCACCACAGTATGAGTCTGCCTGACCAAATGCACCCGTAAAGCGATAGAACATGTTGTAAGAACCGAAGGTATCATTTGCACCAAACCAAGTAGCCATAGGAATCTCATCAGCTTTACCGTTGCCATTAAGATCGCCACCATCTCTAAAAGCCTTGAGGCAGTCTACCCACTCATCAACGGTAGTAGGTACCTTTTTACCCACCTTATCAAGCCAGTTCTTGTTAATAAGAAGAGGTCCACCTGTAAGTACAAGTCCATACATTTCCTCTATATAAGGGAATCCGTAAGTATGCCCATCAGGAGCCTTAATCTCCGTCCAGTAAGTAGGATGGGCGTCAAGTATCTTCTTTACACTAGGCATATAGTTGTTTATAAGATTCTCAGTAGGAATGAAAATATCCTGGTCTGCATACTGAACTACAATATTGCCAGACTTACCATCACCAAAATTCCAGAACACATCCGGAAGGTCATCACCTGAAGCTAACATAAGGTTTATCTTCTCCTGTGCTCCCTCACCGGGAATAGGCTTCCAGTCAAATTCTACACCTGTATCCTCAGCCCACTTTTTAACCATCGCAAGCTCGCCCGGAGCAACTACTCTGTCAGCTGAGTTAACAAGAAGCATGGATATCTTGCCATATTTTTCTTCAAAAGCCTTAGGATCCTTGATTATAGGCAGAGTCCCATCCAAGTTGATGATACCTGCATCCACAGCTTCTTTTTCTTCAGCTGTAAGCTCACCTGACGCTGTGCTTCCTGATGCTGTACTTCCCGAAGCTGCACTTTTAGCGGCACTTCCCGAGTCCTTTTTACTCTCAGCGTTGTCACCACAACCTGATAACAAGCTTACTACAAGTGTCATACAGGTTAACATTGATAATAATTTCTTTCCTTTCATTCTTCTCTCCTTTTTACTCTACTAAATATAGTTTTATACTTGAACCCTTTCCGGGTTAAATATACAGAATTTTCTTAGCCCTTTACCGCACCGATTGTTACTCCTTTTGCAAAGTATTTCTGTAAAAATGGATAAGCTGCAAGCAAAGGCAGTGCTGATGCCACTACAATACAGTATTTAAGCTGTTCAGCAAGTTTTTGTTTGGTAACCATCGCATCACCTGATGAACCCATCTGATTTGCCTGATTCATGAGCACAAGGTTACGCAGTACTACTTGAAGAGGCATTTTATTATCATCTTGCAGATACATCAGTGCATTAAAGAACTGATTCCACATTGCAGTAGCATAGAAGAGACACATAACTGCAATTATAGTTGTGGAAATAGGTATGGCTATTTCAAAAAAGAATCTAAAGTCAGAGCAGCCATCTACTTTTGCTGCTTCAAGAAGTTCTCCAGGTATACCTGCTTCGAAGAAAGAACGGCATACAATGAGGTTATAAGCAGATACCGCCACAGGCAGCACCATTGCCCAGATACTGTTGTATATGCCAAGGTTCTTTATGGTAAGATATAGAGGTATAATTCCACCACTAAAAAACATTGTAAATGTAAATACAAAGATAAGTCCTCTTCTTCCCGGTAAGTCCTTTCTGGATAATGCATATCCGGCAGGAATCGTCGTTATCAACGAAGTAATCGAGCCAACAACAGTGTAGAGAATTGTATTCCCATATGCAGTCCAAAGCGGCTTATACTTTAATGTTGTCTCATAACCCTTGAGGTAGAGTTTCTCTATAAACAACAATGGCTTTCCGGAATTAACAATAACCGGGTCTGTCATAGATGCAATTACAACATAGTAAATAGGATAAATAATAACCAGGCAGATTGTAATCATAATAATAGCATTCACTATTCCAAATACTTTCTCACCTGTAGACATCTTCATTCTTGTCTTAACAGTACTCATTTAAGCTCTCCTCTCTTAGAATATACTTATACTGCTTACCTTTTTAGCTATTTTATTAGCTAAAACCAAAATGATAAAGTTTACAACTGAGTTAAACAAACCAACCGCAGTTGCAAAACTGTACTGTGCAGTCTGCAAGCCGACCTTATACACATAGGTTGAAATAAGCTCGCTCACAATTGTGTTAGAACCATTCTGCATAAGAAAAGCTTTTTCATAGCCTACATTCATTATGTTACCAACCTGAAGTATTAACATCAGGATGATTGTAGGCAATATCATTGGTATATCTATGAAAAGAATTCTTTGAAATCTTGATGCCCCATCTATCTTGGCAGCCTCGTAAAAATCAGGACTTATTGCAGTAAGTGCTGCAATAAAAATAACTGCGTTAAAGCCCATAGTCTGCCAGATATTTGAGCCTATAAAGAGTGTCCTGAACCATTCAGGGAGTGATGTAAATAAAGTTTCCTTACCTCCTGCACTCTTGATAAGATTATTTACTACTCCGTTTGCAGAAAAGAATACAGTTATGATACTTACAATAACTACGTTTGACATAAAGTAAGGTGCGTAGCTGATTGTCTGTATGGTCTTTTTAACCTTATCTCTCTGTATCTGGTTTAAAAGAAGTGCAAATATAATAGGTATAGGAAAGGCAATAATAAGACTTTCCAAGCTTATAAGTACGGTATTCTTAATAGCATTTACCGCTATAGACGTACTGAAAAACTGAGTAAAATACTTGAATATAGGATTGGCCCAAGGACTACCTACAATTCCAAGCCTTCCCTTATATTCCTTAAAGGCAATAATAAGTCCATACATAGGATAATAGGCAAATACTACCGCCCATATCAAAGCAGGAAGCAGCAAAATATACAACTGCCATGCTTTCAGTACATTTTTGAAGTCAGCTGCTCTCTCTTTTGAGGTCTTACGTCTTTTTTTACCAGCATTAGAAGCTTCTTCTTTTGGACTTTTTTCCATTCCCTCTCTCCTTTTCTTTTGTTGTGGAAACCTTTTCATAGTTTTATCATAGTCAAAATACCCAAAAATGTCAATATGTTTTTATTATTTTTTCATTAATCCATTAATTATATTTATTGTACATCTATTAATTGTGTGCATTGTTTTAATTTTTATATCATTTTACACAATTAGTTTGTGTATAAAAAAAGCAAGAGATTTACTCCTGCTTTTATATGGAAATATATGGAACGATTATGTTGTTCCTCTTTCTATAAGCCTCACCGGTATCAGTTCCAGCTCAGGCACTTTTCCTCCGTCAACCATTTTTAATACTGATTCCACACATTTTCTAGCTATCTCTGCACAATCCTGCTGTATTACCGTAAGCTCAGGATATGACAGTTCGGTGATTTCAGTCCCGTCATATGCCACAATACATAAATCATCAGGTATACTAAGTCCCTTTTGCTGCGCAACAGAAAGACAGCTAAGCGCTCCTATATCTGTTGTCATTATCCCGTCAACATTCTCTATAATATCCCAGTATTGGTGCACCATATCTTTGTTATAGCTATAGCTAAGTGCATCCCATGCAGTTTTAATAGAGATGACCTCAACCCCGGCCTCTTCCAGAACCTCTTTCATTACTTCATGCCTTATATTGGCTGTTCTTTTTTTATCAAATCCGGATGCAAACTGACAGACTTTCTTGCATCCTTTTTTTATAAAAAGTTCTGCCACCAGCCTTCCACCCATTTCGTGATCGGACCTTACAATAGGTACTCCCGCTTCTGAGTTCCTATCAAAACTTACAATGGCACCTTTTAAGTTGTTACTGAAATCAGGCAGTTCATCCACACAGGAAATAATGCCGTCTACAGCCCTGCTGTCAAGCATATCGATGAACGACTTCTGCCTGTTAACTATGTCAAGCGTATTGCATATAAGGCACTTATAGCCTTGTTTATAAAGCTCAATTTCCATGTGCTTCATTATTTTAGCAAAAAAAGGATGTTCCTGGTTTGGCACCATTACACCTATAATTCCCGTACGTTTCTTAACCATATTGGTTGCAATTGCGCTAGGTCTATACCCTGTTTCTTCGACAGCTTTCATTATCCTAAGCCTTGTTTCTTCGGATACATATCCACTGTTATTCAACGTTCTCGACACAGTGCCAATGCCTACCCCGGCTCTGACAGCCACATCTCTAATGCTTGCCATTTTCTACCTTTTCTTTCTTGTGTTCCACATGTTTTCATATTCTTAGATGGAATTATACAGCATTATTCAGTTTTTGAATAGAGTTTTGTACAATTTTTATTTTTAACATGTTTATTTATAAAACAAATTGGAATCCTTCTAAATCATGAGAAAGTTCAGGTTTTTAGTTTTTGAAATTAAATTGTATTTGTATTTAGATTAAATATGTCGGATGCACTTTAATATACCAAAAATTAATTACTGTTCTACAAAAAAGATACCACATCATTGACATGGTATCTGGTTATTAAATTATGTGGGTGGCAAAATCATTTGATGACACCCTATGATATGGATTAAAAAACTGACGCACTACTTATACTTGTAGAAGCCCTCTCCCGCATTTATACCGGTCTTACCCTCATCTATGTATTTCTTAAGGATAGCCCCTATCTTGGCAGGAATAGAATCAGGGTCTGAAGTAGCAAGCGGATCCATCATGTTTATATTGTACGCAGTAGTAAGTCCTACAATGTCTAATATCTGGAAAGGTCCTAGAGGAGAACCTGTGCCGAGTCTCCAGGTGAGGTCTATGGTAGCAGGATCAGCTACTTCTTTAGCTAAAAGCATCTCGCCTGACTTAAGGAAAGGAACCAGCATCGAGTTAAGTATATACCCCGGCTGCTCTTTCCGGAGCTTGAGTGGAACCATTGCTATGTCCTCTGCAAATTTAGCTACCTCATCGTAAGCTGCCTTATCGGTTCCGTCATGTCCCATAATCTCCGCAGTATTGCTCTTCCATATATTGTTTGCAAAATGAATGGCAAGATACTTTTCAGGCCTTGTAAAGCAGTGTCTAAACTGGCTTGGAATCATTGTTGATGAGTTGGTAGCAACAATCGTTTTATCCTCAAGTACTGCATTTAACTTGGTATAGAAATCCACTTTAGCCTCAGGATTTTCCGCCATCGATTCAATAACTAAGTCGCAATCCTTCACTGCTTTTGCCAAGTCAGTTTCATACTTCAGGTTCTTATAAGCCTCTTCCACCTTATTCTTTAACTCTTCTATACTCTCTGCGGTAGCATTTTCAATATCAGGAATCAGTCCTCTTGAAACCATCGCTCCTTTTACGCCTGCTTTAGCCTTTGCAGCTTCAAGCTCAGTTAGATAAATACCACGCAAACGCTCAATCTTTGGCTTGGTTCTTTCAATTGACTCTGCACTTCTAAGCCATAGGGTTACATTGAAGCCTCTGTATGCTGTCTGAAAAGCAATCTGGCTTCCAAGTACTCCTCCACCTGCAACTACTACATTTTTGATACCCATATACATCCTCCTTACATGTTTGTTAATCGCTTCACAAATTCAAAGCTATGCTTTGGTATAATAATACTCTTAAAGCATTTTGCTGTCAATTATGTAATTTATTAATCTTTTTCATATTTTATTGTAATAATTATATAATTGTCAAAATATTATCAAAGAATAGAGCATGACCTTTTTCGATATAACTATCACTATGAAATAACAGAACATGTAAGTACGGTATATCATTTTATCTCATATATCCATCCCTCAGGAGCAGGTATTCTTCCAAGCTGGATGCCTGTAAGGGTATCATAAAGCTTCTTAATAACAGGGCCCATCTCTTCTGCACCGTACTTAAAGGCTATCTCTTTGCCGTGGTCTACCACCCTTGCGACAGGACTTATTACAGCTGCAGTTCCACAAAGACCACATTCTACAAAGTCACTAACCTCGCTAAGATATACTTCTCTTTCCTCTACCCTTAGTCCAAGCATATGCTCTGCAACATAGATAAGGGAACGCCTTGTAATAGAAGGAAGAATTGTGCTTGACTTAGGTGTAACCACAGTTCCATCCTTTGTTACAAAGAGGAAGTTAGCTCCACCAGTCTCCTCAACCTTGGTTCTGGTTGCTGCATCAAGGTACATGTTTTCTGCATAGCCCTCATTGTGAGCCACAACTATAGGATGTAAGCTCATCGCATAGTTAAGGCCTGCCTTTATATCGCCTGTCCCTCTTGGAGCGGCCCTGTCAAAATCGCTTACCTTTATGGATATTCCTTTGGTTCCTCCCTTAAAATAAGGGCCTACAGGTGTAGTAAATACTCTAAACTGATACTCATCAGCAGGCCTTACTCCAATAACAGGGCTGATACCAAAGGCATAAGGTCTTACATAAAGCGAAGCACCATAGCCAAAAGGAGGTACATAGACTTCATTCGCCTTAACTGTCTTTAACACAGCATCTACAAATCTATCCTTGGTAAATACAGGGATTTCCATTCTCTTGCAGGATGCCTCAAATCTTTCACCATTTAAGTCAGGTCTGAAGGTAACTATCCTTCCATCTTCTGTGGTATATGCCTTCAGTCCTTCAAAGCAGGTCTGTGCATACTGAAGCACTCCAGCACATTCACTCATCACTATCTGGTCATCAGAAGTAAGCTCTCCCTCATCCCAGACACCGTTTTTATAGTTTGATACATATCTTTTATCTGTCTTCATATATCCAAAGCCGATATTGCCCCAGTCTATACTTGCCTTTTCCATGTCATCCTCCAGATTTTACAATTATTCACAACCACTCATTTATTGAAACAGCCATTTATGCATATTGTAAGCCCGCAAAAAGATAGTAAATTATCTTGCAATCAAGCCTCAATCAGATTTATATGATTCATCACTTTTCGTATAATAGCCAGTTCAAGTCTAACACCGCCACTTTTTGCTGTCAACAAGGCTCATGATTTGTTATAGCTGACATAACTTAGAAAAATGACTCCCATCTCAAGCGCACTACACCAGTAGAATACCGTAATATCCCTATCTTTTATACTTTATAAAAGTCCCAACTGTCCTGCTACAGCCTTAGGTACATAGGCCTTTACTTTGATGCCATCGCTCTCATACTCCTCCGCTAAGAGCTGGCCTTTCTTTCTGATTACAGATATTTTGGAGGTATCTGCATAGGAAAGAACAGTATCAATAAGCACCTTGCCTTCCCTTAAAATCTCCGTAATCTTACTTAAAAGTTCATCTATTCCTTCCCCTGTCTTAGCTGAACCCTTTACTATAGCATCCGCTTTGATATCCTTTATTATCCTTTCTTTTTCAAGCTTATCCTGCTTGTTTAAGAATGTAATAACAGGCTTTCCCGTCACCTTTAGTTCTTCAAGAGTCCTATACACTACCTTCATCTGCTCATCCACCTCAGGATTTGAAGCATCAGCCACATGGAGAATCAGGTCTGCATACTTTGCCTCTTCAAGTGTACTCTTAAAGGCATCTACCAGATTGTGAGGAAGTTTGCTGATGAAACCTACGGTATCGGTAAATAATACTTCTTCTCCATCAGGGATTTTGAGGTTTCTGGTGGTAGGGTCAAGGGTTGCAAACAGCTTGTCTTCTGCAAGTATGCCTGCATCTGTAATCTTGTTAAGAAAGGTTGATTTCCCTGCATTGGTATAGCCTACAATGGCTATCACAGGTATACCGTCCGACATCCTGTGCTTTCTAAGTGTTTCTCTTGAGCTTTCAACCTTTTCTATCTCGCTTCTTAGCTGGCTTACTCTCTCTCTTATAGCTCTTCTGTCAGACTCGAGCTTTGACTCACCTGGGCCTCTTGTACCTATACCTCCTCCAAGTCTTGAAAGGTTCTTACCAAGCCCTGTAAGCCTTGAGGAACGGTATTTTAATTGGGCCAGCTCTACCTGTAGCTTACCCTCACTGGTCTGAGCGTGAGCAGCAAATATATCAAGGATAACCAAAGTTCTATCAAGCACCTTTATGTCCAGTTCGTCTTTTAGATTGGAAAGTTGAGCAGGAGAGAGTTCATCGTCACAGACTATCCCATCTGCGCCCAGTTCCTCTGCAAGTTCTCTTATCTCGTCCACCTTTCCCTTTCCTACATAAGTAGCCTTGTTGATGGACTCGAGATTCTGTATCACCCTGCCGACCGTCTCTCCACCAGCTGTTTCAAGCAGTTCTTCAAGCTCTGTAAGGCTTTCTTCCATCCTGTCCTTGCCGGTTTCAACACCTACAAGGATGAATTTTTCTTTTATTTCTGATGTTGGTATCATATATTCTCCTACTTGGACTTCCTTGTTGAAAGGAAGATGATTTCACGTGCCATTTCCTTATCCTCAGGATAAAGCTTGCCATACTCAAGAGCTGCTTCATAAGCCTTGTTATAGTCGGTAAGCTTTTCATTTAGCACTACCTTCTTTTGCATAAGCCGCCTCATAGCTGATATATCCTCTAAGGCAAGGCCTTTGGTTACATAGTTTAAGGCCTCTTCATATTTTTCTTCTTTCATAAGACAGTCAGCCATGCCATCATACCAGCCTGAAAGAGTCACTCTACCCTTGTCTTCTGCGTATTTTTCAAATAATTCAAGGGCTCCTTTGTAGTCTCCTTCATCCATAGCAATTTTAGCAAGGTAATAAGAGCTTTCGAGGATTCCCTTTGTATAGGCTGTATTTAAATATTCTTTTGCCTTGTCATTATTGCCCCTCAAATATTCTAAAATGCCCGCATTGTAGCCACTTAGAGCATCTGTTATCTTAATACCCGCTGCCCTGTTAAGCACTTCCGCAGCCTTCTCATTTTCGCCCTTTGCAACCAATACTTCATATTTTCCAAAATACGCACTGAAGTTAGATGCATCTCTCTCAATCGCATAATCATAGTTTGTCACTGCCTTGACAGCATCTCCCATTGCAGCATAAACCTCTGCAAGCTGACTATACAGGCTTACATCAGGCTTTTTCACATTTAGCATCTCTTCATATATATCCGCAGCAGCCTGATACTCACCAAGCTTTATATCTGTAAGCGCGATGTATTTTTTGATGTCATTATCAAGTGAAGAAGCTTCTTTGATTGCAGCAGCACTTGCAAACTGAGCTAAGGCTTCGTTATATTTTCCAAGCTTAAGATAGGCAATGCCCTTGCCCCTGTACAGGGATTTGTTATTCTCTCTTACTATCTGATTGTCTTTTGGCGAATAGCCCTTGTCAAAATAATTGATAGCTGCCTCGTACTTTTCAAGACCTATGTCGGCAAAGCCTGCCGCTATATAGAATTCCGCCCTGTCAGAGCTCTTCCTTATAGCCTCCTCGTATGCTTCAAGGGCATCTTCATACTGTTGCTTTTCCATCAGCTTATTACCTGTTTTATAATATGAATTTGCTGAGCTCCCTCCGCAGGATGTTAAAAACAAGGTCAGGCAAAGCAGGGCAGTTATTCTTATCTTATCCAAAATCATGACTTATCACCTCCAAGTAAAGTTCATCTCAATAGTATTGTAAAACATCAGGGTTGTCAACAAAGTTATCCTCAATTACTCAAGAAATATCCTTAGACTATAGTAATAAGACTACAGGAGACATTGTGATATCTTCTGTATATAGCATATATGCGGAAAATTTTCCCTCTTGACATTTCTTATATATGTGTTTATAATTGATACGTTGACTTAGGGGATTGGTCAAATGGTATGACAAGGGTCTCCAAAACCTTTAGCGGGGGTTCGATTCCCTCATCCCCTGTACCAATAGGAAGCAGAAATGCTTCCTTTTTTTATTTTAATTATTTCTTCCTGAGACAGTTTATAATTGCATTGAACTTCTGATGATGATATAATCAAAATAGAAATATAGAAGAGAGAGGTAAATAATGCCAACAATATCAATGTTTTACGGTATAGTCATCAGGATGTACAGAGAAATTGGTGGTAAACATAATCTTCCACATATTCACGCTGAATATCAAAATGATGAAGTTGTTGTAAGTCTTAATGGAGATGTTTGGAAGGACAAATACCAAACAAAAAATTAAAACTTGTTCTGGCTTGGTTAGAAATACATAATGATGAACTTTATGCTAATTGGCAATTACTTAGTAACGGCGAGAGAAGTTTTATGATTGACCCATTAAGATGAAAGGAGTATATATGTTACAACCTAAATTAATAAGCGTTACTCCAAAAGATAACTATAGACTTTTACTTGTGTATGAAACTGGTGAACAAAAACTATTTGATGTTAAACCTTATATTACTGGTGAATGGTATGGTGAATTGAAGGATTTAAACAATTTTAATTCTGTCAGAGTTGCAAATCACACCGTAGAATGGAATGGTGGCCAGGACATTTCTCCTCATGAACTTTATGAAGATTCCATAAGTATTGTTTAGATTAAAGATCATTAATTTTTAGTTAGAACTTCATCTTTCAAAAAGAGCAGCCACCTATTATTCGGTGCCTGCTCTCTTTTATCCCTTATAAAATAATCCAAGTAAAATAAATGCCATAACTATTACCGAAATGATATAGGTCATATAACCTCTCATTCAAGGCTGAACCTTAAACCCCTTTCCTTTGCCCGCTTCTTTAACGAAGTTCTCAAATCCCAGCCATATCCGTTCTTATATTTGATAAGTTGGGGAGTTTCTATTGTTTTTTATTTTCCCTTCCCCGCTTACAGTTTCATCTGTCTTTTCATCAGTTTTCTCAACATCTGCCACCTGTGCTTCCTCATCACTTCCTGTAGCATCTCCCTTAAGTCCACCATCCCAGGTAAGTAAAGTTCTTGACCCCTGAAGATTTCTGATTCTTGTACAATCCTGCATAACCTCGAGCACTCCCTTGAAGTTGCCCTCTTCATCTCTGACTGCCGCATAATATATGTAGATAAACACTCCGGGCTTATTTATCCAGAAATCGGCATGATCCTGCTCTTTGTTTCTGAACTTCTCTACAATCTCTTCTACTATATGCACACTTTTTCTTGGATGACAGTTCTTCACATCTCTGCCTATCACGTTCTTACTTCTTGGGAAAATCCTATGGTCTGTATCCGAATAAAACTTCACTATTTCATTCTCATCCACAAAAGATATATCAAAAGGAAGATTTTGGAATA
Organism: Catonella sp.; assembly: GCF_057250765.1. Lineage (NCBI taxonomy): Bacteria > Bacillati > Bacillota > Clostridia > Lachnospirales > Lachnospiraceae > Catonella > Catonella sp. Next base: position 117,089 of record NZ_DBHIEC010000001.1, read on the forward strand.
TCATGTTTATCTGATTAAGCGTTAATTTACCGGTAGTTACATCAAGTTCCTCATCATTTCCCGAAGCAAAGCCATATTTTCCAAGAAGGCCTGCAAGTTCACTGATAAATCCCTCATTTACTGCTTTGCCTGAAACATCTTTACTGCCGGCTTCTTTTACTTCCTCTTTGTTGCCGCCCACTCCAAAGGCAAAGCCTATTTCAAGATCTCCGGATTTCATATCCTCAAACTCTTCCTGATTGATAAGCTTAAGAGAGGTTGGATAAAGAATGGTCTCTTCCTTGCTCATAAGGTCTTCCACGTCATATACTAAGGTGGTCTGTTTATCTATAAATTCGTCTTCTTTTCCCTCCTCAAGCAAGGCCCTGAACTCCGATATTTCATCTCTTATAAAATCATCAAGAGTCCACATTGTTGTTGTAGGCCTGGTAAAACCCTTTTTCTCAAGCACCGGATATAGCTGATTCTGTTTTCTTGACAGATGAATACGGAATTCTCTTAGTTTATCATAAAGTTCAAACCACTGGTTCTTAATAACAGGGTACTGAACTAAATCTTCAACTGACCTAAGAAGCTTTCTCATTTCATCATTTTCCTCAAAATACCTGAGAATAGGATGAGATTCATCTAATTTAGGACGCCCTGTAACAAGTATGCCATCAAAAAGCTCCATCATTTTTTGTATGTCTTCTTTACGGCATTCATCATCTTCCTCCTCTGTAAGCTCCTGTTCAGCAAGCGCAATCTCTTCAGGGGTAAGGGTTGTTACCTTCTCTTTAAGCAATTTCCTCGCTTCTTCAAGGTTGTACTTTCCGTCATTATAGGCTTTTTTTAATTTCAATTACTGCCACTAATTTATCCATATCTGCATTTTTTTAATGATTTTTCATCTTTTCGTTATTCATATTTTCATCTCCTTAACCTACTGTTTTGATATGAGTTAGTCATCACTAAGCATTGTATCAGATTTTATTATTTTTGTCATTGATTGTTTGAAATTTTGTGAACATTATATTTTTTTGCATTTTTTTAGAAACGTGCGCCGCTAGGCGTACCTTCAAAAAGCAGGCACCTTGAACTTGGTGCCTGCTTCATTTTTATCACTTATAAAATAATCCAAGTAAAATAAGAGCCATAACTATTACCGGAAGGACATAGGTCATATAGCCTCTCATCCAGGACTGAACCTTAAGCCCCTTTCCTTTGTTGGCTTCTTTAACGAAGTTGTCCCACCCCCAGCCTCTCTTACTGATGCAAAAGATAACAAATATAAATGAACCAATAGGGAGGATAAGGTTACTTACAAGGAAGTCTTCAAGATCTAAGAAGTTTGTTCCTTTGCCAAGCGGCTCTATAAAGCTAAGTACATTAAATCCCAGTGCACAAGGAAGAGAAAGCATGAAAACCGCTATACAGTTTACTACACTGGCCTTCTTCCTGCTCCAGCCTGTAATGTCCATAGTGCAGGCAAGGATGGTTTCAAATACCGCAAGCACTGTAGAAAAGGCTGCAAAACTCATAAACACAAAGAAAAGACTTCCCCAAACCCTACCAAGAGGCATATTGTTAAATATATTCGGAAGGGTTATGAAGATGAGGCTTGGACCGCTGTCAGGCTGTACCCCATAGGTGAAGCAGGCAGGGAAGATGATAAGTCCGGATACGATTGCCACAAAGGTGTCAAGTACCGCAATGTGAACAGATTCTCCCATAAGGCTTCTCTCATTGCCTATATAGCTGCCAAATATAGCCATCGAGCCTATCCCTATACTGAGGGTGAAAAATGCCTGATTCATAGCTGATACTATAACCTTTGACCAGCCTATTTCACTTACCTTATCCACATTGGGTAATAGATAAAAGCTAAGTCCTTCTGCACTTCCCTTCATTAGTACACTGTTTAGGGCAAGGATTACCATTATAATAAGGAGACTTGACATCATCCATTTACTTACCTTCTCAAGTCCTTTTTGAAGTCCCAGGGAATTGATGAAGAAGCCGACTATTACTACAACGGCCATATAGCCTACCTGTATGGAAGGAGAACTAAGCATGCCTCCAAAGAGTCCCATGGCCCCGTCTTTACTAAGTCCTTCAAAATCGCCTCTTGCCATTGACACAAAATACTTAAGCATCCAACCCGCAACTGTGGTGTAGAACATCATAAGTATATAGTTACCTGCCATACATACAATGCCGTGCAGATTCCATTTGCTGCCACGAGGTGCTATTCTCTGATACAGATGAATAGGACTCTTTCTACTCGCCCTTCCCATAGAGAATTCCATTGTCATAACAGGGATGCCAAGAACTGCAAGGAAGAATAAGTAAATCAGTACAAATATTCCTCCTCCATTCTGCCCGGCAAGATAAGGGAACTTCCACACATTTCCGATACCGATTGCACAGCCCGCACTTATAAGTATGAAGCCAAGCCTGCTCTCAAGCCTTTCTCTCGAACCTTTATCCGGCATTTACAAATTTCCTCTCTCTCATATTGTTAGCATTATCTAAGCCCTATCGTCCGGAGACTTTATATACCCGCATTTTAAGAACGGGTTTACCTCTGCTTAGTGCTTATATCCTGCGTTTAGAACTCATAGTCATAGCAGATTCTCTCAGCCATAAACGGCTTGATTTTCGCTATACCTACAGCTATGTGGTCAGGATGGGCAGCATAGGCTTTAAGTGCCTCTTCATTTTCAAATACCGTATCAAGCAGCACATCAACTGTTGAGCCTTCCATTCCTTCGGTATTTACCTTGATTTCTACTATCTCTTTAATCTTACCTTTAAGTCCTAAAAGACCTTCTTTAATCTCCTTTTTTACCTTGTCTTTCTCTTCTTTACTTAGTTCTTCTTTCAGTTTCCATAAAACAATGTGCTTTACCATATTTCCCTCCTCGATTATTTTGTTTCCATTTTAACATAGATTTTGCTTCACATACTTTCTTATATGTCATATTAACTATGGCACTTAGGAATGATACCCCAAGTTTAAAATATATACAAGACAATTTAAAAAGAATTTATTCTGACAATATTATTATTTATGCGATTTATGCCGATATAATATACGTGCCTGCGGTTAGCTAAAAATAGCATTTTAACTTTCGCAGTCACAAAAAATAAGTTTCTAAAATGATATTTTTTTCACAATATTTCGTATAGCAATAGTAATAGATTTAATTTGAAGATGATTTTGTTATTTTTTTTATTTTTTCTGGCGAAAATCTGAACAAAATCACTAATCTCGATTGACTATACCTAAGTATTGCGATAAAATATAAGATAGGTTTTTGATAGAAAAATCCTATACTATAATACCCGAGAGGCGGTGATGATTATTGTCAACTGATTCAATCAGCGTTATTCGCGAGGCCGAAAAACAGGCCGAAGCCAGCGAACGTGAAGCAAAAGAACAGGCTGCTGAAATTATTTCAAGAGCCCATTCTGAAGCAAAAGAAGTTGTTTCCGCAAAGATTTCTGCTGCTAAAGCAGAAGCAGAAGCTAAGCTTGCTGAACTTAGCAAAGCTAACGAAGGCTACCTGCAGAAAGCGGATAGCGAAAGCTCTGAAGAAGTTAGGGCACTTCGTACTAAGGCAGAAAGCAAGAAACGGGAAGTGGCAGAAAATGTTACTGAGATGTTGTTCTAATTTCTCCGGTATACATCTCTGCTAAATGCATTAAAAAATAACAAGAAAGGAGGAGTTAAAACATGTCCGTACTACCTATGAAACGCGTGTTCATAGCTGCCCTTAAAAAGGATAGAAAGAATATTCTCGAAAGCCTTCAAAGACTTGGCGTAGTTCAGATAAATGCAGATGCAGGCAAAGAAATCTTTACCGGCAAAGACGGCGAAGCAGACACCTTCTTTAAGCAAACTGATACATCCTCTGCCAAGACTACTTTTGAGAAAAATGCAATTCTTGCTACTCAGGCGTTATCAGTCCTTGACAGAGAAGCACCTGTAAAATCCGGAATGATGGATTCATTTGCAGGCAGAGACAAGATGAGCTGTTCTGACTATGAGGCACTTGTAACTAAGCGTGACGAGATTATGGATGTGGTCTACGAGCTGAACAGCCTTAACAAAAGCAAAGCTGAAGCTGAAGCCGAGATACCAAAGCTTCTAAATCAAAGAGAAACTCTTGCACCGTGGCTTGGATTTGAGCTTCCGCTTGATTACAAAGGTACTAAACATACCAAAGCATTCATCGGAACATTTCCTGCTGCTTACGATCAAAGCTCTTTGCAGCTTGCATTTGCCGAAAAGGCACCAAATGTACAGAAAGTAGATATCTCCATCATTAGCAGTAACGAGGAACAAACCTGTGTCCTCATTATCTGTCACAACACCGATGCAAAGGAAACAGAGGATGCCCTGCGTGCCTTAAGCTTTGCAAGACCGGCTCTTCCCGGTGTGGTTCCTGCGGAGCAGGAAAAGAGTATTGCCAGGGATTTGGCAAAACAGGAAGAAATCATTAAGACTTCTACAAATAAGATTGTAGAGCTCGCTTCAAGAAGAAGTGAAATTACTTTCATGGTTGACTACTTCACAATGAGAGCCGACAAATACGGCGTTATCGGTGGACTTTTCCAGTCAAAGAGAGTATTTTGCATCACCGGTTACATACCGGAAAGAGAGGTCAAAACCCTTGATAGTGCCATCACTTCTAAGTTTGACTGTGTTGTTGAATACAGCAATCCTTCTGACGATGAGGATGTACCTGTTAAATTATCAAACAACGCTTATGCTTCCCCTATTGAGGGAGTTGTTGCAGGTTATGCACTTCCCGGAAAGGGTGAGGTTGATCCAACCTTCATTGCTTCTTTATTCTATTATGGACTTTACGGCCTTATGCTTTCAGATGCCGCTTATGGTCTGATAATGGTATTTGCTACTCTCTTTATACTTACTAAATTCAAGGGCAGACTTGAAGAAGGTACAAAGAGAATGATGCAGATGTTCTTAGGTTGTGGTATAGGTACGACGATTTGGGGGTTTATCTTCGGAAGTTTCTTCGGAGATGCAATACCTAAATTTACAGGAACTTTCTTAGGAAAAGAAGTTAACTTACCTTATTTACTTGATCCTATTAAGGATCCGGTAACCTTACTTGGTATAGCATTCATCATCGGTATAGTCCATCTTCTCTTTGGACTCGGAATTGCACTTTATACCTACTTGAAACAGGGTAAGATAATTGAAGCTGTATTTGACGTAATATGCTGGTATCTTTTCTTTGGCGGTCTTTTGGGACTGTTACTTACTACAGAAATGATTCAAAATATGTTCAAGTTCAGCATTAACTTCCCACAGGCAGTTGTCACACTCTTCACAGTATGTGCCATTGTCGGAGCGTTGGGAATACTCGTAATGGGAGGCAGAGAGTCGACCAATCCTCTTAAGAGGCTTCTTAAAGGTCTTTATGCACTTTACGGCATAAGCGGATATTTAAGTGACGTACTCTCCTACTCAAGACTTCTTGCTCTTGGTCTTGCTACAGGTGTTATTTCTCAGGTATTTAACACAATCGCAGTTATGCCGGGCGGAAGCTTATTTGGACTTATATTCTTCATAGTAATATTTGTCGTAGGACATACCATTAATATTCTCATCAACGCGCTTGGTGCTTATGTGCATACCAACCGTCTTGAGTACGTTGAGTTCTTCGGTAAGTTCTATAACGGTGGCGGAAAGGAATTTGTTCCTTTCACCGAAAACACAAAATATTTTGTAGTTAAAGAAAAATAAAAACAAACTAATTTTAAAATTTGGAGGTAATTTTTATGTCAGGTTTAGGTCTTTTCTTTGCAGTTCTTGGTGCTGCACTAGCAGCAGGTGTTGCAGGTGCCGGTTCAGCTAAGGGTGTTGGTATTGCAGGTCAGGCTGCAGCAGGTGTTGTTACTGATGATCCTAGCCAGTTCGGTCGTGTTCTTGTATTACAGCTTCTTCCTGGTACACAGGGTATTTATGGTCTTCTCATTGCCTTCATTGCACTCCTTAACCTTGGAGTAATCGGTGGTAATGTTCAGGAGATTTCACTTGTTAAGGGACTTGCTTATTTTGCAGCTTGTATGCCTATAGCTATTGCAGGCTATGTATCAGCTGTATTCCAGGCTAAGGCTGCCGTTGCTTCTATCGCACTTGCAGCAAAACGCCCTGACCAGTTCGGTAAGTCAATGATCTTCCCTTCAATGGTTGAGACTTATGCAATCTTAGCACTTCTTGTTTCCTTCCTTGCACTCATCGGTGTTAACGGAATGAATTTCTAACTTCCGCTAAATATCTTTTTAAGTACGGATTTAGAAATTTAGCCGTTCTTTCAAAGTAAAATGTGAAAGAACATCCTATGACATACAGCTTGTAATGTCATCATTTCGTAAAAATAATAACAAGGAGGCAACATGACAGGATTAGAAAAAATCACCAGCGAAATAAAAGCTGATGCTGATAAAAGCGTAGCTGCCATCATTGATAAGGCAAACGCTGAGGCTAAAAGCATACTCGCCGGTGCTGAAAAAGAAGCCGCAGAAGCTGTCGCGAAAATAAATCACGATGTTTCTGTTCGCCTGTCTGCCAGCAAATCCACTGCTGAATCAGCTGCTGCTCTTAGAAAGCGCCGTCTGATTCTTGAGGAAAAGCAAAAACTGATAGGTGAAGTAATAGAAGAAGCTAAGAATTTAATCTATGCTCTTCCTGATAATGTATATTTTGAAAAGATATTAAAATTAGCAGAAAAGAATGTAAGCCCTGCTGAAGGTACAATCATCTTCAATGCAAAGGATCTTTCAAGACTTCCTGCTGACTTCGAAACAAAGCTTAACGTGGTTGCGGCTGCTAAGGGCGGAAAGCTCACTGTATCTAAAGAAACCCGTCCTATAGACGGCGGTTTTGTACTTCTTTATGAAGGTATAGACCAGAACTGCTCTATAACCTCACTTTTTGAGACACATATAGAGTCAGTACAGGATAAAATTCAGAAACTCTTGTTTTAACCATGAAAAAACCTGGAGGTAATATGTCAGAAGAATATGTTTATGCGGTCGCGAGAATCCGCAGTGCTGAGCTTCGTCTTTTAACCAGCTCGGTTCTCGAATCTCTTCTCGCCGCTAAAAGCTATGATGAATGCCTTCGCCTGTTATCAGACCATGGTTGGGACATAGATGAATCGATGTCTTTATCCACCATACTAAAGAACGAGAGGGATAAGACTTGGAAGTTCATTTCTGAGCTTGTTTCCGATCCACACGTCTTCGATGTATTTCTCTACGCAAATGATTATCACAACCTTAAGGCTGCAGTTAAGTCTGCCGCTGAGCAGATAAACCGTGATGACATTTACTTCGCTAAGGATCAGTGCTCTATAGATCCTGAAATCATCCGTAAGGCGCTTGGACAGAGGGAATTTTCCTCACTTCCATCTGATATGCAGAAGGTCGCTGCGGAAGCCCTTGATACTCTTTTACACACAGGCGACGGTGGGCTTTGCGATATCATTATCGACAAGGCTGCACTTACTAAAATATATGAGTCCGGCAAAAAATCAGGTAATGAAATACTTGAATTGTACGGAGAACTCACAGTGGCATCTGCAGACATTAAGACTGCAATAAGAGCCTGCATGATAGGTAAAGATATCTCTTTCCTTGAAAAGGCACTTGCTCCATGTGATTCTCTTAATGTAGACAGACTTGCAAAAGCCGCTACAGAAAGCCTTGATGCAATTTACGAATATCTTTCTCACACAGCCTATTTGGATGCAGTTCCTGAGATTAAGAAATCCCCTTCAGCATTTGAACGGTGGTGTGATAATCTGATAATTGCAAAAATTCGTCCACAGCGTCATAATCCGTTTTCAATCGGACCTCTTGCTGCTTATATACTTGCAAGAGAAAATGAAATAAAATCTGTGAGAATTATACTCTCAGGCAAGGTTAATAACCTCTCCGATGATTCTCTCAGGGAAAGGGTAAGGGAAACGTATGTCTAGAATAGCAGTTATGGGAGACATAGATAGTATCTATGGTTTCGGTGCTCTTGGTTTTGACACCTTCCCTTTTACCGACCAGGCTGAAGCAGCCAAGAAGCTTCGTGAGCTTGCAGATATGGACTACTCCATCATCTACATGACTGAGGCTCTTGCTGATAAATTAAGCGACTTGATTGATCATTATAGGGAAGAGCTGCTTCCTGCGATCATACTCATTCCAGGAGTTTCCGGCAATACCGGAAAGGGAATCGAGTTAGTTAAGAAGTCTGTGGAACAGGCAGTTGGTTCAGATATCATCTTTAATAACTAAGGAGCATAATAATGAATACAGGAACAATCAAAAAAATCGCCGGACCTCTTGTTATAGCTAGAGGTATGGGCGGAGCAAATATGTTCGACGTTGTTCGTGTAAGTGAGCAGCGTCTTATAGGAGAAATCATCGAAATGCACGGTGATGAAGCTTCTATACAGGTTTACGAAGAGACCTCCGGTCTTGCTCCGGGAGCACCTGTTGAGTCAACGGGATACCCTATGAGCGTTGAGTTAGGACCTGGTCTTATCGGAAGTATTTACGACGGAATTCAGCGACCTCTTGACGATATCATGAAGGTAACAGGAGGAAACCTCCTCAGCCGTGGTGTTGAAGTTCCTGCACTTAAGCGCGAAAAGGTGTGGCATTTTGTCCCTGCTAAGAAGGTAGGCGACAAGGTTACACACGGTGATATAATCGGAACAGTTCAGGAAACTCAGGTAGTATCTCACAAGATTCTCGTTCCACAGGGCGTAGAGGGTGAAATCACTGAGATAAATGAAGGTGACTACAAGATTACAGATATGGTGGCTAAGGTTAAGACTGCAAACGGCGAGACTAAGGAAGTCGGTCTTATGCAGAAATGGCCTGTACGTAAGGAGCGTCCTTACAAGCAGAAACTTTCTCCTGATATGCCGCTTATCACAGGACAGAGAATAGTTGATACCCTCTTCCCTATCGCTAAGGGTGGTGTTGCTGCGGTTCCGGGACCTTTCGGTTCAGGTAAGACAGTAGTTCAGCATCAGCTTGCTAAGTGGGCAGAGGCTGACATCGTAGTTTATATCGGTTGCGGTGAGCGTGGAAACGAGATGACAGACGTTCTTAACGAGTTCCCAGAGCTTATTGACCCTAAGACAGGCCACTCTCTTATGGAGAGAACAGTACTTATTGCAAATACCTCAGATATGCCGGTTGCGGCTCGTGAGGCGAGCGTATATACAGGTATTACCATAGCTGAGTACTTCAGAGATATGGGATACTCAGTAGCTCTTATGGCGGACTCTACTTCCCGTTGGGCAGAGGCTCTTCGTGAGATGTCAGGACGTCTTGAGGAAATGCCTGGTGAAGAGGGTTACCCGGCTTACCTTGGTTCCCGTCTTGCACAGTTCTATGAGCGTGCAGGTAGAGTTAAGGTACTTGGTGAAGAGGATAAAGAAGGAAGTCTTTCAGTTATCGGTGCGGTTTCCCCTGCCGGTGGTGATATATCTGAGCCGGTTACTCAGGCAACTCTGCGTATCGTAAAGGTATTCTGGAGACTTGATGCTAACCTTGCTTATCAGCGTCACTTCCCTGCAATCAACTGGCTTGAGAGTTATTCTCTTTATAACTCAATGGACCCTTGGTTTGCTAAAAATATCAGTGAGGACTGGGTTCCTTATAAGAACAGAGTAATGGCTATCCTTCAGGACGAGTCAGCTCTTAAGGAAATGGTTCAGCTCGTTGGTGAAGATGCTCTCTCCGCTCCTGACCGTCTTAAGATGGAAGTTGCAAGGTCTGTAAGAGAGGATTTACTCCAGCAGAACGCATTTATGGAGGAAGATACATATACTTCTCTTCATAAACAGTTTATGCTTATGAAACTTATACTTACTTTCTATGATATTTGTCTTGAGGCTCTTGATAAGGGTGCAAATATCAATAAGCTTATAGCTATGGAAGTTCGTGAGCCTATCGGTCGTTTTAAATATACTGCTGAGGACAAGGTTGATGAAAGATTTAAGGAAATCGAAGCAGCCCTTGCTAAAGAAGCAGATGATGTAGCACAGGAGGTAGACTTCTAATGGCAAAAGAATATAGAACAATACAAGAGGTTGCCGGTCCTCTTATGCTCGTACGCGGCGTATCTGATGTCGCATACGATGAACTCGGTGAAATTGAGCTTGCTGATGGCAGCAGGCGTAGGTGCAGGGTACTTGAGATAGACGATGGTAATGCTCTCGTACAGCTTTTCGAGTCTTCAACAGGTATCAACCTTGAGAGCTCTAAGGTACGTTTCCTTGGAAGAAGCATGGAGATTGGTGTATCTGAGGATATGCTCTCTCGTGTCTTTGACGGTCTTGGACGTCCTATCGATGGCGGTCCGGAAATCCTTCCTGAGGAAAGACGTGACGTAGCAGGTCTTCCTATGAACCCTGCTGCAAGAAGCTACCCTGAGGAGTTCATTCAGACTGGTGTATCCGCTATTGACGGACTTAATACACTTGTACGTGGACAGAAGCTCCCTATATTCTCCGGTTCAGGTCTTCCACACGCTGAGCTTGCTGCACAGATTGCACGTCAGGCAAAGGTTGTAGGAACAGATGAGCCATTCGCGGTTGTATTTGCCGCTATGGGTATTACCTTCGAAGAGTCCAACTACTTCGTAGAGTCCTTCAAGGAAACAGGAGCTATTGATAGAGCCGTTCTCTTTATGAACCTTGCAAATGACCCTGCTGTAGAGCGTATTGCTACTCCTAAGATGGCACTTACCACAGCTGAGTTCCTTGCTTTTGAAAAGGGAATGCATGTACTCGTTATCCTTACAGATATTACCAACTATGCAGATGCTCTTCGTGAGATATCAGCAGCTCGTAAGGAAGTTCCTGGACGTCGTGGATATCCTGGTTACATGTATACTGACCTTGCTACTATGTATGAGCGTGCAGGCCGTCAGAATGGAAAGAACGGATCTATCACAATGATTCCTATTCTTACCATGCCTGAGGATGACAAGACTCACCCAATCCCTGACCTTACAGGATATATTACAGAGGGACAGATTATTCTTTCCCGTGATCTTTATCGTAAGAAGATTGAGCCACCTATCAACGTTCTCCCATCTCTTTCCCGTCTTAAGGATAAGGGTATCGGTGAGGGCAAGACCAGAGCAGACCATGCAAATACCATGAACCAGCTCTTCTCAGCTTATGCTCGTGGTAAGGACGCTAAGGAGCTTATGGTCATCCTCGGTGAGGCAGCTCTTTCAGATATAGACAAGCTCTATGCTAAGTTTGCAGATGAATTTGAAGCTACCTATGTATCACAGGGCTTTAGAACAGACAGAAGCATCGAAGAAACCTTAAACATCGGCTGGGATCTCCTCAGAATCCTTCCTAGAAGTGAGCTGAAGAGAATCAGAGATGAATACCTTGATAAATACTACGATAAGAAATAAACTAACGCATAAACGACTTCGTAATGCTAACAAATGAGTGTAAGCTTGCTTACAAACTCATTTGTCAGCTTACGAAGGGTAACGATACGAAATATACTACGCGTCAGCGGAGTCTATGAGTAGCGTGCGTTTATGCGTAAAACCGCAAACACGAAATGGATTACACGCCAGTGTAAGCTATGAGTAGCGTACGTTTATGCATTGCAATTAACCCAATCAATTATCAAGGGAGGTGAAAATTTGGCAACTGTTAATGCAACAAGAATGGAGCTTACGAGGCTTAAAGGTAAACTCATTACCGCTACCAGAGGACATAAGCTCTTAAAGGACAAGCGTGATGAGCTGATGCGTGAGTTCCTTGACCTTGTTAGAAAAAACAAAGCTCTGCGTGAAAAGGTTGAAGAAGACCTTAAGAATGCAAATAAGAACTTTGTTATAGCCCGCTCTACTATGTCAGATGAAACTGTAAGAGTTGCCTTTATGGCACCTAAGCAGGAGCTGACAGTTGAGGTAAGCACCCGCAATGTAATGAGTGTTAATATACCTCAGTTTGAAACAAAGACAAGAACCAGTGACGAGGGAGATATCTACTCATACGGTTTTGCCTTTACCTCAAGCGACCTTGACACTGCCGTTCTCTCTCTTTCAAATATTCAGAAGGATCTTATCACCCTCGCAGAGGTTGAGAAATCCTGCTCGCTTATGGCTGCTGAAATTGAAAAGACCAGAAGGCGTGTTAATGCTCTTGAATATGTTATGATACCTACCTTACAGGCTAATATCAAGATGATAACCATGAAGCTTGATGAGAACGAAAGAAGTACTCAGATAAGACTTATGAAGGTTAAGGATATGATGCTTGAAGAGACACATCATTATAAAGAAAAACAGGAAATACTCTTTAACAGGATAACTGAAGAGTAAAGCCATTAAACTTAAAAAGGACTTTTGATTATATACTGTAATCAGAAGTCCTTTTCTTTTTCCAAATTTAATCATTTCTGCATATTAGAAGATAACATTTATCTGCTATAGGCTGTTCTCCACCATTTCATCTGAATTGGTTTTAAACATATTTCCTGTTAGAATACAAGAGGAAAACAGGACTGTAGATATATTTAGTATCAATGGTATTTTTATTCTTGTCAAGTTCATTAAAATTCATAGTTTAATTATTTAATTTGAATTTGATTCTATTAGATTTATATTGATTTAAATATTCAATTATCGAATAGAACTTGAATTTTAAATTAAGTTATATGGACGAAAAAAAACCCGCTGTACACATTAAAATGCACAGCGGATATCACGTTTTTTCAAAGCATCCGGTTAGTATTAAAACTATTACTTTCTTTTTCTAACTGCAAGTCCTAAGGCTACAAGTACTATACCAAGGATTGACAAGAGTCCACCTACTGTTCCACCTGTTTTAGGGAGGTTAGCAGTTCCTTCAGGAGTAGAATCCTCATCAACGTTTACAGGAGCCTCTTTTGAAGTATCATTTTTAACCTTGGCAGATCCTTCAGGAACCTTATCTTCATCTACATCAACTACGCCATCATTGTCATCAGTGTTTTCATCTGCTGGAGTTGTTTCAGTATTTCCGTTAGAAATATTTGTATCTCCCTGAGGAGTTGTATCGTCTGGTACTGTCACTACCGGAGTTGTCTCTGGTAGTGTTGGAGTTGTAACAGGCACTAAAGGTGTTGTTGCAGGTACTAAAGGTGTTGTTGCAGGTACTGTTGGAGTTGTAGGTACAACAGGACTTACACTTGTAATCTCAGTGTTAGTAATGTTACCCTTCTCATCGTATGACACTCTGTAATTCCTGTTATTTAAGGTTATTGCATCTCCACTTGCAACTATTTTATTATTAGCATCAAGCTCCTTAATTTCATACTGTACAGCATTGCCAAGTTCATCAGCAAGAGGTACATTATAAACCTTTACCGTAGATTTATCAGGAGTTCCTGCATTCTCAACCTTTACTGTATAATTTAGCTTGTCTGTGCCACCTTTTTTGAAAAGCCCAAAGCTTGCCTGTCCTACTGTTCCTGTCCAAGTCTTAGTTACCTGGATATTGCCTTTGTTTACAGAAGAATCATCGAAAATCAATTTTTTATCAGCTGGCTTATCTTGATCGTCAACTAATTTAGCGCTTTTAGTTACTTTTTTAGTCTCATCATTAATTTTAGTCTCTGTGACCGCATATTCAATTGGATTGCCAGCCAAATCGTATACAGGGAGAGAAATCTGCTTTTCCCAGCCATTCTTAGAATATAATAGAACCTCTCCTGCAGGTACTCCGTTTGCTGTGAGTGTAAGTTTGGTGCCGGTTTTTTCATCACCTGCATTCCATTCTTTCTTAAGAGTAAGTGTCTTCTTAACTCTTGTATTGGTGAGTTCAATAGTCGAATCATCAGTAACTACTTTCGCAACAGAAAGAGAAGAAGTAAAGACCTTCGTAGCCTTTTCTTCAACAGTATAAAATACAGCTCCTTCTTGGTAAGTTTTTTCTAAATAAATATTAGCTGTCCAAGTTTTTTTATCTTCAGATTCTTTGATATTGTAATACTCTACAGCTTCCTCATCAAGAGAAAGAATAATATCAATAGCGCCTTTACTAACTGGTTTAACTACGCCATTATTATCTTTCTGTTTTGCCTCAATTTTAAAAACAGCTTTGGTACCAGGCTCGGGTTCGCTGTCCCAATGCTTGATTATCTTAAGCTCTAACATCTTGCTAAAATCAGGTCCCTCAGCCTTAGCGACACCGAGATTCATCCCGCTTAACAAGCTTACAATCATCATTAAGACCATAAGTCCAGCTAGGAACACGTTCTTTTTCTTGTTCTTCATACTCAACCTCTTCTTCATTTGAATTATTATTACCAAAGTATATTTTACCACCACATTCCATTCTGAATAGCAGTCTAAAACATACCTGTATACAGAAAGTCATTATATCACACAAAGGTTACATTTCGGTTACATTTCGGTTACATCCCGACAAATCTTAACATTTTATTAATTTCACACCTCATACATCATAAGAGCTGCTGCCACTGCGGCATTTAAGGATTCTACCTTCCCATGCATAGGTATGATTACACAGGTATCAGCGAGATTGGCTATCTCATCACTTAGTCCTCTCGCCTCATTGCCTATAAGAATCCCTGCTTTATCACTGTATGAGATATCTCTGTAGCTCTCCTTGCCCTTTAGGTGGGTTGCATAGAAGCTTATTCCATCTCTCTTAAGGCCTATGATAACGGCTTTTAAGTCATCCACATAGGAAAAAGGCAGCCTAAAGATGCTGCCCATGGTTGAACGTACTACCTTTGGGTTAAAGATATCTACCGTTCCCTTTCCCATAATTACTCCAGTCACTCCAGCTGCCTCTGCTGTACGCATAATGGTGCCGAGATTCCCCGGGTCTGCTGTGTCTTCAAGTACCAAGAGCTTTATCTTACCGGATTTTTCATAGGTTTTTTTAAGGTAGTTTCCTTCTAAAAGCCCAGACTCAGGCATTTCTACCACTGCAAGGATGCCCTGAGGGGTTATTGTTTCAGACACTGACTTAAATACAGCATCTGAAACAACTGTAAGCGAAGTCCCAAGTTTTACCTGCTTTGTGATATATTTATCATTCTCACTCAACAAGTTATTCTTAGATAAATCACCTGATACTATCTCCTTATAAAGACTTTCAGAGACGACAATTTCAAGCACATTGCCATACTCCAAAGCCTCATCTACCAGCTTAATTCCCTCAACTACAAAGCTTTGGTTCTTCTTCCTTATGCTGCCCTTTTCTAAAAGACTTCGTATGTACTTAATCCTTTTATTATCTTTACTACTAATAATCTCCATAAAGTCACGCTGTCCTTTATTTAATCAGCTTAATATCCCCAAACTGCCTATTGATGAAGTTTACTGCCTCTTCATTGGTATTAAATTTCTTAAATATCTTGAGTATATTCTCAATTCCATCTTCAACTGTCTTTGATGATAGAGTCCGCTTAATTATATGGTTTGCCTCTGCTTCCTTACGGTTAAATAATAAGTCATCCCTTCTGGTACTTGACTTAGCAAGGTCGATAGCCGGGAAGATTCTCTTCTCGGATAGTCCTCTATCTAGCACGAGCTCCATATTACCTGTACCCTTAAATTCCTCAAAAACTACATCATCCATCCTGCTTCCTGTATCTACAAGGGCTGTAGCAAGTATGGTAAGGCTTCCTCCCTCACGCATATTTCTTGCGGCACCGAAGAAACGCTTAGGCATGTGGAGTGCAGCTGGATCAAGACCACCTGAAAGTGTTCTACCACTAGGTGATACTATGAGGTTGTAAGCTCTGGCAAGTCTTGTGATACTGTCAAGAAGTATAATTACATCCTTCTTATACTCTACGAGACGTTTAGCACGTTCAATAACCATTTCAGCCACACGCTTGTGGTTCTCAGGAGCCTCATCAAAGGTGGAGTAGATAATCTCAACCTTATCTCCTGATATTGAATCCTTCATGTCAGTTACTTCCTCAGGACGCTCATCGATAAGGAGGATAATAACATGCATCTCAGGATTATTCTCAGTTACCGCTTTTGCTATCTGCTTAAGAAGGGTAGTCTTACCCGCCTTTGGCTGGGATACTATCATACCTCTTTGTCCCTTACCTATAGGTGCAATAAGGTCTATCATACGCATAGATATAACATTATCATTAGGTGTCTCAAGGCGGATTCTTCTATTAGGGAAGATAGGCACAAGATCCTCGAACTTAGGGCGCTCAAGTGATTCCTTGATGTACTTGCCATTAACCGTCCTAATGTAGAAAAGGGCTGCAAATTTCTCTGAGTTATTCTTCACCCTGGTATTTCCAACTATGATATCACCTGTCTTAAGGTTAAATCTCCTTATCTGCGCAGGAGATACATATACATCATTTTCTCCCGGAAGATAGTTGTCACATCTTATAAATCCAAAGCCTTCAGGCATTATCTCTAAGATACCTGTCTTTGTTTCACCTGAGTCAAGCCCTGCGATGTCGCCGTTGGTTCCGAGTGCAAGGAACTGATGCTGTATGCTGGCAGCCATCTCCTTATTGCTGGTTATTGCATGTACCGCAGCTATCATGTTCTGCTTTACTTCCTCACTTGTGAGAGAACGCACCTGACGATTAAGAGGAGGCTGATGGCTCTGATTGTTAGATTGTCCCTGATTGTTGTACTGGTTATTATTCTGCCCCTGACTGCTAAACTGACTCTGGTTGTTATACTGTCCCTGATTGTTATACTGATTATTATACTGGTTCTGGTTACTATACTGCCCCTGGTTATTATACTGGTTCTGGTTGTTATACTGGTTCTGGTTGTTATACTGGTTCTGGTTGTTATACTGTCCCTGATTATTATACTGTCCCTGATTATTATACTGTCCCTGATTATTATACTGCGCCTGATTGTTATACTGTCCCTGATTCTGTGACTGATTAGAATACTGATTGTTATTCTGTGTATAATTAGGTCTGCTCTGGAAGTTGTTACGCTGAATATGCTCAGGCTGCCTCATCTGAGGACGGTTAGCATACTGTACTCCGGTATTAGTTGTACTTCTGTCGGTATAAAGGGTTTTTACCTCAGACACTCTTTGAGGCTCCCTCGTTACAGGCTGCGTGCCTGCACTCTCTAGTGCTTCAAGTGCCGCCACAAGTCCTGCCTTGTTAAGCGTTGTTGTACTTTTTACACCTTTACTTTTAGCTAATTCACGAAGTTCTAAGATTTTCATTTTTGAATAATCCATTTAAATTCTCCTTTAAAATAAATATTGTTGATTGTGGGGGATTTAAGGAACTGGACAAAAGCCCGAACCACTGTTATCATGTTTTTAGCAGTTTTAATAACCTTGAGAAGTCTATGCTTATCAGGGAAAATGTTCAGACTACACTTATTTTAAATAACACTTAGGAGGTTTAATTATATGGCTAGTAATGCTATGACTTTATATAAGCTTATGATTCTGTATATGCTGAATTCATCCAACTACCCCCTTACAAACGCAAGAATATCAGAATTTATGCTGCAAAAGGGGTATGCGACTTATTTCAACCTTCAGACTGCACTTTCAGAGCTTTCTGAGACGGGGCTGATTGTATCAGAAAATACTGTGAATAGCTCTTTTTTTAAGTCAACTGAAGAAGGTAAGCGTACACTTGATTTACTGAGCAATGATATAAATCAATCCATAAAAAATGAAATTAAATCCTACTTAAGTGATAATTTCAAAACCATCAAAAGCGACATTTCCGCAACCGCCAACTATAAAGCTTCGGGAAGCGGTGACTACATTGTAAATCTTAACATAAATGAGTACCGTACTAATCTGCTAAGCCTTAGTATGTCGGTACCTGCTGAAAATATTGCTGAGAAAATCTGTGCTGAGTGGAGCAAAAAGAGTGATGATGTATATGCACTCCTTTTCAACTCTCTTGTTCTGGATAAATCGCCTCAATGATTTCCCAGAGTTCATTTACTCCAACCTTAGTTTCAGACGAAAACGGAAGCAGCTGCTCTTTAGATGTCAGGTTAAGGGTTTTCATAATGAGTTCCATCTGCCCTTTTATCTGACTTCTTTTAAGCTTATCTGTCTTAGTCGCAACTATAATGGGGGTCACCCCCTGACTAACAATCCATTCATACATCATTATATCGTTATCAGATGGCTTATGTCTACTATCAATTAATAAAAAAACATATTTTAGCATTTTAGACTGTCTCAAGTACTTCTCAACCATCTTACCCCATTTAGCTTTAACTTCTACCGCTACCTTAGTATAACCGTATCCGGGCAAATCTACAAGATATATTTTATCATTTACATTATAATAATTTATCGTCTGTGTTTTTCCCGGCTGAGCAGACACCCTGGCAAGGGCTTTTCTGTTCATAAGTGCATTGATTAAAGATGATTTGCCTACATTTGATTTCCCTGCAAATGCAAACTCGGGATAAGGCATATCAGGGATTTTACTCGTTACACCGATTACTTTCTCAAGTTCTACTTTTTTGATTACCATATTTTACCTTTCAAATGCTCGTGAAGTGCGAATACTGTCTACATAATTTTCCATAAGTCTCTGTAAGTCCTCATAGGTTTCAAGCTTATTTACCTCTCCCCTGAGCTTTGTGGAGTTAGGATAGCCTGCCGTATACCAGGCTATATGCTTTCTCATCTCTCTTACTCCCGTATATAGCCCCTTGTACTCTATCATCCAGGTCGCCTGTCTAAGTATCATAGAAAGGAATTCATCTGCCGTAGGAGGTGGGAGAATTTCTCCTCTTTCAAGATAAGCATTTATTCTGTTAAATATCCAAGGATTGCCTCTCGCACCCCTTGCTATCATAATACCGTCACAGCCTGTTTCTTCAAGCATCCTTTTTGCATCAAGCTCTGTCACCACATCACCATTTCCTATAATCGGTATACTTACAGCCTCTTTCACTGCCTTTATTATCTCCCAGTCAGCCTTACCGCTGTAGTACTGCGACCTGGTACGGCCATGTACAGCTATTGCATCCACACCTGCCGCTTCTGCTATCTTTGCTACCTCGACAGCATTTTTATTGGCTACCGTAAAGCCTGCCCTTATCTTTATTGTGACGGGTTTTTTAGAATTTTTCTTTAAACTCCTAACAATCTCAGCTATCTTTTCAGGAGTTTCCATAAGAGCCGAGCCTTCGCCGTTATTCACTACCTTTGGTACGGGACAGCCCATATTTACATCCAGGATGTCGAAGTTCCTGTCGTTAATTGCAGCCGCCATTTCGCCCATAATATCCGCATCCGAGCCAAATATCTGAAGACTTGTGGGCCGCTCTCTCTCGTCTACCGTTATAAGTTCTTCTGTATTCTTGTTCTTATACTTAAAGCCCTTGGCGCTAACCATCTCCGTATAAGTAAGTGCTACTCCGTTTTCCTTGCAGAGGACTCTAAAGGGGAGGTCTGTCACCCCCGCCATAGGCCCTAACACCAGTCTTCCATTTAGTTCAACATTTCCTATCTTAAAGCCTTTCATACTTCTCCTTTAACAAGCTCATTATAATACCTTTCGATGCCTGTAAGCAACTCTTCTTTTTCCTTTTGAAATCTGCTAAGAAGCATACCGCTGTGAATCTCATCATAAGAATAGTCATCATCATTGCTTGCAGTGTGAATGTAAAGGTTCTTATCATCATCAAAGGAAAGCGTGAGTATTCCTCCTGCCTTTTCCGTAAAGAGCACACAGGCTACCTGAAGCTCCTCCTTTATGGCAGTAGGGAGTTTGGCGAACGAACTTCCCAGATAATATTTATGTAAATACGCATTGCTGACGCAAAGAATTTGTTTTTCGTCCATTATACATCTCCTTACGGTAAATTGCCTATATCAAGTCGTGCCAAAAAATCTCCTTTTGCATGGGAATAACCCCACTTTGCAGGATTTGCCGCCTATAGCAGGCTGCACAGGCTTCATCTCATATCTGCCGCAGCGCAATCCCTCACAGAGATTTTAATGTATGTTAGCACAAACTGTGGAGCTTAGTCAATTATTCTTAGCTCTAACTGTTAAGTTTCATAATCTCATTTTCAGACATGATTGTATCCCCTGTATGTAAGGCCTCGTAGGTCTTAAGCAGCTTCTTTTCGTACTTGTCATAATCTGTACTAAGTACGCAGGAGAGCAGGATGTCTACAATACTAAGCATGGCTATACGGGAGCTGGTTGCCCCGCTTCTCATAGTCACCTCTCTTGTTAAGACATTTAGATATACATCTGCACCCTTTAAGAGATTGGTCTTTCTTAGCTGGGTTACAGCTATGATTTTACAGTTCTGAGCCTTTAAGAGCTTAAGTATTAGCTGAATCTCCTTAGTCTTACCTGAGTAGGTAAAGAGGATGCAGGCATCCTTACTACCAAGCAGGGCTGCACTCGTAAGCTGATCGTGAAAGTCTGTATGAGCGTAGGCGCTTACTCCTATTCTTCTAAACTTCTGAACCGCATCGAGGCAGACAAGGCCTGAGGCACCTATCCCAAAGAAATGCACAGACTCACAGGAAGTAAGGATGGCGACAGCTTTTTCTACTTCTGTAGTCTTAAGTATATTCTCAGTATCAGTAAGTGCCTGTCTTTCATTTCTAAATATATTTCTTACAACGCTCTTAACCGAATCTCCAGGCCTTATATCAGTATAAAGGCCTGTGTCCGCTTCATTGTCAGCGATTGCAAGTGTAAGGCCTACTATGAAGTTTCTATAACCTGAAAATCCGAGAGCTTTACAAAATCTCATCACAGACGCATCACTTGACTTACTTGCCACAGCCAGTTCTTTTATAGACATTGCCGGTACCTTGTCAGGATTCTCAAGGATGAACTCTGCGACCTTTTGCTCAACAGGTGTAAAGTCATTAAATATTGCCTTTATTTTCAACAACGGATTGCTGTCACTATTCATTCTCGCCGCCTTTCAGGAAACTTGCAAATGCGTCAAACATGTCCGCACTATACTCATATAGGGCAACCTTATTAGACTTATCACTTACCAGCTCCAAGTCGTAAGGGTTGCGAAGAGCCGCAAGGGTAAGCACTCCTTCCATGCCACAAACCTTCTCTTCAAGTGCCTTTACAAAGTCAGCCTGAGCAGCAAAAAGATGTGCATTGTAGCTTCCCATTATCACATCCATGTATTTATCAAGCCTTGATAATATCTCCTCTCTCTCCTCCTTACCAGGCTCAAGAGGTACCTTTATGAAAGGCAGATTTAGCTTCTTGCCAAGGTACTCAGCAAAGTCGAGTTCAAGCGGTTTTCCTGACACAAGGGTAACCCTGCATGACGGACAGCCCAGGATTATGGTCTCATCATTTACCGTTAGGCTTTTGCCCTCTGCTTTATTACGGACATCTATACACTTAAAACGAAGCTCATTAAATACAGTCCTAAATCTTGATATTTCTTGCTCTTCTATGTCCACCTCACTGCCGATTCCGTACTTTTCTTTTAACTGAATTATCCTCTTAGCAGATGCCTTAAGCCTGTCCACATCGACATTTTCGATAACTGCGTCAAGTATATCCCTTGCCACTGTATAGTCGTGAGATACAGTTAGCAGGTCAGCCCCTGCCATAAGAGCCTTAAGTCCTCCTTCTACCGAGCCGTAGTTTTCCTTTATTGCCCCCATTTCAAGACAGTCTGTAGCTATTATCCCTCTAAAACCAAGCTTTTCCCTAAGAAGGCCTGTTAGAACCGCCTTTGACATAGTACATGGATAGTCCTTATCAAGTGCCTTAAATATAATGTGGGAGGTCATGACGCAATCAATGCCATCCTCTATCAGCCTTGCAAAAGGTAAAATCTCCTCTCTTTCAAGCTCTTCAAGGCTTTTACTGATTGAAGGCAGTATCAGATGTGAATCGCTGTCAGTGTTGCCATGCCCCGGAAAATGCTTGATGCAGGGAATAACTCCTCCGTCTTTAAGCCCCTTTGCCATCTCCTTAGCAAAAGCGTACACAGTAGCTGCATCCTCACCATAAGAGCGGACACCTATCACAGGGTTTAGCTTGTTGTTATTGATATCACAAGATGGTGCAAGGTCAAAATTCACCCCGCACATCCTCAGTTCTTTTGCAGTTATAAGTCCTGCCTCATAGGCGTAGTGGGGCTCTCCCGTTCTTCCAATCGCCATTGCTCCAGGTGCAGACGGCAAGTCAGGAGACAGTCTTGACACCATACCTCCCTCCTGGTCTATGGAAATGAGCGCAGGATAGCCCGTAGCCTTCTTTACAACCTCTTGAATCTTACCACAAAGCCTCTTTAGCTGTTCTTTACTGTATATATTTTCGCTAAAAAGGATTACATTACCTACCTTATATTCTTCTATAAAGCTCGTAAAATCCTCTGAGATTTCATCAACACCACTAAATCCTACCATCATCATCTGTCCGGCAAGAAAGTTCTTGTCATTCATATCCATTACCAGTCTCTCCTTTATG
This sequence comes from Catonella sp., assembly GCF_057250765.1. Lineage (NCBI taxonomy): Bacteria > Bacillati > Bacillota > Clostridia > Lachnospirales > Lachnospiraceae > Catonella > Catonella sp. The sequence continues at coordinate 139,576 of NZ_DBHIEC010000001.1, forward strand.
TAGCACATAAAATACTTATCATCTACATCATTATACAGGAAACAGGTAAAATAATAAAGTAAAATTTCATCAAAATTAATTTTATGTGAAATATTATTACAAGAGATGAAGTTCAAAGGAATTCAACACGATATTTTAGCGTATTTTTATCCAAATATCAGAAAATACAAGCTATACTCCAATTCAATTACAGCACGACTAATCTAAAAATTTCACTAAAATTACTCCTATTTTCCCAAATATAATAGTTGACATCTACCAAGATTGATGATACCATGATGGCAACTTGTGAAATATTATTTCACTAAACTCTGTAAACAAAAAAATATTTTTTCGGAGGAGGAAAATTATGAAAAAGAAATCGCAGAGATTGATGGCAGGCTTTATAGCTTTAGCATCAGCGGTTACAATGCTTACTGCCTGCGGTGGCAGCAAGACAGGGACAGACAATGGCTCATCAGGCAAGGCTTCCACAGCTTCCACTACAAGCACCGCATCAAAGGCTTCAAGTGCTGCTTCGCAAGCAAAGGCAGATGACAAGCCTATCGAAATCAGCATGTATATGCCTGACAACGCAACCCTGCCTTATAAGCAGGACTGGCTTACCTTTGAGACAGTTCAGAAGAACACCAATGTTAAGCTTAATGTAGAGGCTATTCCAATAGCCGACTATCAGACCAAGGTTTCACTTGCGCTTAACACAGCCGACAACGCACCTGATGTTATCCTTTATCAGTCAAGCGTTGGTGAGAATGCCTCTTTGGCATTAAACGGTGCCATCGTTCCAATCAGTGATTACTCAGAGTGGACACCTAATTACAACGCCTGGGTGGAGAAACTTGGACTTAAGGAAGATGTGGAACGACTTAAGCTTAAAGACGGCAAGCTCTACTATATGCCTGCCCTTTATGATAAGCCTTTCTATGACGGTGGCCTTATTCTTAGAGAAGACTTCTTAAAGAAAAAGGGATTTGAAGCTCCTAAGACCTTTGATGACTTCTACAAGATCTTAAAGGCATATAAGGAAGAGAATCCTAAGTCCTATCCTCTTACCATACTTGCAGGACCTAGAGTTCTTTACAGATTTACCATGCCTTCATTTGGCATAAGCGTAGGTAAGAACAGCTCTTCAGGCTCATATACCTTAAGCTATGACTATGACAAGAAGGAATACTTCACAGGAGCAATTGATGACAAGTGTAAAGAATACTTTGCTTTCCTTGCAAAGCTTTATAAAGAAGGCCTCTTAGATCCTGAAATGGCTGATCCTATCGATGGTGATAAGTGGGCAAAATGCCTCGCAGACGGAACTTCAATAGCTTCTTGGGCATACTATGACCAGATAGGCGGAGTTGAAGCAGCGTCAAACATCGACGGCTTCAAGCTTCAGATGTATCCACCTCTTGCAGGTCCTAGCGGTGCTCACACACAGCCTCGTTCAAGAACAGTAGGTGGAATTATGTTCCCTGCCAATACTGCAAAGAGAGCAGACTTTGAGCAGGTTGTAAGAAAGATAGACGAAATGTTCTATTCAGAGGAAAATGCTAAAGTATGGTGCTTAGGCGTTGAAGGCGTTACCTACAAGATGGAAGGCGACAAGATAGTTTATAACGAAGAAATACAGAAGGCTCCTAACGGAATCTTCAAGCAGATGCAGGTTGATTATGGCTGTGGAGCAAACGGAACCCAACAGGTATGGCTCCTCGACTTAGAGCTTACAAAGTATGATGACAACTTCAAGAAGATAAACGAAGAAGTTGCTGCAATGCCTAATGCAATTCAGTCCGTACCACCTGCTCCTGCTTTTGATGATGTAACCGCAGAAGATGCCGCTTCACTCTCCACCCCTCTCGCTGATAAGTTTGAGGTATGGGCAGATGCATTTATCACAGGTAAAAAGAGCGTAGATAGCGACTGGGATGCTTATGTAAAAGAAATGAAGGATCTCGGAATCGAAGAATACTGCAAGATGTATAACGACAACCTTAAAAAATAATTTAATCCCCAAATCATTTATCCCAGTGTACTAAGCAGAATAGGGTGTCTGCGGCCGGTTGGATGAATGATTGAGATATCTTAACATTTTATGTGGCTGCTTATAAAAGCAGCCACAATTTTAAAAGGATAACAGGTATGAAAGAAAATAAATCAGCTGAAATTAGGAAAACACCGTTAAAAAGATATTTGAAAAGATATGGTGCATTGTATCTTATGCTCCTTATCCCCCTCATCTACTTCATTGTATTTAAGTATGTACCTATGGCGGGCAATGTACTTGCCTTTAGAAGATATCAGCCGGGTAAAGGTATGTTTGGTACAACCTGGACTCTAAGGTATTTTCAGAGGTTCTTAAAAGATCCAAGCTTTTGGCAGGCATTTAAGAATACCCTTGTCATTTCTCTTACAAACTTAGTAATTAACTTCCCATTGCCAATTATTTTCGCAATACTGGCCAATGAAATTACTAATAAGACCTTCAAGAAATTTGTACAGACAGTTTCTTACATGCCAAGATTTATTTCTATAGTTGTAGTAATAGCTATAATGAATGAAATACTTTCTCCAAGCTCAGGTATATTAAATGAAATACTTAAAGCAAACGGTATGGATCCGATTTATTTTATGAATGAACCTGCATTCTTTAGACCTCTTTACATCATTTCAGAGGCTTGGCAATATACCGGCTGGACAGCCATTATCTATCTCTCTGCCATTACAGGTATAAGCAGTGACCTCTATGAGGCTGCGGAGATAGACGGTGCGGGCAAGCTTCAGAAGATATGGTATATAACTATTCATTCCATACTTCCAACCATCATGGTTATGCTAATCCTTAACATAGGAAGGCTCTTAAGCCTTGGTTATGAGAAGATTCTTCTCATGTACACCCCATCCAACTCAGGTGTGAGTGACATCATAGACACCCTTGTCTACAGAACCGGTCTTATGAACCAGAACTACTCCCTTGCCACAGCCATAGGTCTTTTTGGCGGCATTATCGGTCTTGTACTGGTAACCGGTGCAAATAAGCTTAGCAGCAAGATTACCGGAAATTCTTTATACTAAGAGAGAAGAAAGATGATGAAAGAAAAAGAAATCGTAAAATCAAAAAAGCCTCAAAGCTTTACCAGTAAGGTATTTAACTTTGCCATCTATGTAATAATGGTCTTGGTGGTTATTATCTGCGTGATACCTTTCATATATATGCTTGCCCTGTCCCTTTCCGGCACCAAGGCGATACTTAATAATCAGGTTTACTTACTACCTGTGGACTTCAATGTAGATGCCTACAGGCAGATATTTGAATATCCTAACTTCTTTAGATCCTATGGAAATACATTTCTTTACACCATCCTTGGTACTTCCATAGCAATGTTTATGACCATTATGTTTGCTTATCCACTCTCAAAGGTTGACCTTAGGGGACATAAGTTTTTCATCAAGCTGGTGGTCTTTTCAATGTTCTTTACAGGCGGTATGATACCTAACTACCTCCTTGTAAGCTCACTTCACCTTGCAGGCACAAGGTTTGCCATGCTGCTTCCTTTTGCCATCAACCAGTTCAACCTTATAATTATGGTTAATTCATTTCAGTCATTTCCGCACGAGCTTGAAGAGGCCGCACTTATAGACGGACTGGGCTACTGGGGGATACTTCGCAGGGTAGTTATTCCGCTTTCAAAGCCTGTAGTCGCTACCATTGCCCTCTACTATGCAGTATTTTTCTGGAATGACTGGTTTAACTCACTCATTTACCTAAAGAGCGACCAGTATCCTGTAATGCTCTTACTAAGAAATATAGTAAACGGAACCCTTATGGTGGGTGACGGAGCAGGCTCTGCGGACAAGAGCACCATTGGTATAGCTATAAAGACTGCCGTAATTATAACTTCAACTTTACCAATAATTATAATATATCCGTTTTTACAGAAATACTTTGTAAAAGGATTGACTGTAGGGGCTGTGAAGGGATAATGAATATGAAAGATAATATTAATTTGGATGAAATCTATACAGAACAGAGAAATCCGCTTACAATGCACATTGACGAGGAAAGTACAGAAGGCATTATAAGGCTTATGAACGGCGAGGATGCAAAGGTTGCTCTTGCTGTGGAGAAGGAAATTCCAAACATCGTAAAGGCTGTAGACCTCATCACAGAGGCTATCAGAGGCGGTGGACGACTCATATACTGTGGCTGTGGTACCTCAGGAAGACTGGGGATACTTGACGCAGTGGAATGTCTCCCTACCTTCAGTGCAGATTCTACAGTCATAGATGCTTTTATGGCGGGTGGAAATGATGCTCTGTTTAAGGCTGTAGAGCATGCTGAGGACAGCAAGGAGCTGGCTGTCAAAGACTTAAAGGAGAGACATTTTACAGCTAAGGACATACTCTGTGGAATAGCCGCAAGCGGAAGAACTCCTTATGTCATAGGAGCTATGGAGTATGCCAAATCTCTTGGCGCCAAGGTAATATCAGTAACCTGCGCTAAAGACAGCGAGATAGACAGACTCGCAGATATAGGAATTGCGCCGAGGCTTGGCGGAGAGGTTGTGACGGGCTCTACTAGGCTAAAGAGCGGTACTGCTCAGAAGATGATATTAAACATGCTCTCGACAGCCACCATGATTAAGCTTGGCAAGGTCTACGGAAACCTCATGGTGGATGTCAAGGCTACCAATAACAAGCTTGTGGAAAGATGCATAAGGATAGTTATGGAGGCCACTGGAACCGATAGGGATAATGCTCTTAACTGCCTTGAGAAATGCGGGTTTTCCGCTAAGACTGCCATAGTTATGATACTATGTGCTGTGGATGCCACTGAGGCTGAGAAGCTTCTAAGCTCTAATTACGGACGGATTTCTGATATACTGAGGAAAGAGCAAGTATGAGAGTATTAAATGGAATAGACCACCTTGAAGATGCTCATAAACTGCTAAAAGGCAAGAGAATAGGGCTTATAACAAGCTCTGCCGGTGTAACTGTAAACTTAGAGCATGATACCTCTGTATTTAAGAGGCTTGGCTACCATATAGAGACACTTCTTGCACCGGAACACGGAATCTGGGGAAATATCCCAGCAGGAGAGGTTGTAAGCGATGGCACAGACAGGCTTACCGGGCTTCCTATAACCAGTCTCTACAAGAAAGATAGGAAAAATCTTCCGGGGGAAGTAATAGAGAGGCTTGACATCATTGTCTATGATATTCAGGATGTCGGAAGCAGGTTTTACACCTATATTTCACTACTTAAAAATGTGATGAATGACTGTAAAAAAGCCGGTCTCCCCCTCCTCATATTGGACAGGGTGAATCCTCTTTCAGGCAAGGTTGAAGGAAACATCCTTAAGGATGAGTATTTTAGCTATGTAGGTTGTTTCTCCCTGCCGCAAAGATACGGACTGACTGCGGGCGAGGTTGCAAGGCTGTTTGACAGTGAAATAGGGCTTAAAGACAATCTCCATATCTTGGAGGTCTTAAACTGGGACAGAAATATGCTCTTTCCAGAGACAGGTCTTACCTTCATGCCTCCAAGCCCGAATATACCAAACTTTGATACAGCACTGGCTTATGCGGGGCTTTGCCTGCTTGAAGGAACCAACATCTCTGAAGGACGGGGCACTACCCTGCCCTTCTTACAGTTTGGCTCGCCCTTCATAAAGGCAGAGGTGTTAGCAAAGGAATTAAACTGCCTGAAACTCCCTTCAGTCATCTTTACTCCTGCATTTTTTACTCCTACATTTTCAAAATACAAGGGAGAACTATGTGAGGGAGTTTTGCTTCATATCACTGACTATCACGAATTTAGGCCTGTAGACACAGGATTTAGGATACTATATACTATAAAGCGGCTATACGGAGATGACTTTAAGCTCCTGCCAAAGGAAAAGGAAAATACTCACAGCTTCTTCACTTTGCTTACGGGAAGTGAGCTTTTTACCAAAGAAAACACCGATATAGAAGAACTGATTGAGATATTTAGGAAAGATAGTGAAACATTTTTAAACACTTGTAAAGAGTATATTTTATGATACAAGTGTGTGAAGTATACAAAATTGAATGTGGCTTTCCCACGAGAGAATTATTATCTTTTAAAAGCTATATATTACACAAGGAGGAACAATATGTCTGATATGCTTGTGAAGCTCTATGATTTACCTGATTCTGCGCCTATCTACAAGAGATGCAAGGAGGCCGGAGTAGAAATAAGAAGGGCAATGACTCCTGACTTAAGACGGATAGTTAAATGGGTTAGCGAATATTCAAGCGACTATGCCGCAGGGGAATGTGAAAGCTGCTTTGGAAAAAGCCCTGTCTCCTGCTTCATAGCAACAAGAGGCAGTGAAATAGTGGGATATGCCTGCTACAACGCTACTGCCAAGGACTTCTTCGGCCCTACCAGAGTGCTTGATAGCGAGCAGGGAAAAGGAATAGGTGCAGCACTTCTTCTTAGGTCACTTGAGGCTCTTAGGGAAGAGGGTTACGGCTACGCCATCATTGGCTCAGTGGGACCTGTCGACTTTTATAAAAAGGTATGCGGAGCAACCATAATAGAGGATTCAACTCCCGGCATTTACAAGGATTTCTTAAGGGGCTAGTTAAATGGAAAATACGATATTTAACATTAAAAACGCAGATGAAACTAAATTTGCCATTGGGCTTATGAGTGGCACCAGCGTAGACGGCATAGACGCTGCCCTTGTAAGAATAAGCGGTGCAGGCCTTGGCACCAAGGTAAGCCTTGTAAGCTTTATCACACTTCCCTTTAGCGAAGAAGTTAGAGCTCATATCCTCTCCCTTGCTGATGGGAAGCCTACTGACATGGAAGAAGTCTGCAGGATGAATATGTTAATCGGCGAGCTTAGCGCTGATGCCTGCGAGGAAGTCATCAAAAAGGCAGGAATAGATAAAAAAGAAATAGCCTTTGTAGGAAGTCATGGTCAGACTGTCTGGCATGAGCCTGTAAAGGTTGATTTTCTAGGTAAGCACTTCAATTCCACTCTTCAGATAGGGGATTCCTCTCCCATAGCAGAAAGGCTTGATACTGTGGTTGTAAGCGATTTTAGGGTGAGGGATGTGGCCGCCGGAGGAACAGGTGCACCACTGGTGCCTTATACCGAATTTGTCCTCTATAGCGACAGTAAAAGGAATGTCGCCCTCCAAAATATAGGCGGAATCGGCAACATCACCATTCTAAAAAAAGGCTGCGCCCTAGATGAGGTCTTTGCCTTTGATACAGGCCCCGGCAACATGTTAATAGACGGCTGTATAAGTCATATCACAGGCGGTGAGCTAAAGTATGATGAGGGAGGAAGGCTGGCAGAAAAGGGCAAGCCCAACAAAGAATTGCTGGACTTCATTATAGAAAATGATGACTATACAAGGCAAACACCTCCTAAGAACAGTGGGCGCGAGAGATATGGTTCAAAGTTCTTGGATAGTATAATAAAAGAGGGAGAAAGGCTCGGGCTGACAAGTGAAGACCTGCTTGCTACAATCACTAATTATACGGCTTTTACCATATATTATTCCATAAAGAATCATTGCAAGCTGACACCCGATAGGCTGATAGTAGGTGGAGGAGGCGCAAACAACCACACTCTGATGAATTATATAAGAAGATATCTCCCTGAGACTGAGGTCATAACCAATGAGGACTTGGGGCTTAGCGGGGATGCGAAAGAGGCTGTTGCCTTTGCCCTCCTTGCAAATGACTGCCTATACGGAAGATGTAACAATGCACCAATGGCAACAGGAGCTAACCACCCTGTCATTATGGGTAAGATTACAAGATAGAAAGGGGGCCCAGATTATCAGATACATAGTAGGAATAGACGGAGGAGGCAGCAAGACAAACCTTGAGGTAAGATTCTTTGACAGCCTTGACTCTCCTTGTGATATACTTAACAAAGAAAAAAGGAACTTTAAGACAGGTCCCTTAAATGTAAAAAACATAGCCTCAGGCAGCCTTAATGAAGCCGTTCTTAGCATGTTAAACTTCTTAGAAGGGCTTGAAGGCGGGCTTAAGCCTTGTGAAATGATAGTAGTGGGGACAGCAGGTGCAAGCAACCCTGAAATAGTAGAAAACATAAGAAAAGCATTTAGTGGGAACGGTTACAGCGGGAAGCTTGTCATAGTTGGAGATGATATAACGGCACTTAAGGGCGGTCTCTCAGGACGGGCAGGCGCTGTACTAATATCAGGCACAGGCTCTATATGTAACGGCATAGACAGTAAAGGACACAGCCTTAGAAGCGGGGGCTGGGGCTATCTCATAGACGATGTCGGCTCAGGCTATGCCATTGGGCGTGATATACTTAGCCAGGTAGTAAGGGAAAATGACGGTAGAAGCGAGAAAAGCGTACTTACTGAACTAGTGTATGAAAGGCTTAATATATCTTCTATCCCTGAACTAATTGCCTATGTCTACTCCGAAAACACAGGTAAGAATGACATTGCAGCCCTTGCACCCCTCATTGGAGAAGGAATGGCAAAGGGAGATAAGGCATCTATAGACATCTGCGACAAGGCAGTCTCTGAACTTTGCTCCTTAGCTGAGGCAGTCATAAAAGGCCTAGATAGTAAGAATCCGGAGCTTATGCTAAGCGGTAGCATACTAACCAAGCTCCTCCCTGTGAGGGAGAGGTTCATAAAAGCTTTTAAGTCAAGAAATGAAAATGTAAAGATTAGTGAACCTGAACACAGTGCAGAAACAGGTGCTGTACTCATTGGGGCTGAGATGATATTGGCTCCATTACAGTAATCAGTCAAAGAACACTTATTAGAACACAAACATCGTTGTAATCCACTATATCAATGGTTTACAACGATGTTTATTTATAAAGCTATTATATACAACAATTTGCTCATCCAAACTGCAAGGCTTACTTATTATAATTTATTACATGATTAGGAGAAGAAATACTTTACACTTGTGTCATTATACACTTACATCAATACTTACGCCTAAGCTCTCTTTTGTTCCTGAATTTGATTTTTCAGTACCTTCTACCTTAGAATCTTCTCCCGAAGCCTTATCTTCTGCATCTTCTGCCTTCTTAAGTTCTTTTTCATTTTCTGCTTTTTCAAGCTCTTCTATAAGAGATTTCTTGTGGTTTTTGATCTTTTTGGAATTAGCCATCATGGCTGCACTCTTTGCACTAATGTAGAGCTTCATGTCGTATTCCATAAGGGCACTCTCGTCTTTTGGCGAAACCTTATCTCCCCTTGATATCCTTCTAAATATCTCTAAGACAGCTCCAAATCTCCTTGCTTCCTTGCCCTTTGCATCAGCCTCCTCTTTAGCTTCCTCTGCTGCCTTTTTCAATTCTTCTGCAGCTGCCGCAAGCTCTTCCTTCTTTATCCTTGCAGCCTCGGCTTTTTCATCTTCCTTAGTGCTTTCACCTTCAGGAATAATTTTATTCTCTTCACTTTTTAGCGGTTTTTTGGATTTATCCGACTTTCTATAGCTGTAGTTATTAATCAAATTCCCTTGTATCTTCATATCACACCTCCCATCATACGATATTGTCTTAATTCATATATCGGATTTGTTGGGGTATTATTTAGGTATTCTCATTATATGATTTTTGTATAAACACAGGTCTTATATCCTGCGCCATCAAAGGTGCCCGCTAGTATAGTCTCAGTTTCCCTAAATCTCTTCTTAATTTCATCAGGAAAATAGGTATCAGCCTCCTCATACACTTTATCGTACACAGTTAAAATAACCTCATCTGCAAGCCCCGTACACTGTCTATATACCTGTCCCCCACCTATAATGTATAGGTCTTTATCAGGAAAGTTTTGCTTAGAATATTCTACAGCAGTCGTAATGCTCTCGAAGGTAATCACCCCGTCATTTTCATACTTCTTGGTTGTGGAAATTACGATATTTACCCTGTCAGGTAGGGGCTTACAGCCAAGGGATTCAAAGGTTTTTCTACCCATAAGGACAATGTGTCCTATGGTTAGTCGCTTAAAAAGCTTTAGGTCTTCAGGGATTTTAAACAGGAGGTTCCCTGAGATTCCAATGGCGAAGTTTTGGTCTACTGCTGCTATTAGTTTGGTTTTCATAGTTTTTTCCTTTGTCTGTGTAATACTATGGGAATATTTATACTATCTTTTTATTAGCTATTTACCCAGTTCTCTAATCTTAGCCCATCTATCCTCTCGAATTCTTTAATATTATTAGTGACAACAGTATAGCCAAGAGACCTGGCATGCCCTGCTATCATCATGTCCAATGGGTCTATGAGTGTACCTTTTCTCTCTAATTCCGCACGTATCTCTCCATACCCTTCTGCCGCACCGATATCAAATGGCAATATTTCTATATCTGTTAGTAACAATGTAAGAGCAGTACGGTTTTTGTCAACTGCTTTACTTTTTTCTACTCCATGTATAAGCTCAGCGTAAGTTACTGAAGATATGCATATTTCACTTGGATTATGCTCTTTCAGTCTTTCAATAACTTCTCTTGGCTTATGCTTTATGGCATATATGCAAATGTTGGTATCAAGCATATATCTCATAACTCTCCCCTCTCCTGAGCTCTCTGATCTGCCCTGCCTTCAGCCATATAATCTTCCGAAAACATATCAATGGCCTGCAATACAGACTCCCATTTATCTGACTTGGGAGAAAGCAAAACTATATTCCCGATTTTATTGATTGATACTTCATTGGCATCAAATCTATATTCCTTTGGCAGCCTAACTGCCTGACTTCCACCATTTTCAAATATTTTGGCTGTCATCATATCCATCAACCTCCTTTTTATTAAATATATATTAAAGTATATACTAAAGTCAATGCTTATTTTTAACCAATAAGAAGCTTAACTCTCTATCCCATATCAGTTCTTATTTTTTCGCTTACTTAATAATTAAATAAGTCAAGACTTTCATTTAAAATGTAAAAAGATGGTGAATTGTTAAAGTAACTTCCACGCCTAAGTTTAAATTTTTTATTTTAGCTACGGTACGGAAGTTACTTTTTCAAATAACACTGCGAGGCAGCATTTTTATATCTAAAAAACTTCCTCATTTACATTAAATAGTGTATAATAATTATAGTTTGTTTGATATTTAATTTAAATTTTGATAAAAAATATTGGTATATGAAGGGAGAGTACAAAATGAGTTATCAGGAAATTGCTAAAGATATGATTGATAAATTACCGGCTGATAAGATGATTTATGTCATAAATATTTTGGAAAATTTAGGTGAAATGTATGGGATTAGTCTTTATCCAAATTATGAGCCGAATAAAGAAACCTTAGAAGCTATTAAAGAAGTAGATAATATGATAAAAGAAGGAGTAGGCGAGCATTTTGAAGGGAGTACAACAGATTTTTTGAATGGAATTTTAGGGGAGTAAGAGTATGCTAAAACTTAATGTATCTACTAAATTTAAACGAGATTATAAAGTATGTAATAAAAGAGGATATAATCTACAATTACTGCAGATAGTGATTGATATTTTGCGAATACCTGAATTTCTTGAAAGAAAATATAAAGATCAAAAGCTAAGCGGGAACTATGAAGGATGTAGGGAATGTCACATTTTACCGGATTGGCTCCTAATATATCGTATTAATGATGATGAGCTGTATCTTGTTCGTACCGGAACGCATTCTGATTTGTTTGGGATATAATGATAGATTTTCAAGGTAAGTGTAAATCTTCTCCTCCTTTTGGAAAATAATGAGTTGATTCCAATCATAGAAATTAATGGACGATTTACTTTATCAACCTATGTTTCCTTTGTACAAGAAAAAAAGAAACTTGCGAATGCTGTATTATTTTCATTTTATACAAAAATTCCATTGGTGAGTTATAATAATTACAGTGGACTAAAAAAACAACTTCAAGAAAAAAACATCTGGTATAAAGACAATCATGGATTGTTTGTATATAATTCAGAATCTATTACGAAGCGTAGAGTTGGAGAGAATGGCAGAATGTTTGGTATACTTATGTGAAACTTTAAATGTTTCACAAATCAAAAGTTGTCTAAAGGAGATTAGCTATGAATTTTAAGGTTGCAATAGTACAGAAGCGCTCTACACATAACCATATTAGTGAAAACGTATCGGATGTTATTCGTATGATGGAAGAAGCCTCAGTGAATGCAGCTGATATACTTTTATTGCCAGAATGTTATGTTACTGGATTTGGCTTTCCCGTTGTTTATGAAAATAGTATTGCAGAAGATGATTTAGCGATTGAAAAAGTATGTGATGCTGCAAAAAAATATAATATAGGTGTGGTTTTGACTTCTTTTACAAAAGGAAAAAGTCGACCACAGAATACAGCTTTTGTAATAGGAAAATCCGGTGAAAAATTGATGAAATATTCCAAGGTTCACACTTGCGACTTTGCTGACGAAAGAGAACTCGAACCAGGTACTGAATTTAAGGTCTGTGAATTCGATGGGATTAAACTTGGAATTATGATTTGCTATGATCGTGAATATCCTGAAAGTGCAAGAATTTTAATGTTAAAAGGAGCAGAGATTATTCTCGTTCCGAATGATTGTGAAACAATGAAGCCTAGAATCCAGGCATTGTCTACGAGAGCCTATGAGAATATGGTTGGTATAGCGATGGCCAATCCGAATGGAGATAATAAGGGATGTTCCTGTGCATATAGTCCGATTTGTTGGGATCGAGAGGGAATTAGCGTTGAGAATACGATTGTGTTAGCAGATGATATGACCGAGGGGATATTCTATGCTGACTTTGATATAGACACAATCAGAGATTACAGAAGTAAAGAAATGATGGGCAATACATTTAGAAAAGTAGATTCCTATAGAGAATTACTGAATAAAAATATAAGCGAACCTTTTATTCGAAACGGTCAAGATAGAGAAACAAAATAACGAAAGTGCTACAAAACAGTCACACGATTTCGTGTGGCTGAAGAGATTTCTTCTTTTGTATCAATGATTATGCCTGCTTATGTTGATAATATGTATTGTAAATCTGTTCAAGGCATCAATACATTTAGGAATCATAATACAAAGGTCGAAACAAAGCTGAGAGAGCTTGGATTTATTGAGTTTTCATTATAGGACTAATCTATATGCATGCACTATGCAGCGGGGAACATGCACTAAAACACCGGAAAGCGTGCACTCGATGACCGTGTAGCATGCACTGAGTCATCGGTATTTACACCTTCTATATCAACCGGAGTATATAGCTTTCCGGTAGAACTTGCAGCAAAGATAGTAGTAAAGACGGTCAGCCTATTTTTGGAGGATAACGAGGATAGTTTTGACATTGTAGAATGGGTATTGTTTGATGATAAGGCAGAAAGAGTTTCACATACTCCCTCCTTTGAACTTAAATAATCTCTCGGAATCTCTAAGCCAGTAAATATAAGGCTTTTAGATTCCTTTTTTATTAAAATCCCCCCACTTTTTTGCCAAAAATACTTGACAAATCCATCGAAAAATGCGGCGCTACGCGCCCTTATTTATAAGATATATTTTTCGATTGGAGGCGATTTTATGTTACCTGTTAACTGCGGCAGCCATGCCGACTACCAAAACTTTGTTGTTAAAAATCTTCGTAAATATTATCCTAACCCGGATGCAATTGCCCGCTCTACATTGGATATCATTGAACGTTTTTGGACTTTGGATTTATCTTACACTGATGAATTCATGCGTGATAAACACTCTAAATTCGGTACGGCTCCAAGAACACCTTCCTCTATGCAACGCTCTTATCTTTTATCCATTGATTTTAAGGTTACTTCCATAACCGATTGGGTGGCTCAACTTAAAATCAATCCTTTGTACGCAATACTCAGCGGTTTCATAATGTGTCTGTCTCTAAAGGACTAATCAATGCTGATTCTTTATCTGCAGCAGGATACGGCACTCCTGTTGTTACCCCTCACAGAATGAGAAGAATACTAAAATTCATCATCTAACCCCATAGACAACCATACTAAGGTTGACTTCTGGTTATGCAGCATTCTTTATAATATCCTCTTCATTATAGGCTATAGGCACATCACTCTGATAGTCCATTGGTGCTGCAGGATACTTAGATGCATCCCATGAATGGTCCTTTCTCATACTTGCATCGCCTTTTAAATAATAATCTCTATTGTTAAAATATTCATACTCAGAAGTATCTTCATAATGCCCTCTATTCCAAGTATTATCAAGATGATACCAGGTTCCGTCAACCTTTACCATATTCCAGCTATGAGCTCCACCTGCGTCACCTACAATATAAAGGACTTCCAACCCTGCCTCTTTTGCAAGTCTATAGAACATATTAGCCTTAGAGTTGCATACTCCGCCTCCTCCAAAAAGTAGTGCAAATGAGCTATAAACTGAATATTTGCCAAGTTTTTCTTTTCCTAACTCATCTCCAAAAAGCTCTCCTCTATCTCCAAAAGTATAGCGGTATGCCCTTACCATAAAGTCATTAATCGCCCTAACCTTTTCTTCGTCAGTCATCTCAGACCTTATGTTATCCGCCACCCACTTAGTTATACTTTTCTTCAAATACTCGATATCTTCTTTTGTAATCTCATATTTCTGAGAACTCGTCAATTTAAAATATCCTTTGTAAAGCTGCATAGAATTGGTGGCATTGTTTAAGTGATGAGCAATATCATTAAATTCCGGTATGGCATATAATCTATCCCATACATCTTCATTTTCATCTTCAAAATTAACAACATCGGAAGCAATATTCAAAGAAAATTCCTCTTCAGCATTTTCAGTTCTTTTGACAATCTCTTTTAGCAACTCATCTTTAGAGTGAATAATTGGAGTAACTTTTGCTAAAATAGCGTCTGCCTGTCGCTTAGTTAGCTTGGTATCAAGAGTGAATTCAAGCACTCCAAACTTTGGATATTCGCGTGAAGACTGAGTAATCCATACCTTTTCTGCCAAATCATTGTACTTTGGTTCATCTTCCAATGAGTCCACAAAATCACTGTTAAATTCTTTATAAATAGGCTTGCTCACTTTGAATATGAACTTCTTATCAAGTGCATAAAGGTTATCTAAAAATGCTTTTCTTACTTCTTCACTGCTTTCTATTACAGGCTGCTTTTCTACCTTCTTTAGATTGGCTACAATTTTAATCCATTCTTTATGCGGTGCCTTGTAGGTTATTGTAATTTTAACGAAAAGAACCTTTTTAGTTGAATTATAATCATAGTTATAGTGCTTTACATGACTAAGTAATTCCGAAGCTATAAAGCTTCTATTTCCCTTTTCCCAAAAGACTTTATCGAAACTTTCAATATTAGAAACTACCTTTCTGTCAATCTGATAGCTGATTTCCCTAGTTCTTTTAATAAGGTTTTCATCAAGGCTCTTTATCAACTGTTTCTTTGAACTAATTTTAATAATCTTTTTCTTCTGCCCCTTGCTTGCTACTATTCTTACATCCTTTTCCGTGTCTGCAAGAGCTTTTTCACCTGGTAAAGCCACTGTCAAAAAGGATAGAAACAGAATTAGATATACTATTTTTTGTCTCATCGTTATTTTTTGTCTCATCGTTATTTTCATCTTCAATCCACCTCTTAATTTCATTAAATAAAGCATCATGTATAATATATCGGATGGTTTAGCTGTCTTGATTAGAGTTCTTTACCACAAAGCACCACTGCCTTCTCTAGTCCATCACAAATCCTATCACTCCCTTATGCTTCACTTCAACAGCCTTTAAGCTAAAATCATCGCATAGGGATTACAATACTTTATCATTAGCCTTGCTATCCTAGCCAAGAGACTCAAAGGTTTTTCTCCCCATGATGACAAAATGTCCTGTGGTTAGTCTTTTGAATAGTTTCAGGTCTTCGGGGATTTTAAATAGGATGAATTGAAAAAGTAAGTTCCACATCTTGGCCTCAATATTTATATCTAGGCTAAGAGTGGAACTTACTTTTTGACAGTGTGCCAGATTATGTGATTGTGAATGTGGCCCATAACCTCCTTGAAAATATACCACTTACCTATAGAGGTCCTCAAGTGTCAGCAATGTAACCTCTCCCTGCATTTCTGCCTCCAACAGTGCCGGCGTAAAGCCCCCTTTGGAAAAAATATAATAGTGGAAGATTCCGTTCTGTCGAAATACTGCTGCATATCTGCGTAGCAGTTCCAATTCCTCGATTCCAATCTTCTCATTCCGATATTTGCAGGAACCAATCAGATACTCGTTTCCATCTACCGGTGCCCCCACAATGTCAATCTGTACCTCCTTACGGGTCTTGGAATCCGTTCCCCACCACTGTCCCACATTACTCAGCAGAATCGGTAGGTCTTTCGCATAGCGGAGCAAATATTCCTGGCACATTTTTTCAAATACTAGTCCCATATAATCAGGGTAAAAGCGTTTCACCGCCTGTTCATAGATAAGACGCATCCGCCCGGCGCTGATGACAGACATGTTCCGAGGAATGAAACGATACCAAAATCGAAAAAAGTTATCGTCAATGGCATAGATCGTTTTCTTGCCGGGCTTCTCCGTAATCGGCGTTTCCTTTTTCAAAATTCCTAAATCCAGCAATACCTTCAAGTACTTCGCACATACGCCGGATTCCAATCCGACCTTTGTTGAAATCTCGTTGGAGCGGCTGGCTCCTGCGGCAATCGCTGAAATGACAGAGTTGTAGATGGCCGGCTCCCGCAGTTCCTGCTTTAACAAATTTTCCGGCTCCTCAAACAGGTAACTGGAGGTGCTGAACAGGTTCTCCAAAAGTGCTTCATCCAAATTACTTTCCACATCCAGTTTATTGATATAGTGCGGAATACCGCCAGTCACGCCATATAAAAGCGCCTGGTCGGCAGCTTTCAGTTCGGGATGAAACTCAGTAATCTCCCGGTAGGTCAGCGCCTGAATCTTGAACTGTGCCGTGCGCCGCCCATACAGAGGGCTTTCATACCCCAGCACCTGGTATTCCATAAAGCTCATAGAGGAGCCACACAGTATGAGATAAATCCGGCTATCCTGCCAGCTGTGGTCAATGATATGCTGGAGCCTGGAGGAAATCGACTTTTCCGCTTTCGCAAGATATGGGTATTCATCAATGACAAATACCAACCGTTTCTCCATCGCCATCCCGCTAATAGCCTCCAGTGCGTCCTCATAGCTCCGATAGGTAGGAGTACTGGTGCTGTCCGGATTCTGACAGGTATAAATCGCCTTGGAGAGTGCTTCCAGATTTTCCTGGGAGGATGCGTTTAGGGCGGAAAAATAGACGGTAGGTTTTCCTTTGCAAAATTCGTTGATCAGGGCGGTTTTGCCTACGCGTCGCCTACCATAAATGACAACACACTCAAACCGGCCCTTTTTATAGCGGTTATTCATGGTGCGGAGTTCTTCTTCCCTACAATAAAACATAGTAACCTCCTTACTTATACAGATTGCTGAGTTACGAGTTGGTGTATTATGAGTTTATTATAAACATTATTACGGTTTTGTCAACTAAAGAGCCTTGAACCTTTTAACGTAAAAAAAGATACTCTACAAGCAATTAACCTGTAGAATATCTTGTTATTTTTATTCTCTTAACGATTTACTTCTTCAACAACTCATAACGTATGGAATGGCTTCCCTAGTTTCTAAAAAACTCCCACACTGCCCTAGCTGCCCCTTCATTCATGCCTTCCACAGCGGCTAGTTCTTCCTCAGTCGCCTTCTTTATATCATCCAGAGAGGCAAAATGCTTCATTAGAGCCTTTCTTCTTACCTTGCCTATGCCTTTTATATCATCTAGTACGGAATGAACCTGATTCTTTCCTCTTAGTAGCTTGTGATACTCTATAGCAAACCTATGAGTTTCATCCTGTATCCTTGTAATGAGCTTAAAAAGCTCCCCATGTGTGTCTATAGGCTGCTCCACATTGTTATAATATATTCCCCTTGTTCTATGCCTGTCATCTTTTACAAGACCTGCTACAGCTATGTCTATGCCCAGCTTCTCAAGTACCTTTAGGCAAATGTTTATCTGCCCTCTTCCACCATCCATAAGGATGAGGTCAGGGAAGTTTGAGAATTTGCCCTCCTTCCTACTTCCTGCCTTCTCAAGGATTTTAAGCTCCTCCTTTTCCTTTAAACCATGCTCAAATCTCCTTGTAAGGACTTCCTCCATAGAGGCATAGTCATTTGGCCCCACTACTCCCTTTATTTTGAACTTCCTATAGTCATTCTTCTTAGGCTTGCCGTCTTCAAATACTACCATAGAGCCCACATTTTCATAGCCACTGGTGTTTGATATATCATAGGATTCTATCCTCTTTATATCATTTGAGATGCCAAGCAGGTCGCGAAGCTCCTTTACTGCGCCAAGAGTCCTTGCCTGCTCCCTCTTATTCCTCTCGCTGTCCTGATTTAGTACCATGGCGGCATTCTTGTAAGCAAGCTCCGTAAGCCCTGCCTTTTCACCTCTTTTAGGCACCAGGATATTAACCTTACTTCCCCTTTTGGTCGCAAGCCATTCTGACAAAAGCTCCTTCTCCTCAGGCTCATCCGCAAGCATAATGTCCTTGGGTATGAAAGGAGTTCCGGTATAATACTGCTTTATAAAGTCAGTATAAATGGCTCCCTTTTCATCGTCTCCTACCTCATCTAAGGAGAAATGTTCGCGGCCTATAAGCCTGCCTCCCCTTATGAAAAACACCTGCATCACGGCTTCTTTCCCGGCCTTTGCAAGAGCCAGCACATCTCTGTCGTCTACATTGTCATTGGAGTTTATCTTCTGCCTGTCGCTAAATCTCTTTACATGGGTTAGCATATCCCTGTAGTTGGCCGCTTCTTCAAATTCAAGCTTTTCAGAGGCTTCCATCATCTTGTCGGTGATCATTTTCAAGATAGGCTCATAATCCCCATTTAAGAACTTGATTACCTCATCTATCCTCTTTCTGTACTCGCCAGGCTCCACATAGCCCTGACAGACTCCGTCACACCTGCCTATCTGATAGTTGAGGCAAGGGCGCTCCTTTCCTATGTCTTTGGGCAGATTTCTCCTGCAGGTTCTTATCTTATATATCTTGTGAATGAGCTCCAAAGTCTCGCTAATATGGGCAGGATATGGGCCAAAATACTTAGCCTTATCCTTCCCCCTCTTTCTTGTGAACATAACCCTTGGATATTCCTCATCCACCGTCACCTTGATATAAGGGTAGCTCTTGTCATCCTTCATCATGGTATTGTACTTAGGGCGATGCTCCTTAATCAGGTTACACTCCAGCACCAGGGCTTCAAGCTCAGAATCAGTTATTATGTATTCAAAATGGTCTATGTTTTCAACCATCCTCTTTATCTTGGGAGAATGTCTATTAATGCTCTGAAAATACTGGCGGACTCTGTTTTTAAGGCTTATCGCCTTACCCACATAGATGATTTCATCCAATTCATTGTGCATTATATAGACTCCCGGCTTCCCAGGCAGCTTCTTAAGTTCTTCTTCTATGTCAAACATCTGATACCTCTCTTCTTGAGGTTATTTTATATTTGTAGCTTTCTTTATCTATACCTCATAACACTATTCATTTTCTAACATTTCATTTATCTTATCAATCCATTCACAATTCTCGCTTTCAAACCATTCGATAATCTTGCTAAAATTGCTATTGCCAATAATTGAATCATTTTGGTCCAGTAACTTTACCCTCTCACGCATAAGACTGTAATTCTTAGGAGTAATGCAGTTCATAATCTCTTTAATCTGGTTTTCCTTTCCTTTATATCCTTTTACTTTTGTATGCTCCTCTATTATAGGTGCATTGACTTGTTTTGCCTGAGATGTAAGCATTTCATCAGTCCAATGTTTCAGTATTATTTGCATTGTACAGGGATTACCAAATATAATTATTTCATTTGCAATTCCATCAATTCCATGAAATTCATTTATTTTTCTTTTAATATCATCATACTGTTCATATGGTTTCTTATCCGTATCACAAAAAATAAGTACAGCCTCATAGGCTCCATTTTGATAACGATCTTGATATCGTGCAGGTATATTTCCATTACCTTCAGCATTTACCAATGAAACCTCATATTGTTCATTCCATACTTTCAATTCTTTTAATCTGTCTATGTATTTATATTCCTCATTTCCCTCGCAAATGATACATACTCTACGTTTATTGTATAGGCCGGGACGTCTATTTGGCATCGAAATCACCCACCTTTACATTACCCTTAATACTCAGTAGTGAATTAATCAGTTCTGGATCAGGTAGTGCACCCAGCACACCCTTTTTATATTTTTCTATGATATCAGTTGTATCTCTTATTCCATCCTCTGCTGTAAAATCGGCTAGCGAGTATACATATACCCCTTCTTCATCTTTATGTACGAACCAAATCTGCTCTTTACGAAACATTCTTTTGCAATCCATTAGATTAATATCATGAACTGTAAATATCATCTGGGCACTCTCATTCAATTCATTATTAAACATTGCTACAATAGCCCTTGTAAGCTTAAAATGAATGCTGCTGTCCAGTTCATCTATAACTAAAATCTTACCTTGCTCAAGAGCTTCAATCACATAGCTCGCAAGAGCAGCGATTTTCTTTGTACCTGTAGAATCAAATAATAAACTTGGCACCCTAACTCCCTTGTATGTAGACACCAGCCTTATCTGATCCATTAAATTCTCAACGACATCAAGGACTTCCTCTTCAGGCTTGTCGTTACTTCCCTCAAATTCTGTCTCAATGTTATCCATTTCTACGTACTCAAAGTTATCTAAATATAAGTCTGCATTCTTTATAAAAGCCACGATTTTGTTTTGTAAACTATTCTTATTTTTCATCAACTCAATAGTGTGTTTCATAGGGATATTATTCATATTTACAACTTCGATTTTTTTTGCCAATCCAATTAAATGAGATTTCATTTCAGCCATTTTCTCGAATTTACTTACATCAATTAAGTTGTATAATAAATTATTCTTTGAAATAACAGAAAACATCCCTTGTAAATTTTCATCAATGCACTTATACTCACCGCTTAGGCTATCTTTTTTTAGCCAGCAAACTTCTTTTTCATTATCATATTCATCTTTTTTAATCTCAGAGAACTTTTCATATATATATTCTTTGTTTTGTACATCATACTTAAAGTCGTATGCAAACTTTCTGCCTGTTGACATAAATGTCATCCCCAATTCGCATACGCTATTACCAGTAAATATATTGGTTATCAGTTCATTCTCTTCATCTAAAAGTATGCCTCTAATGGCTCTAATACACTTTATAAGGCAGGTTTTACCTGCATTGTTAGGTCCATATATCCCAACTGTTTTAAGTATGTTGAATTTGTTTTCTTTATGAACATTTGAGCTAAACTTCTTGCTTCTCATGTCTGCCTTAATTGAAAATGTAATTTCATCTCTGAACGCATAGCAGTTTTTTGCTCTTACCTCTATAATCATAGTGTCTCCCTTCAAACAGGTTATTTGACTTCGATAAGAGTATTATATCATATTTTATTTTTTATGCAATTATTTTCCATTAAAAATAAAATATGATTATTTTAATAATAACTTCTTAAGTTCTTCTTCTATGTCAAACATCTGATACCTCTTTTCTTGAGGTTATTTTATATTTAAATACTGGCAAATGTCAAATATACTGCGGCATCCCTGTTGATATATAAAATGCAATAACATGTTATCGCATAATACGTTATTGCAAACTCCATTCTTCAATTACTGAAACTACTTCCACTTCCTATCCAAATGATTCCTTACTATCTCGCATTCTGTCAAGTGGCAGTACTTTGGCAGGTTTTCATTGATAACCGTTAGCAAAGCTTTAGCATCAGCCTCTATATTGGTATATATAGTAGCACATATCTTCTCATCCCTTTCAAATACCTTGCAGTTCTCAGCCTTAGTCACCTCTAATATAACAACCTCAATCTCCTCAGGATAGATGTTTCTCGCATTCTTCCCTATGATGACCCTCTTTTTCCTTCCTGTAAAGAACAGCTTATTTCCTCTTAGATACCCCATATCCCCCGTTCTAAAGTATCCGTCTTCAGTAAAAAACTTCCTGTAATAGTCCTCTCTCCCATAATAACCAATGAAAATATTCTCACCTTTTACAAGGATTTCACCGACTCCGTTTTCATCAGCCTCATCTATTCTTACCTCTTGATTTTCAAATACCGTCCCCACAGAGCCATCTTCCTGCTCATCAGGATATTCCACGCTGATAATGGAGGATGTTTCAGAAAGGCCGTAGGCAATTAGTAGGGTTATTCCCTCCTCTGCCATCATTTCACGAAGATGAGGCTCTAGAATCGCACCACCGCAAAATACTATCCTTGTCCTCCCACCCAGTAAAGCCTTAGCAGAAATCCCCTTTTCCCTTTTTGCAAGGTAGATTTTCTCTAGGAAGATTGGTACTGTACTAAGAATTGTAGGTTTCACTTCAAGGAGTTCCTCCACTATTTTATTCTTATCACTGCAAAGATAAATCTTCATACCTGTATATAGGGAATAAATGAAATTGCAAAGTCCTCCGTAGGTATTACTAAGCGGCAAAAAAAGGTAGGCAGAGTCCTCATTTGTCATCAATGCCCTTTTTAAGAGATATTCCAGGTTCACAAACATATTTTTCTGAGAGAGCATAACCGCCTTTGGCACCCCTGTAGTTCCCGAAGAAAAGACGATTCGTGAGCAGACTCCATCACTCACCGGATAAGGAGTAGGCCTGCTTTTCTTCTCATTTTCAAGAAGTTTTGTAAATGAAATAAGCTTTATTTCACTATTCGTGGTGTCAAAATCCGAGAAGACCTCCTCTTTTGATGAATCATAGAGTATGGCATCCACATCCACCGTTTTCATTATGTGTAAAAGCTCTTTCTTAGTCCACTGAGCCGCAAACATCACAGAACAGCCTATAAATGCCATTACAGCTATATCGGCTACCATAAAAGCGTAGGAATTTGCTCCAAATATCGCTATCCTCTTTCCTGATAGTCCCTCTTCCTTAAGATAGGAGGCTACTCTTAGCACATCCTCATAGAAATCTCCATAGGTGTGAGGGACAAATTTGCCATCCACTTTTTCAAAAATATATTGATGTTCCTTCCATTTCTCGTGGTTATGAATCAAAATCTCAGCAACTTTATTTCCCATTATCTTTTCCTTATATCTTCTCTTCTTGTCTTTAATTTTCGCCTTTACTCTCTTTATTTTCCTTAGGCTTTTACTTTGCTTTTTATCTTTACTTCTTTATCTTTGCTTTTTATCTTTACTTCTCTATCTTTACTTCTCTATCTTTGCTTCTTTATCTTTGCTTCTTTATCTTTGCTTCTTTATCTTCACTTCTTTTATCTTTTCTTTTTCTATCTTTTCCTTTTTCGGCCATTCTTTTTAGTTCATTATAGTTAATTTTACTATGATGCTTAGCGTCGCAAGGGATTTTAGATAGAAAGGTAATAACTGTATCTTCTCCTATATCCCATTCTTTCACAAGATATCGCAAAGCCTCTTCCTCACAGCTTCCCTCAACAAATAAAAAGTTATTCCCCTCGTGATAAAAAGCTGCCGCTTTTCTTATACCTGAAAACCTTCTTATGGCCTCCTGTTCCAAGTCATTTGAGAAAATATCTCCCTTTTTTCCTCTTACAAATACATCTTTTCTACCCAGGTAGAATAGTTTTCCATCCACTATCCTTCCCAAATCTCCTGTTTTATGCCAGTACAGCCCATTTTCATCCACTACTCCACGCTTGTTTTCAGGGTTTAGATAGGCTGTAAGCACCACATCGGAGTGTACCATGATTTCATTATTCTCATCAGTCTTGATGCATACTCCCGAAACCGCCTCCCCAAGTACAGTCTGCCCCTCTTTTAGCTTAGCTATATATTCATCCAAATCAGTCTTACATATAAGGTTACATTCAGTTGCTCCGTATATGTAGGTTATTTTTGCATTTTGAAATTTATTTCTGATTAGCTCTGCCTCATAGAGGTTTAGTACGGCACCGCCAATATAGACCTCCTCAACCTCCTGAAAGAGAAGCTCAGTCTCCATACAAAAATCCGGAGTGGTTATAACCACCTGTACAGGCAGTTTTTGCAGGCGGTTATCCCTATTAAACAGCCTTAATATCTTTGGCTTTTTTGTAGGCATTATTATCCCACTGTAACCATTTAAAATATTTACAAAATGATACATAAATGAGGTATTTAAGACTACTGTATCTTCACTTCTCGCATTTATATTGCGCCTTACAAGGTCTAGCTGGCGGTAAAGGTCATCGTGGCTTCTTATGATTATCTTAGGTCTTCCCATAGAACCCGTAGTCATCGTAAGCACTGCTGCCTCATCACCCTCTATCTCTGTACACTCAGGCTTTCCCGGCATTTTGTAAGGATATCCGGCCTCATTTTTAGCAAATATTTTCTCTATAAGAATTACATCCTTAATCCTTCTAAGCTCACCAAATACAAGCCTTACAAGCTTTGTCCTGCCCGAGACCGCTATGTAGTCAGCCCTGTATTCCTCTAAAGTCCGGCGTATTAGCCTCTTCCCAGCCCAGATATCAATTATCATAAGGGAAATCCCAAGCCTGAGGCTGGCAAGCATAAAGACCAAAAGCTCGTAGGATGGGGCTACAAAAAGTACTACCCTTTCCCCCTTCTTCATCCCTTTTGCCATAAGAGAAGCACAAGCCCTGTCAACATCAGCCCTTAGCTTGTTAAAGCTTATCTTCTTCATCTCCCTGCCCTTAATATCTATGAAGGCAGTTCTCTCCCCATACTTCTTACAAGCATCATCAAAACAATCTACTATCCTGCTCATATCACTCCTACTTCGTATAAACCGAAAAATCCCTGTAAAAATACGATTGGTTCACCCTAAAAAGCGACTTACTCTCCTCTTTCAAAAGGGTAAACTCCTTCTTTGGTAAATATCTCCTGTTTTGCATATTCCAAACGGCAATCCTGGCGCCATTTTTGCTTATTTTCTTGAGCTTGTCTACATTTCTCTTAAAATCTTCCTCACTCATATATTCAAAAATATCCGAGAGATTGAAAAAATCAAGCTTCTCACTTTCAGGGATGTCCAAAAACGAGCCATGTATTAGCTTAATCCTAGATAGTCTTTCCCTGATGACAGGTAGATTCTCTTTCTTCAAATAAAGCGGTATGGCAGTTTTGGTAAAGTTTCCCCTCAGTATATAGCTTAGATACGGATTGTCAAAGTTTGTGCTATTAAATATGCCATACTCAAAGCGTTTTTTGATATCTCCCGCGACATCCCTCTTATCCGCCACATACTCATAAAAACTCTTATCCCTGCCAAGGCTGCCCATTACCTTTATCCCAAAGAACACACGAAATATCGTACGAAACCTAAGGTTATCTATGTATCTTTTATAATAAAATCTCTGCTCCTTTAGTAAAGATAGAGAGCAAAACAGTCGGAGTCTTGCTTCTCTGCAAAATAAAGGGCAGACGAACTTCCTAAATATCTGAAAATATCTCTCGAACTTTCCAATATGGATGATTCCCTTTACAATCAGCTCTCTTCTCTGATTAAAGTAGTTAAAGCTCTCTTCGTCCATATATTCCTTTAGAGAAAAAAATGTCTTTAGTCTGTCTGTACTCTCCCTAATCCCAAAGAAGGCCAAAATCTCGCCATAGTTTAGTCTCTCTATCGCAGCCATCTTAAGCTTCATCAGGTAAAGCTGGGTTTTATTGATATCAAAGGCATAGATTTTCTTAGGGTTTGACAGTAAGAGTGCAAAGGTGTTGTCCCCTCCGCTGGCTACGGAAACCCCTGTTTCTCCCTCTTTTATATCTAAGGCCTTTAAGAGAATATTACTATCCTCCCAGCAATTTGAGTACCTTATAAATGAAAATTTATCCCTTGTCTTCATCCTTCTCATCTATCCTTTCCACCGTTCCCTTCACACCGTCCACACGAACCATCATTCCATCCTTTATATTCTCAGTCAGCCCTCTAATGCCTACCACAAGCGGGATTCCCATTTCTCTTGCTATGACGGCAGAATGAGAAAGCACGCTTCCACGCTCTATGATAATCGCCTTTGCCATAGGGAAAAGCATGGTCCAGCCCGGGTCAGTCCTCTTTGCCATAAGGATGAGGCCTTCCACATCCGTATCCTGCGGGTTTTCTACATATTTTACCCTTCCTGTGACAGCCTTTCCACCGCCTGCAACTCCCTTTAATACACCATCTTCTAAGGACTTTGTTTCCTGCCTCGAGAATATAGGAATCATATTTTCAGCCCTTACCTCACCGTAAAAATACATTCTTTCAAATATTTCTTTATCCCTGTTGTCCTCAAATTCCCTTTTTCTTTTCTCTATCCTTTCCCTAAGTAAGGCTATATTAGGGCTTTCTCCCTCTGCTATCCTAAATACCTCCTCCTTGGTAAGAAAGAAGATATCCCGAAAATGAGCAATAACTCCGGCTTCTTCTAGGTTATGCCCTATGCGGAGAAATATCATCCTCACAATATCATAGATATAAGTCCTGTAAAGCCTAAGATATTCCCTGTTTCTTACAAAGTACTTCGTTATCTTCACAAGCTTTTTAAGAAAGAATCTCTTAGGAAATGATACCTGCCTGTAAAGCTCTTCCTCATCTATCTTATGGGGCTTATACACAGATGGCTTTTCATCCATTTGCAGGTAGTTTTTAAGCGTCTTAAAGAGAAAGTCAGGATTTTCTTTAAGGGTAATACTTTCAAGCTTTAATTCATCCATTACCCTCGCTCCGAAGCGCAAAACATAGTCTCTTAAATGAGCTGAAAACTCAGTATCTTCACTTAGATATGACTTAAGCTCTTCCACCGGCTTTGTACGGAACGCTTTGGCTAGCTCCTCATTTTCCCATATCTCATCTACAAGCTGAAGAAGGGCAAGGCTTTGCTTCACGCTTTCCACATTCCCCTGCTTGCTTAGAATCTTCCCAAGAAGTCCCTCGGCATCCTCTACCCCTTCTTTTTTAAGGACTTCATTCACCTTTCCCATAAAGACCATAGCACCCATGTCATTTACTATAGGTGTAGTAAAATCATTCAAAATGGAGACCTCTATATCCTTATATACCTTAACCAGACTTTTGTTGTCAAATCCTTCAAAGTCATTATTTCTATAATCCTTTGTCACCGCTTCAAACTTATTAGAAAATGCAGTAGTTGCCCTCTTCATGTTAATAAGTTTTTTGATAAAATAAAAATAAATCTTAAACAGACGAAGCTTAGCTTCTTCCTTAGTTTCCTTAAGCTCCACCTTCACTCCCATCATGTTTTCCATATAGCGTTTGTTCTTGTTGTAGCCGGGGTAAAGTGCAGTCATCTTATACCAGCCGTTCAGACGGTAGTATATCTTATTTTCGTAAAAAACTATCATATTTTCAAGGTCGTAGGCAATGCTATCCACTGCCTCTTTATCAATGAAAAAGTTACCCAGTGTCTGGCGGTAAATCTTCTCATAGACCTCCCTTGCAAAGCTAAATGTGAGCGGTGTAGTAACTCCCGAGTAGCTTTCTATGATGTTAGAATTATCAAGAATGGTTCTTTCTTTATTCTTTTCAATGTGGCTGTAGCTTGTAATTAGCCTGTTTTGCAGTAGATATACAGTACCGTCCTTAACCAAAAACTCTATGTCTCTCCCCCGTTTTTTTGCATCAATATCCTCTACCCTTAGCCCAAGGCTCACAATCTCCTGTAAGATATTCTCAGAGAGTGGCATAGCCTCATCCACTTCCACTCTGTTGCCAAAGCGGTCATAAACTGCATCAAAGCTGTTCTTTTCTCCCGATACCAAGGCCTCACCAAGTCCTGTAACCACGCTGATTAGGACTTCATCAGGATTGTTGGTAAGAGGATTGCTCGTAAACATCACTCCCGAGGCATCGGCCTCCACCATTTTCTGCAAAATGACAGCCATGGCGATATTTTCATTTATTAGTCCATTTTCTTTCCTATATCTCATCGCCCTTTCCGAAAAACAGGAGAGATAGCATTGTTTAACTGCTGTGAACATCTCCTCTCCCTGCCTCACATTCAGATAGGATTCCATCATCCCTGCAAAGGAAAACCTCTCCCCATCCTCATCCATAGCACTTGAGCGTACGGCTAAGAGGCAGTCGTCTCCAAAATAAGCCCTAGCCTTAGCGATGACCTCCTCCTTCCAGTCCTCACTAAACTCTCTGTCTCTGATGATTGCACAGATTTCTTCCCTGTTTTTATCTTTGTAATCAGAAAGGAGCCTTTTGACTTCTTCCCTTTTCTCACCAAGAAATACTAAGAAAGCCTCCCCTGTCAAAACCAATAAAGGAGGCACCTTAAAGCCTGCCTCGTAAAGCTTTACAAGTTCAAAAGCCTTCCCTCCAAGCTTATAAGCCTCAGCTCGGTCTCCCATTTTAAAAATCATCTTTTCTCCTCTTTCTCAGGCTAAACCATACGGAAAAGCATATCAAAGCAGCTAAAAATACTCCCTCTTTTAAGCCTGATTTCCCCGCAGAAACGGCAAAGTAAATATAGTAAATCCCACTTACTGGTGCAATTAGCGCTGGTAAAAAAGGTAGGGCTTCTTTAATGATGATTAGAAAAATAATTCCCACGCTACATAGCCCACCAATGCCAAAATACAAGAGATTTAGCACCAAAAACAATGGGACAGTTAAAATTATAAGTATTCTAAGTTCTTTCTTGCTTAGCTGCATTTTCCCTATCTTCGCATCCTTTTCATAGTCCGCACTGTCATCCATAAACCGGATAAAAAACAGCTCAGTAAAGAAAAGAAAAAACAGTCTAAATTCTTTTATTTCACCTGTAAAACTCACGAAAATGAGGGCCAATATAAGGGATGTAACGCTGTATATAAACAACCTCTTCTTATACAAAAAGTATCTTATTACTTCCATTTACTCACCACTTTATTGTAGATTTCTGCCTTTATCCTTGTAGGAATCTCACTTTTACCTATGTAGTTAAACAGCTCCTTCATCTCTTCCTTTGGCTTTTCGTGCAGGACTTCACCGGCAAGTATCTTCTTAGCCTCATCCCTTGTAAGCTTGCCGTCTCTTACTAAGAAGCTGATTTCAGGCAGGATATGAGGTCTTCCCTCAGCGCACTGGTATATGTACTTCGTGGCAGGGTGAATCCTGCAATCATAGTGGTTATACTGCTCTCCAACAAGCCAAGAAGTGTTCTTCCTTAAAAATGATACGATTTCCTTTTCATCATAAGGATGATATAAAAAGTAGGCTACAAACTCCCTAAAGTCATCCCCCTTAACATCCTGAAACAGGGCCTTGTTCACCTCATCCCTTAGGTTCTTATCAAGCTTTTCATCTATTTTCCCAAGAAGCCCCGTGTACAGGCTTTGTAAGTCCAGTTCCTTCACAGAGGATAGTCCCGCTCTCACAAGTTCTGAAAAAACATCCTCATCATAGGCACGAAACATCTGCTCAGGGCTCCTGCCATGGACTATCATTCCTGCATCTATCCTAGAGGCCAGATTTATCATGGATGCGTAGCCTATATAAGAGCAGGCTACGCAGGGCACCAGCCATTTCTTTATGGAATAGGCATAGAAGCGCTTTAATAGGCTCCTCTCAAAGTCTATATATTCATGTTCCACATCAAACTCTTTTACAAGTCTGTCTATGTTCTTCTTTGCCTCCTCTGAAAGAAAACCGTTGTTCATAGTAAATGCTTTAACATGCAGATTGTAGCGGTGAGTCAGTTCATATAGGACAAATACACTGTCCTTCCCACCCGATATCCCCACAGCTGCATCGTATGCGTGTTTCTCCCTAACGAGGTTAATTCTTTCTTCAAACAGTGATTTTAGCCTGTCATAATCTGTAAGCCTGTCCCTGTCACGAAGGTAGGCTTCACAGAAGTTACATAGTCCCTCTTTGTTAAATCTAATATTCCTTACAGTCTCGTCATTTAGGCAAAGTGTGCATCTTTGTCTCATTATAGCTCCTTTACATATACAGCGTAGCGCTTCTCATTGTCTTCCACGTCCTCACCAAACCGCCTGAAGGTCTCCTTTTGCTCGCACTGAAAATGATAAAGCATAGTGTCATATCCTTTATTTTTGACCAACTCACTCCCTAAGTAAAGGAGAGCTAGATAAATCTTTTGTTTTTGATACTCCTTTTTTACCGCACTTGTCTTTGATATAAAGTCTTTCCCGTAGCGGTTTTCATAGCCAAATACATAACCTATGGCTTCTTTCCCATGGAAGGCAACAATCAAAGAGATATCTATTTCCTTTACCCACGAAAGATATAGCTTTTCAAAGACTTCAAAAGGGATGTCTGAGTACAATAGAGCATCTGAGAAGGCATTTTTTGAGATTTCATACACCTCTTTCACGTAGGTAAAAGCCTCTTCACCACAGACTGTGACAAAGCTGTATCCCTCTTCCTTTTTTTCACTATAAACCTGCTTACCTGCCTCATTTAGTGGATTATTTATTGCGATTTCAGCACTCCTATAGGTATAGAGCTCCCTGTAGCCAAGCTCCTTTATGTATTCAGGGTAAAATGGCGGGTTGGTGCAGTCCGGAAATAGTTTCATATCAAAGCGGCTTATAGCCCAGCGATAGCTCATCCAAGTACAGTAATTAAGCGGCCCGACAAGGCTAGAATATCCCATCTCCTTAGCCTTATCTTCCATCCTGGAAAATATCTCTTTCCACTCTTCTTTGTCTTCTCCAAGTTCTGCAAAGCCAAACATAGCCTTGTAGTCTCTCATATTTTCATTTATTATCAAATGTGCAGAGGAGTCCCCTGCCTCAAATTTTTCATAGTAGTTTGCAAGCTGTAAAATGCCTTTTTCTATGTTCATGTTATTTCTCCAATTATTTCAGTTATTTTTGTACTTCCTCTGATATTCCTCTTCACTCATTCTTATATTCAAAGCAGAAGACAGTTTTTCTCTATAATAAGCCATATTTCCGTGTTAACATAATCTTCCTTTCAAGGCTATTTTCTAAAATACATTTTAAATGCAGGCGTGGAGAATGTCAAACCTCCTGCAAATACCCTCGATTTTCTAAGGCTATATACATAATATTGCGCCTTTATTATTAAATTTTATAAATTAATCAACTTATTGCATATTAATATAAATATATGGAATTTATTGTGTATAATTATAAATGATTGCTTGCTATTGACAAGTAATTGTATACACATTTATAATATTTTGCAGTTGACCTATTTACAAATTAACAACGGAGGCGGCGTATGAGAATAGGGTTTATTGGTTGTGGGGGTATGGGAAGTACGCACTATAAATGTCTGAAACTTTTGTCCGAATCTCATCCAATTGAAGTAACTGCTCTGGCAGATGCCAGAGAGGAATGTCTGGATAAGGCCGCAAAATTCTGGCCAAATGCAAAAAGATATTCAGACGGGCTTGATCTTATCAAGAATGAAGATGTTGAAACTGTTTTTATTTGTGTGCCAAGTTACCTGCATACAGATATGGCTTTGGCTGCAATGAAAAAAAACATGAATATCTTCCTTGAGAAACCTGCTTGCTTGAAGCGCGAAGAGTGTGAGCTTCTGCTTAAGCAACATAAGGTCACACCTGTAAAGGTGATGGTCGGACAGGTAGTTCGTTCTATGCCTGAATATCTGTTTCTGAAAGATGTATATGAAAAGAAAACCTATGGGAATCTTAGAAGCATTGTTATGCAAAGAATAAGCGGGGATGTAAAGTGGGGATTTGAGGATTGGTTTCATGATGAAAACCGCTCAGGTTCAGTCATCCTTGATCTACATATCCATGATCTTGACTTTCTGCGTTATATGCTTGGTGAGCCGGATTATGCAGATGTACATACTACGAAGTTTGATTCAGGTATGATAAATCAGGTGATAACAAATTATAAGTTTGGAAATATAGCCGTCATGGCAGAGGGAGTATGGCACAGCGCTACTAAGATGCCATTTGAAGCTAACTACAGAGCTGATTTTGATAATGCTACCATAAGATTTAACAGTACCACTACTGATAAAATTACAATTTATACTGCTTCAGGCGATAAAATTATACCAGAGCTTGACACCAAAGAGATGGACAATCCTGATAGTGGCATAAATGTAACCGATTTGGGTGCGTATTATCTCGAAGATGAGTATTTCATAGACTGCGTACTAAATGAAAAAGAAAATACCAGAGCTACTCTTCACGACGGCATTCAATCTGTACTTGCTGCCATAAGCGAGCTTGAGAAAGCAAAAGCAAACGGCTGAAACAGGCTATACCTGCTAATATATAGGCACCTATCAGCATAATACCATTTACATCAATGGTATTCAAAACCACAGCATTTGTGAGTTATAAATAACCGTATTGGCTCACGTGCACACTATTATTATCGTAGCCGGGATACGGCAGAAAGAGAGGCAACATGAAAAAATCACTTGCTCTATTATTAACGTTTGGGGTTATAGCTACTTCGCTTAGCGGATGTGGAAACAGCACTAATACAAGCACCTCTTCCAAATCAGCGTCAACAGCAAGCAGTGCTTCCAAAACAAGCAGCACATCAAAAGCAGATAGTACTACCTCAACTGCAAGCAACACAGGAGAAGAAGTAGTTTTAAAAGTATTTGATGCGCATGCCTATGGTCTGGATGAATATGCAAAAATGGTAAAAGCTTTCGAAGAGTCACACCCAGGCGTTAAAATAGACGTTCAGCATTCTTCAAATGATTATACCGCAACTTTGCAGTCCCGAATAAATTCAGGAGATGCTCCTGATGTATTTGATGCACAGGCAGGTACTAACGCCAGAAACTATTACGACTATGCCTATGAATGGACTAACGATACTGATATTACATCAAAATTCAGACCGGAAGCTCTTGCTCTTGGAACTGTAGACGGAAAGGTTATGTCTTTACCTTGGACCTATGAGAACATGGGACTTCTTTACAATGTAGATGCCTTTGAAAAGGCAGGAATAAAAACCCTTCCTACAACTATGGATGAACTCGAAGATGCATGTAAAAAGTTAAAAGCAGCCGGAATTACTCCTTTTGGTTTAGCTGCTAAAGAAACCTGGGTACTGTCACAGGCGGCTACACACTTTATGATGGATAAGTCTCTTGATGCCACAGGGACAGTAGAGGCTGTGGAGTCCGGTAAATTAAAATTTACAGAAATGCCACATTGGAAAAATCTGTTTAGATTTTTAGATTTAGCAAAAAAATATGGTCCTGATAAGCCTCTTGAGATAGATTGGGAAACATCAGAGAATCTCATTGCGAATGGTAAAGTTGCTATAATTCATATGGGCGACTGGTGTCAGGCAACTCTTGATAAATTCAATAAAGATGCAAGGATTGCATTCTTACCGGTTCCGGTAGGTTCAGGTGAAAAAGACACTACTCTTCTTTCAACCTGTAACTGGACTTATATTGTAAATAAGGACTCCAAACACCTTGATCTTGCTAAAGAATATCTTGAGTATATTCTTACATCCGATGTAGGCCAGAGTTGGATGTGCGAAGGCATAGGAGCGGTTCCCGGCGTTAAAACCGACAAAGAAATTAAAGGAAAGCTTGCTAATGACGCTGCTAAGTATATAGCAGAGAATAAGACAAATGGTTGGATTCATACCATAGCTCCTAGTAATTATTATGATAATGTTGGACCTGTTCTTCAGTCATATATGCTAGGCGAAACAACTGCTGAGGCAGCTACCGAAGCTATCCAGGAGTTCTGGACAGCAGGCAACTAATTAAATACGGTATCTAAAAAGGCTCTCTATTTGGGCAGTTCTCTGAAGAATTCATATAAAATTATGCGTTTTCTTATCAGTAATGAATTGCCTAATATTTGATAGGGAGCCTTTATTCCTAATCTGTAGTACTCTATGTAGTACAGACAGTTCAGAGAGGTAAGAGGATGAATAAACGACTTAAAGAATTTTCTATATTTGCACTATTCGTATTTCCTGCCCTTATATTTGTATTATTTGCCACGGACATTCCTTTTCTAATGAATCTCTACTATTCCTTTTTTAAATGGAATGGAATAGGCAAAAGCATGGACTTTATCGGGTTGGACAATTATGTTCGAATATTTACCAAAGGCGGTCTTTTCTGGAAGGGTGCTTTATTTACACTTAGATTTGCAATATTCTATGTGATTATAGTTAATGTTATTTCCCTGACCATTGCTTTGTTTTTATCGAAAAAATCAAAGATTTCAAGTGTGGGGCGAGCATTTTATTATATTCCTTATATCATAAGTTTAACTGCTATAAGCTTGATTTGGAAGTTTATTTTTGGTCCCGGTTTTGAAGCACTTTATTCTATTACAGGCTGGGAATTCTTTAATTGGAGCTGGGTAGGCACACCTAAACTCGCCTTCTATGTGGTAGTAATGATGACTGTATGGCAGAATATAGGTTTCTACATGGTAAACTATATTGCAGGCATAATTTCAGTCCCTACAGAGCTTTCAGAGGCAGCTCGAATAGACGGTGCAAGCAAAGTACAGAACTTCTTTAAAATAACACTCCCTTTGATTATGCCTTCATTATCAATATGCCTATTGACCTCTCTTACTTTTTCGTTCAAATTGTTTGATGTAGTTATGGTGTTCACAAAAGGTGGTCCTGCAAACTCTACAGTAACTGTAGCTTATGATATATACAAGGAAGCCTTTGCAAGTAATAATTACGGACTTGCAACTGCAAAATCTCTTGTATTTGTTGTTTTTGTTTTACTTGTTACATCAGTTCAGCTTATAATAACAAAGCGTAGGGAGGTGGAAGTATAATGAAATCAAATAGAATCAGCTTTTTTACCATTGTAGTATTGTTGCTATCATTTTTTTGGCTTATGCCGTTGATTCTTATTTTTTTCAACTCCTTTAAGTCGTACAATGATATGATGCAGCACTTCCTCGCATTTCCCAAAAGCTTTGGCCTTGATATGTATATTGAAACCTGGGTAAAATTTGATTTCCCAAAACTTATTAAAAATACTATAATATACAGTGTAAGTACCGTTTTGCTTATTGTGCTTATGGCTCCAATGTCCGCTTACAAGTTAGCTAGAGTAAAAGGTAAATTTAGTGTTGCTTGTTTTCTTCTGATTATATTGCCAATGATGATACCATTTCAGTCCTATATGATAAGTCTTACAAAGTTTGTTTCTAATGTTGGTCTTATCGGTACTCGACAGGGGCAGATTGTTGTAAGTACAGGTTTATGTATGCCACTTGCAGTTTATATGATTCATGGTTTTATTAAAAATGTACCTATTGATTTGGAAGAAAGCGCACAAATTGATGGTGCCGGCTCAATAAGAACTTATTTTGCCATTATACTGCCTCTTCTAAAGCCTATTTTAACAACAGTTATCGTTCTTGATGCACTCGCAACCTGGAATGATATTATAGTCAATCTGTTTATCGCAGGCAGCAATACAGATGCAATAAACATCCAAAACGCACTTTATATGAAGTTTTCGACTACCAATTCAGACTGGGAACACGCACTTCCGGGTATTGTTATGTCCATTATTCCAAGCCTTATTTTCTTCATATTTATGCAAAAAAACATAGTTGCAGGAGTCACCGCAGGTGCAGTTAAAGGATAATACGAGATAAAGGTAGTTAATGATATTCTAAGTATATTTTAGTTCAAACATTTTAAGAAAGGATAGACAAACATGAGAATAGGTGTATTGGTACGAATGGATCGTGATAAAGATATAGATACACAATTTGCCGAAGTAAAAGAAATGGGAATGGAAAGCTGTCAACTTGTATGCTGGGACAGAGGACTAATGACAGCTGAGAATGCTGATAGGATAACTGTTGCAAAAAACAAACATGGCATGGACATTACCGCATTCTGGTGTGGCTGGCCAGGCCCTAAGATATGGGACTTCTATGGTGGTCAGGAAACTCTTGGGCTTGTCCCTGTTACCTACCGTTTTGAGAGAATTCAGACTCTAATTGAAGGCTCTGATTTTGCAGCAAAATTAAAAATCACAGATTTTGTTACCCATGTTGGCTTTATACCTGAAAATCCTTATGACAGCAATTACTATGGAATAGTACATGCTGTCAAGACAGTTGCAAATCATTGTGCAGGAAACGGTCAAAACTTCCTATTTGAAACCGGGCAGGAAACACCTGTAACACTTCTTAGGATCATACAGGATATAGGCACCACAAATCTCGGGATAAACTTAGATCCTGCAAATCTCATATTGTACGGAAAAGCCAATCCGGTGGATGCTTTAGATGTAATAGGAAAATATGTAATGGGCATTCATGGCAAGGACGGATTGTATCCTACAGACGGACATTCTCTTGGTAATGAAGTAGCTCTTGGTAAAGGTAAGGTAAACTTCCCTCTTTTTATTGAAAGTCTTAAGGAAATCGGCTACAATGGTGACATCACCATAGAAAGGGAAATCACCGGAGATGAACAAAAAAGAGATATATTAGAAGCGAAGAAAATTCTTGAGCAACTGATATAAAATAAGTATTCAAAACATGATTTAACGAAATTTGTGTATGGGAGAATTATGAATAAAAAGTTAAAGATTGCTATCATCGGCTGTGGCCGTATATCTGTCTGCTATGCCGATTCGTTGTTGAAACTTAAAGATAAGGCAGAACTATGCTATGCTGTAGATATTGACCTTGCAAAAGCAGAGCGATTTGCTGAACCTTTTGGATGTAACTATACTGATAAACTTGAAGATATATTTGAAAAAGGTATTGATATAGCACATCTGTGTCTGCCGCATGACTTACATGCTCCTATCGCAATAAGTTTAATGGAGAGAGGCATACATGTGCTCACCGAAAAGCCTATAGCCCTTACTTTACAGGAAGCAGACGATATGATTAAAGTAGCTTCTAAAAATAATGTGAAGCTGGGATGCATATTCCAAACACGCTATAATGATAGTGTTCAGAGACTAAAACAAATGTATGATGACGGAAGATTTGGCAAGGTTACTGCTGCAAGATCGTATCTGTCTTGGTATCGTCCTGATGAATATTATAAAGGCAGTAACTGGAAAGGAACTTGGGAGCATGAAGGCGGAGGTACTCTCATAGACCAAGCCATTCATAGTATAGACAGGGTACGCTACATACTTGGAAGCGACGTTAAATGGATAGAAGGTTCTATTCATAATCATTATCATCCTAAGCTAAATGTAGAAGATGCTGCTGAAGCAGCTATTTGCTTCGAAAATGGCTGTATTTACAATCTATACGCCTGCAATTACTATGGTTTTGATTCGCCTATCAACATCGAATTTTGTGGTGAAAAAGGAAGGTTCGGTCTCATACAGGATGTAGGCTACACCTGGTTTGGTGACGAATATACTGAATATAGGGAAATTAGTAAAGGAAATCCAGTAGGGAAGAATTACTGGGGCACAACACATATTATGCAAATAGAAGAGTTCTACGATGCCGTTCGTGATGATAAAAACATAACTGTAGACGGATTTGAGGGAAGAAAAACTCTTGAGATGATTAAAGGAATTTATCTATCCTCCATGCGACACGAGCGTATCACATTACCTTTCGAAGATATCAAAATTACAAAGTTCAAATACTAAATTCGGGCTGTCAAATTATTTGTAGTTTGACAGCCTTTATTCGTCTTCAGATGATATTTACTTTCATACTTTATTATATATTCAAACTGCCTCTATACATTAAATATTTCGTATGATTATACTAATCAAACCTCGATATAATCTCCCTTAGCTGCATCTCCCAGTTGCTGAGGGCTGAATACCACAGGCAATCCAGTACACTACCGTCATTTATTCTGACTGAGGAGCAGATAACAATTGGAAGTTTCAGTCTCTCATTCCTTACAAATTCTACGAATTTGTAGCCGGTATCAGGCTCCTCATAGCCTTCCGGCTCTACCGGATAATACATATCTGTTATGGCAAGGTCAAAATGATTCCCATTTTTTTCAGCTTCTTTTAGCTCAAAAATCCCATCTGTCAGGTTTTTAACCCAGACTATATCATCAGGCTGTATGCCACAAGAGAGTAAAACCGCCCTAATATCGGCATATTTTGCGGGTGAATCTTCTAAATGTAATATTCTCATTTGTTTTCCTTTCCTCTGTGTAAATGTGTGATTCAAAATATGTGTAAGTATCTCTGCAATTAACTCAAGTATCATTATAAATCTCAGACTAAATATTGTCATCTGTTATATAAAAAAGATTTGAACCATACTATATATAGATTATATAAATTAAGACTTCATTCCCTTACTAAAAATCTGCCGAAAGCTTGATATAATCCGATTTTTGCCTTATAATAAGTGGGATTACTTAAACAGGAAATGACGCCTAATATAATAGATTGAGAGAGGTACGAAATGAAAAAGAATAAGCTTATTCCATTTTCACTGTTGTTTATTGCCCTTGTTTTTTTAGAGTTTTTTTGTATAGTTAAATACTCTGATGTTTACTATTTCCCACTCTGCGTCGGGCTTACACTCATTGGCTCGGCTTATCTTCTTTTGACGGAGATAGATAATGTTGTTACTACATATCTTAAAAATAAGGAGAACGCTTCTAAGCCTGATGAAGAAACTATCGCAAGGAGGGAAGAGGCTTCTAAGATTGCTAAGGCTACCTACGTACTTGAAAAGAGAATCCTCAATCTCTTGGATGAGAGAATTCTTTCTCCTGAGGAAAACATGGAGAATCTTAGCACTCTTGAGGGTGAAATAGTACATGCCATTAAGGCTTCTATCAAGTACGGAAGAGATAATACCAATCATTTATCAGAGGTTATTGCTGAGTCGTCTTCTCCTGACTATGAAGACATTCTCGCTAAGCTTGATGAACTCATTCTTGTATTAAAGAATAACCCAATTGCACCTAGTACAGCACAGGCACCTGTTGAACAGGTTAATTATGAAGAAGTGCCTGTAGAGCCTATAATGACAGATGCAGAAACAGTAGTTGAAGACCCTGTAATTGAAACCGCTACTGAAACCGAGGATGTGCCTGAGTTTGTCGATACTTTAACAACTGAGACAACACCTGAGGAACCTGGTGCCACAGAAATCGAGCCTGAATTTGCTTCTGAGCTTGAGCCTGAACCTGTGGCTGGAGCCAATGCTGTTCCTGAACCTTCTGCAGTTCCAGTTGACAGCGATCCTAATAAGCCTATGAGCCCTGATGAAATCGCTGCTCTTATTGCTGCTGCTGAAGCTCAGTCTGAACCTGAAATCGAATCCGCTCCTGAGCCTGCACCTACAGCTCCGATTGACAGCGATCCTAACAAGCCTATGAGCCCTGATGAAATCGCTGCTCTTATCGCCGCTGCTGAAGCTCAGTCTGAACCTGAAATCGAGGCTGCTCCTGAGCCTGCCCCTACAGCTCCGATTGACAGCGACCCTAACAAGCCTATGAGCCCTGAGGATATCGCTGCTCTTATAGCTGCTACAGAAGCTCAGTCTGAACCTGAAATCGAGGCTGCACCTGAGCCTACTCCTGCACCTGTTGACACCGACCCTAATAAGCCTATGAGCCCTGAGGATATCGCTGCTCTTATTGCTGCCACTGAAGCTCAGTCTGAACCTGAAATCGA
The DNA here is from genome assembly GCF_057250765.1 of Catonella sp. Classification (NCBI taxonomy): domain Bacteria; kingdom Bacillati; phylum Bacillota; class Clostridia; order Lachnospirales; family Lachnospiraceae; genus Catonella; species Catonella sp. Next base: position 179,213 of record NZ_DBHIEC010000001.1, read on the forward strand.
AGCCGCTCCTGAGCCTACTTCTACAGCTCCGATTGACAGCGATCCTAACAAGCCTATGAGCCCTGAAGATATCGCTGCTTTATTTGCCTCATCTAACCTTGAGCTTGAGCCTGAGCCAAGTGCCGCCAAGCCTAAGACCGCTATTGAAGCCCTTTCAAAGCATGAGCCTTCTCCTGCTTCGGACGATCCTAATAAGCCAATGAGTCCTGATGATATCGCAGCCTTGATTGCATCCCTAGGACAATAAATTTTTTGGAGATAAAATGAGATATATAGTTTTTGACCTTGAATGGAATCAGGGACACCCCTCAAGGGAAGGAGCCAACAGGGCTCTTCCTTTTGAGGTAATTGAGATTGGTGCTGTGAAGCTAGACGAGAATTTTAACATTATCGACTCTTTTCACAGGGTAATAAAACCGGTTGTATATCCTGTTCTGTTTAAGTATACACGTGAGATTATTTCGCTAACTGAGAGAGAGCTCTCAATGGGAACTGATTTTGTAACTGCCTGCAAAGAATTTTTAAGGTGGTGTAGAAAGGGAGACAGGAATTACTTTTTTGCTACCTGGGGAACCCTTGATTTACTTGAGTTCCAGAGAAATATGGCGTATTACAATATACATAACGGGTTCCCAAGACCTTTGTACTATTTTAATGTGCAATACCTGTTTAATATATTTATTGGAAAATATGATGAGAGTGCAATTTCACTTGAAAATGCAATCAGGCACCTTAGATTAAGAGAAGATAAGGCCTTTCACAGTGCCATTTCCGATGCACAATACACTGCTGAAATCCTTCAGATTATCAGTGGTATAAATGTATTTTTATATCCGTCAGTTGATACCTATAAGTTCCCTCTTAATAAAAAGCAAGAGGTAGACATCGTCTATCCTGACCACAGACTGAGTGTCAGCATGGCCTATAGGTCTAAGGAGGACTTAAAAAGGGAAGCTGATAGAGAGCCTTACTGCTGCCATATCTGTGGTAACCGTCTACGTCAGCTTGTTCCATGGTATTCTCCCAATTCAAAGAACTACTATTATGTTGGAGAATGCAAGTATCATGGCTATATGAAAGGCAAAAGACTCATTAAAAATCCTGATGACCATCATTATTTCGCAGTATCAACTCTTAGGTCTCTTTCTAAAGAACAGGCAGTAACTATGATTAATAACTACAAGAGTAGAAAAAATAATCCATAAATGCTTGATTAACACAAATCTTGCATTCATATAGTTCTACAAGCATCTTTTCTAATAAAAGAAATCCGGCTTACCACTTAAGCCGGTTTCTTTTATTTATGCCTGTTTTATGTTTTCTGTATTTTCTCCTTACTATACGGGCAGGTCTCCTGTAAATGAACAGATACCACATAAGTACCATAATGATGAGAAACGAGCATACTATCATAGCTATTGCCATTACCTTTGACTTCTTGTTGCCCGTGTCCGTCTGCACACTGGTATCCACAGCTTCAGGCTTATTAAAAGAATATGCCTTGTTGCTGGTATATATAAGTTCTGCATTTCCTATGCACTTTCCGTCATACATATATTCAATGCTACCGATGCAGTTAGCACCTACAGAGACACCATTTATATCGCCTTCCTTGACCTCCATAGTAACGCCATTTATATCACATTTCTTAGGCACAGCCAGAGTCGCCGCACCTGAGACTATAAACTCTGCAGTCGGATCATTTTCGAGTACACTCTTATATACCTGCCCGCCGCTTTCATTTAACTTAAAAGGTATCTTATCTGCCTGCAACATTCTAAAGCGCTTAAATGTATAGTCTGCAAGCTTCTTGGTATTGGTGTACTCCACCTCTTTACTCTCAGCATTCATCACCACGCAGACAATGTCCATAGTACCTTTTTTTACATAAGAAACCAGATTAAACTTAGCCTCTGTAGTGTAGCCGGTCTTTCCCGCATAGCAGTATTCATAAGCATACTCAGGATGCTGCATAGGGTTAAAAAGCTGATGTGTATTGGATAAAGGTCTTTTTTCCTTCATCAGATTAGTTTTAGGCAATACGTATTTTCTTGTACTTGCTATTTCCCTAAATGCATCGTTTTTAATGGCTGCCCTGGCAATCCTTGCAAGGTCTGCCGGGGTTGTGTAGTGCTCCTTTTCATATAGTCCGCTTGGATTGCAAAAATGAGTATGGGTACATCCAAGCTCCTTTGCCTTTTCATTCATCATATCTGCAAAAGCTTCGATGCTTCCTGCTGTGTGGATAGCAAGAGCATTGGCAACCTCATTAGCTGAGGCAAGCATAAGACCATAAAGACATTCTTTAAGAGTCAACTTCTCTCCCGGAGTCATACCTATGCTTGAGCTTCCCCTATTTGCGGCTGCTATTGCTTCTTTGGTAAACTCCACCTTTTCATCAAGGGACTTGGCATGTTCTATTGCCAGCAAGGCTGTCATTATCTTGGTTGTACTTGCAGGACACCACTTCTTGTTCTCGTTCTTACCAAACAGTATAGTTCCTGTAGCAAGGTCCATAACAACACCCTCTTTTGCCTTTATAGATGGGCATTTAGGCCAGGATGAATTATTCTCTGCAAGCACAGTATTTATATTTAAGCCTGAAAATAGGCTTACAATTATTAAAATTAGCGCAAAACTTCTTTTTATATATAAATTTTTCATGAATTTCTCCAAACTATTCGTCAAAAATAACTATTACCTTATATTTAACCATAGAAACGGCGCCATTTCAAGGGGAAATTCTTAACCTCCAAGCGTTAAATTTTATCCAATAAGTCTTTTCTATTAGCCAAAAACGAAAAATTATTGATTTTGGCTAATAGAAAAGTGAACCTAGTAAAGAATAATGTATAAGGCATTAGTCATAATCGGCTGATGCCTTTTTTGTGTGCATTACTTTTATTTGACACTTGTATCATAAGATAAACTATTCATCACTTGACAATCCCTTATATTTGTTGTAAAAACTCTTTAGTGATAAGAAAATAACTTAAATGTGAGGTCATCATGAGATTAAGAAATGTACCGGGTTCCAGAGAAGACATAGCTAATAGTGAGTTCGTGATACAAAATCCCGAAAAGCACAGAGGTGAGATTGTATCCTTATTTCCATCTAAGCAGCCGCTCTTTATAGAAATCGGCATGGGCAAGGGGCAGTTTATAACTACTCTTGCTAAGAACAATCCGGATATAAACTATATTGGCATTGAAAAATATTCAAGTGTCCTAGTTAGGGCAATCGAAAAGCAGACAGAGCTTGAACTTCCTAATCTTAAGTTCATCCGTATGGATGCAGAGAATATAAATGATGTTTTTGCTGAAAATGAAGTGGATGGAATTTATCTTAATTTTTCCGATCCTTGGCCAAAGGACAGACATGCAAAGAGGAGACTAACTTCAAGGCAGTTTTTTGCAAGGTACGAAAAGCTCCTAAAGCCTGAAGGGAAAATCCAGTTTAAGACAGATAACTCTGCCCTTTTTGACTTTTCACTTGAAGAAGTTGAAGCTACTAATTTTAAGGCTACTGAAGTATCCTACGACCTTCATAACAGCGAATGGAATGAAGGAAATGTTATGACTGAGTATGAGGAGAGATTTTCTGCGAAGGGGAACCCTATTAAGAGGGTGGTGTTTGTGAGAAGGTAATTTTTACAAACTGATGAAAACTCTTCCTCAAAACGATGCTTCTATCACATAAAAAATCCATATAACAATATAGAAAACAAGGGCAGAGCCAAATAATCCGGCTCTGCCCGCTATTAGCTATCTACAAATTATACATCGGCTTTTAAGGTTGAATTAAGACTAAGTGGTCTCATTCTCAGTTTCTGCAAAATTGTATACTTCTACTTAAACGTCACCACCGTAGCCCCGGTACCACCCTCATTGTACTCGCCTTCCCTGAAGCTCTTTACATACTTACACTTCTTAAGGTAATCAGAAACCATGCCCTTAAGGGCACCTGTTCCACGGCCATGTATTATCCTTACCTGTGGAAGGTGGGCGAGATATGCGTCGTCTATGTATTTGATAAGCTCTGCCCTCGCATCATCATATCTCATACCTACAAGGTTCTTCTCTACTCTTACATTTAGGCTCTTGCTCATTCCTATGCTGCCCTTGCCGGATGAAGACTTGTCCTTAACCATCTTTACAGAGTTATCCTCTTCCACAAATGCAAGGTCTTTTACATTGACATTGGACTTCATTATACCCATAGTAACTGTGAGGTTGCCCTTTGCATCAGGGAGGGTACTTACAGTTCCCTTTATGCCCATTGTAAGCACTAGCACCATATCTCCTATGTGGAGCTGCTTGTTGCCTACTCTATTTCTCTGGCTTTCCTTAGCCCTTATGCCACTAGTCTTGGTTACAGCGTCTATCTTCTCACGGAGTTTGGTTCTCTCCTCTTCCATCTCTCTGGCTGTGGCGCCACCAAGCCCCCACTTGTTGTATTTCTTAATAGAAGCATCCGCCATTTCCTTAGCCTCTGAAAGAATCTTAGAAGCCTCTCTCTTCGCATCTGCAAGCAGACTTTCTTTCTTCTTAGCAAGCTTTTCTACATCTGTCTCAAGAGCCTGCTTTTCTTTCTCTATTTCGGCTCTTCTCTTCTTTATCCTTTCCTCTTCTTCTTCTATGAACTGACGGCTTCTGTTAAGTTCAGCTATCACATCTTCAAAGCGCTTGTCATTGGTGTCTATCCTGTTTGCCGCATCTTCTATTATCTCGTCAGAGAGCCCCAGCTTTTTGGAAATGGCAAAGGCATTACTCTTGCCGGGTATTCCTATAAGGATGCGGTAGGTAGGCATAAGAGTGTCAATATTAAACTCAAGGCTTGCATTTACAACTCCCGGAGTGCTAAGTGCATATACCTTAAGCTCACTATAGTGGGTAGTCGCCATCACCCTTGCATCCCTTGCCTGTAAGTTCGCAAGTATTGCCATAGCAAGGGCGGCACCCTCTGTAGGGTCGGTTCCCGCTCCTAGCTCGTCAAATAGTACCAAGCTTTCCCTATCTGCCCCTTTTAATATATTTACAATGTTTACCATATGAGATGAAAATGTAGAAAGACTCTGCTCTATACTTTGCTCATCTCCGATGTCTGCATATATTTCCTTAAATATACCCAGCTCCGACTTGTCAAATGCAGGGATATGAAGCCCTGCCTGTCCCATAAGGGTAATAAGTCCTACAGTCTTAAGCGAAACTGTCTTGCCGCCTGTATTCGGACCTGTTATCACAAGAAGCTCAAAGTCTTTTCCAAGGTTTATGTCAATCGGCACTACCTTTTTCTTGTCAATGAGAGGATGTCTGCCTTTTTTGATATTTATCCTTCTCTCAAGATTAAATATCGGCTCAGTGGCACTCATCTCCTTGGCAAGCTCTGCCTTTGCAAATATAAAGTCAAGTACAGGAAGTACCTCAACATCGTATTTAAGCTCATCTATGTAGCCTGCTGCCTCGTTGGAAAGAGCCGCAAGTACCTTCTCTATCTCCTTTGCTTCCTCTATCATAAGCTCGCTAAGCTCGTTGTTATACTTAACCACTACGGCAGGCTCTACAAATAAGGTTGAGCCTGTTGAAGACTGGTCATGAACAAGACCATCCACCTTGCTTCTATGCTCATTCTTAACAGGAAGGCAGTATCTTCCATTCCTCATGGTAACCTTATTATTCTGTAAGAAACCCTTATCCGCCGCTGAGTTTACAAGGCTATCAAGCTGCTCCCTGATTTTGGCATTGGTAAACTCTATCTTTCTTCTTACATTTTTAAGACCGGGACTTGCATCATCAGCCATTTCCTCCTCGGAAATGATACAGCGCTTGATTTCGTTATTATACGGAGAAAGAGGCGCGAGCAGTTCGAGCCTCTCTGACAGGCTGTCTGCCTCAAGCGAACTATCTCTCTTTGCGCCAAAATTCTTCACACGAAGAGCTACGTCAAGAGTCTTGCTGATATTTATAAGCTCGCCCATACCAAGGGTTGAGCCCACCTCGAGCCTTACAAGAGAGTCACCTATTTCTGTAAGCCCCGAAAATGATATATGTCCCGACTGATATAATCTTGCAAGAGCATCAGCAGTTTCTTTCTGAGCATTATTTATCTCCTCTATGTCAGTCATAGGCATAAGCGAATGCGCTCTCTCCTTAGCCTTTGGAGAAGAAGCAAGCTCAGAGAGTCTCTCTAATATCTTGTCAAACTCCAATGTATGTAAAACTTTTTTATTCATATATTTCCCTTTATACTATATTAGTCTATATTCTGCACGCTATGAGGATTTCCTAAGATTTCCTTCAGGGATTTCTACAAAAAATCTTACTCTGCAGTATTTTATCCCCGTGTCTGCTACATCTATGGCATTTGCATAAAAATGGAGCTGCTAAAAGCAGCCCCAAGGTATTACGCAATCATTTAAAACTCGATGTATTTATTTTCCGCATTATCATTGATTACATAATAAGCTCTACGCTCATTTGCATTGATGTAGATTTTTACTGATTTTACATCATCAATGCTGTTACCCTCAGCTAAATAAGCTGCTCTGGTTCTTTGAACCAAATCATCAGAGCTAATCTGCATGCCGTTAAATTCAAAGTAAGTATTAAGCTCTATCCCCACAGTTGCTTCCTTGTCTGCTTCCCTGTTAATAATCATACTTCCTCCTTCGAAAAATAAACTACAGTTCCTTTATGTCGAAAGGCTTTCGCCTTACCACCAAATTATCTGCTCCACTTTAGCCTATGTAGATTACCTTTAAGTTTCATTCCTTCAAAATCCTGCTGACGCAGGGCTTCATAGAGAATGATAGATACCGAGTTTGATAAGTTAAGTGACCTTATCTCCCCTATCATAGGTATTCTTACTGATGTTTCTTCATATTTTACCAGAATTTCCTCCGGTATGCCAGCACTTTCTTTGCCAAACATAATGAAGTCATTTTCTGTATATTCTACTTCAGTATAAGCTTTTTTAGCCTTAGTGGTAGCCATGTATATCCTTGCTCCGGGATTTCTTTCTACAAATTCCTCAAAGTTCTCGTATACGTGCAAGTCTAATTCTTTCCAGTAGTCCATACCTGCTCTTCTTACAGCCTTATCCGAAATGTCAAATCCAAGGGGTTTAATAAGGTGAAGGCTTGTCCCCGTAGCCACACAGGTTCTCCCAATATTCCCTGTGTTTGCCGGTATTTCCGGCTCGTGTAATACTATGTTCATATCAGTCACTTGTTATTGCTATATTCATGTTGATGCACTTATCTCCATCATAGGTAAGAGGAATGCATAGATTCTTGGTAAATGAAGCACTAAAGCTCATATCCCCCATTCCAACCGTAGGAGGTGTAATATCTATGCCTATACCCTGACTTGAAAATAGCGTGGCCGCGTTGCCAAGCACCATATTGCCGAGCTCACAGATGGCACTAAAGCCTATTTCACCAAGCTCAGGAAGTGGTCCCTGCATCATCATTTTTCCTGCTATATCACAGGCTACCGCATTGTTAAACTCTATAATTACCTGTCCTCTTACGTCACCTGTTATTCCTATAATAATTATCAGTGAATCGTGTGAAAATTTCATATCCTTCAAACCCGGTTTGCCAATAGCAGCTTCAATCATACAAGTCTGTTTAAGTATGGTTGTGGCTGCTGCAAGGAAGGGATTGATGTATTCAACACTGAGTCCTGCCATTTTTCTACCTCCATGTTATTTATTTGGTACCGAATTTGTTCAAATGTCTCTTAGCAAAGTTTTCTATTCTTGACATTGCAATCCTTAGATTATCAATGGAATATGCATAAGATATCCTTATGAATCCCTCTCCACATCCTCCAAAGGCTGTCCCCGGTACTACTGCAAGTTTCTCCTCTTCGAGAAGTTTTGTCGCAAACTCCTCGCTTGTCATTCCAAATCCTTTGATGCAAGGGAAGATGTAAAATGCTCCAAATGGTTCGAAGCACTCTATTCCTATCCTTTTAAGTTCAGATATAAGAAATCTTCTGCGCTGATTGTACGCCTCCCGCATGTTTTCTACATCTGTATCACCATTTTTAAGTGCTTCTATGGCTGCGTACTGACTTGTTGTTGGCGCGCACATAATAGCAAACTGGTGAATCTTAAGCATCTGGCTTATAACCCGCTTAGGGCCTGCAGCGTAACCCATACGCCAACCGGTCATAGCAAAGGCTTTTGAAAATCCATTTATATAAACAGTTCTTTCCTTCATGCCGGGAAATGCCGCTATAGACACATGTTTTCCCTTGTAGGTAAGCTCCGAATATATCTCATCTGTAATTACAAATATATCTTTCTCTATTACAAAATCCACAATAGGTGCAAGCTCTTCCTCTGTCATAATGGCACCTGTGGGATTGTTTGGAAATGGCATTATTAAAATCTTTGTCCTGTCTGTATAATACTCCTCGAGCTCTGCCCTTGTGAGCTTAAACTCATTCTCTGCCTTAAGCGGTATAGACACCGGCGTTCCCCCTGCAAGATGAGTACAAGGCAGATATGATACATAGCAAGGCTCCGGAATAAGCACCTCATCCCCCTTATCAAGCATGGTTCTAAGGGCTATATCTATAGCCTCACTGCCACCTACTGTAACAATGACCTCATCTTTAGCCTCATAGTCAAGGTTGTATTTTCTCTTCACGTACTCGGAGATATTTTCCTTAAGTTCTTTAAGACCTGTATTGGAGGTGTAATGCGTCTTACCTCTTTCAAGTGAATATATACCCTCTTCTCTTATATGCCAGGGTGTCTGAAAGTCAGGCTCGCCCACACCCAGAGAAATCGCATCCTTCATCTCGCTTACTATGTCAAAGAACTTCCTTATGCCTGACGGCTTTATCTCCTGAATAGCGTTGTTTAATATTTCTCTCAAGGTGTAATTAACTCTCTTTCATCTTTTTCTTCTTCCACATAACTCATGCCGTGCTCTTTGTACTTCTTAAGCACAAAATGCGTTTCAGTGCTGATGACTGATTCAAGTGGGGATAGCTTGCTATGTACAAATTTAGCTACATCTCTCATGCTCTTTCCTTCAACTATAACCATAAGATCATAGTCGGCAGACATAAGATAGACATAAGAAACCTCTTCAAAACGATAAATTCGCTTTGCCATAAAATCAAAGCCTTCATCCCTCTTTGGAGCAACCTTTACCTCTATGAGGGCAGTCACAGTTTCATTATCGTCTATTTTTTCCCAGTCTACAAATGTAGGATAACCGCATATTATTCTCTCTGCTTCAAGAGCCTTAATTTCGCCGCTTACAAGCTCTGCAGATACTCCAAGCATAGCGCCGAGGTCTTCTGCGGATAATTTACTGTTTTTCTCAATAGCCCTTAATATCTCAAGTCTCAACTTTTTATTTTCCATGCAACTTTCCTCACAAAACAAATATAGTAATATAATACTATAACTTTAACATTTCAACAAGTGCAAATTCATTTCAACTGGTAATAGTTCTCTATATTAGTAACTGTATTTCGGTGGCTCTATGAATCTCTCCTCATCATCAAAGACTATGACTCTCTTCTTATCCTCTAAAGCCCTGCCTATGCAGACGGCAAGTAAGCCTGCATTCCTAAGTGCGTAGACTAGCTCTTCGCCCATATCAGTAGCAAGAAGGTAGGAGCCTTTCGAGTTAAGCATAAGGGGATTGAGGTTAAAATGATTACAAATTTCTATAGTTTCCTGTTCATAACTAAGTCTGTCCGCATATACCATAAGTCCGGTCTTTTCTCTATCGCCTAAGCTCCACAGTCCCGAAAGCAAGCCACCCGCTCCCAAAGGCACAATTGCAGTAGTCCTATAAAACGCTGCTGTTTCCGTTTCAATAATCGGAAGTCTGTCTGCCCTCTTATTCTTAAGCTTTTCTATATAAGGCTCGTGATAAATGGTTCTAAGCTCTTCAAGGTTCTCACTGCAAAGCTTTGTCAGGCCGTATTTTCCAAGGCTTCCGGTAAGAATAATGTCCTGCCCGGGATAAAGCTTACCTCTCTTCCAGGGTGCTTCAGAAGCGCTTTTTATAGCCCCACTGCCTAAGATAAACACTGTCTGCTCCGTTTCACCAGTATCGCACAAGCTTACCGACACACGTATAATCTGTGCTCCAAGACCGTCTGAGACAGACTTTAGGGAGGAAGAAAACTGTCTAAGTTCACTCTCTTTAAACTCTCCCTTGAATACGATTTGAACCCTTAGTTCTTCAAGGCTTCCGCCCGCACACATAAGCTTCCTTAAGATGTCATTTAGATCTTCCTCCCTTAGAATCGGATTCTCCTTAAAGGTAAGAAGGGTTGATGCTTCAGCAAAGAATTGGGCGTCTTTCTTTCCCCCGGATATAGAGACAGAGTAGGCATTCTTTTGGAACAAATGCCTACTCTCCTCCTTCAAGTATAACTGCTTAAGTACACTTCTTTCGTAAATGTAATCAGGAAGTTCTATCATCCTTCAATTCCTTCTTCCGAATCATCACCGTCACTTGGTGCCGGTTTTTTCGGACTGGTATTTTTGTCTTTGTTTTCATTATTTTCGGAAGATTTATTTTCTTTTTCCTCTTCTTTCTTCTTTTCTTCTTCCTCTTTCTTTTTCTTCTCTTCCTCAGCCTTCTTCTTAGCAGCTTCTATCTCATACTCGTGAGGTCTGTAAGAGCTGGTATTAACAAGCACCTTGTCAACAAGCACTCCGTCCTTGTAGATATATTTATAGAGCTGTGCCCTGCTTCCATTTTCCCTTGAAAGCACTACTGAGGCGAGTTCGACCTTTCTATGAGCCACATCTCTGGTCTCATGTCCGTATACGTTGAAGGTAATCATTCCGCCATTTGCTATTCCCTCTATATATATCGGATATTCTGTCGTATTCTTGAATTTTAAATCTTTCCAAGTTCCTGCAATGGCTGCATCCCTTGCCAAGTCCACATAATCAACGCTCATAGAATGGTTCTGTCTCTGGACTACTCCAAGTTCTGAGAACAGCACCGCATTGTAAAGCGTTGATGATACCTGACAGATACCTCCTCCCATATCTGGAACTATTTTGCCTTCTACATAGGCTGTACCCATACCGTAGCCATTCTGAAGCGTGTATGGCGCCATCTTGGCATTAGCAGAAAGTGTTTCACCCGGCATAAGAACTGAGCCATTTATCAATCTGCAGCCGTTTGCTACGTTCTGTCCTCTTCCGCCTGCAGGATTGAATCTGGTAGTGTAAGTACCAAGCAGATCTGTTACCATGCTTAGTTCTTCTTTTCCATACTTAGGCTTTTTGGTATAAAGTGTAAACTCAGCCTTCTTAGTGTTGTCAATTCCTTCTGGAAGTGACTCTATATAAGCTTTTACATCTTTTTTTGCTATGGATGCTGCTTCCTTTGTATTGAGGCTTCTTCCATTTTTACCGCCTCCTACTACAAAGTGTCCATTCGTCCTTGTAAGAGTAGCATTTTCCGGTGCTATGTTATATTTTTTAGCAACAGACTTCACAAAGCTATCAATTTTCTTAGAATCATAGCTAAACTCAAGATTGTACTCAGGCTTATTTTCCTTTGCTTCCTTGATTTCCTTGTATCTCTCTATAATATTGCCAACTTCGCCAATCTTAGATATCTCTTCAACTATGTTATGGCTCTTTGCCTTTACTCCCAAGTTTTTAAGCGAAACCGATTCAGTCCCCTGTACTTCACCGTTTTCGGTAACAGAAACCACAAGTTCTTTACTCTGAACCTTAGCAACATAATCAGCAATTATTTTCTCTGCCTGCTCTTCTGTTTTGCCACCAACATCTATTCCGTTTACCCTTATGCCCTCGCAGATGATTCCTTCTTTTTTGGAGCTAAGCGCAGATACGGTAACCACAAGTCCGGCAGTGGTGATAACAAGTACAGCCAATATCCCATAAATCGAAATAATTAACTTCTTTTTTCTGTTTCTTTTACTACTTCTTCTGCTTTTGCTCTTAGATTTACTTTCCCTTTTCATTTTTACTCCTCTTATACATTACCTAACATGCTTGCCACCATTGGGATTAGCATCGATAATATTACTATTATGATGATAATCTTTGAAATCAGCTTTTGATTTTTTTTATTATTAAAATCCATTTTACCCCTCCAAATATATTTCAAACTTCATTTTCATTTATATCAAGCCTTTTGACCATTAACACTGTATATGCTATAATAATTTAGTGTCAAAAATATGAAATTCTGCAAAAAAAATTATTTTTCATAAACGGAGGTCAATATGCCTATTTTCCTTATATTCATCATACTTTTCGTTCTCTGGGTAAGATATGAGACCCAGAAAAATTCCAGAATCGAAACCGAGGATAACCAAGGCTTCCTCGAGAGAGAGCGTCAGGCAAATTTTACCAGAAAAGCCGACCTCACAGACCTCGACTACACAGTTATTCCTCTAGATGAACTCCCTTTTGCAGGAAGCTATGACGAGGTAAAGTCTTCATATTCACTCCCTGAGGGCTTAAGCGAACTCACAAAGAGCGAAATCCTTGACTGCGAGCAGAAGATAATCGCTCTCAGCCACAAGAAAATATTAAATCTTGGGCACATGAGTAACACCGACATCAAGATGGAATACGGGGTTGCAAACCTTCAAATCCTAATCCAGTATGATGAAAATTCCTCAAAGCTCTCAAGGCTGCTTGCAAAATGGGGTAAGCTCCTTTATGAAAACGGCGAAGAGAAAGCTGCTGAAAAAGTCCTTACTTACGCTGTTTCCTGCAAGTCCGACATAGAAGATGTATTTATCACCTTGGCTAAAATCTACCGTAATAATGGCAACGAACTTGGCATTAGTGACCTCGTGGAAGCCTGCCAGTGTTTTGATGAGCTTAGGAGGGAAAATATCATCAACCAAATAACCTCTATTTAACTATTTTATCTCAACCTCTCCTCTCATACAATAGGAGTTTTTGCTAAATTTAAGCTCTATTTTTGATGTTTTTTTATATATGATACAGGATTGCTACGGCTGTGCTTTTGACATCCACATCACTATATAATCACTTGCAAGATGGACAGACATCTGAGAGGAAGCATCTGTCACATTTTGGAGCCCTGGCTGTGCAGATTTCCCTACCAAGGGCAATAACATCCAGATTCCATATTATCCACGCGCTTTCAGGCAGTACCTCCATCAGCTCAAATTCTGCCTTAACCGGGTCTTCAGTAGTTGTTATCCCAAGTTTCTTTGATATTCTCTTCACATGTGTATCGACAACTATGCTTGGAATGTTAAATATATTCCCTCTGACTACATTGGCAGTCTTTCGCCCTACTCCCGGAAGCGCTATAAGCTTCTCAAGCTCCTCAGGGACAACCCCTCCGTATTCACTAAGAAGCATCCTTGCACAGGCTATGATGTTCTTTGCCTTATTATGATAAAATCCCGTAGAGTGAATATCATCTTCCATCTCTTTAAGGTCTGCTCCTGCAAAATCCTCCAGAGTCTTGTATTTCTTAAACAAATCCCTTGTAACCATATTTACTCTGGCGTCTGTACACTGGGCACTAAGTATGGTTGCAAAGAGTAACTGCCAGGCATTCTCGTACAGAAGATAGGTACGGCTCTCGCCCCCATAGCGCTCTATAAGCCTTCGTATTATCTCGTCAATCCTCTCTTTTTCCTTCTTTGATAGTTTCTTCATATTCGCTCCAATAAAATTTAATTTGACACAACCTAATATATCACAAAAGTAAATTGTAGTCTAGAGGTGTTGAGGCGGAAATTTACTTTCACTATTTTAATCAAAGAATGAAAAACTCAAAAGTTGACGTACCAGGCTTATCATAAGCCTGGTACGTCAACTAAATTCACGCTTCATTGTCATAATACATTTTATCTTTATCATAGAAACTATAATCCTTGATTTTTACAATTATTATCCTTTCAAAATAGCGCCTGCAGTAAATGTTTTTTCTACTTGATTGCTAAAAAAAATAAATAGCATCACCGGTAAAATACTGGTTATTACCATTGAAGCATACATTCCTCCATAATCCGTTCCATACTTACCAGATGAATAATTCATTAGTGCTATTGGTAACGTCCTATACTTTTCTCCACCAATTAATACTAAAGCATATATGAACTCATTCCAACTATTAATAAATGTATTAATACACATTGTTGCAATTGCAGGTTTTATAATAGGAGCAATTACTCTGAAAAGAATATCTAAAATTCCAGCGCCATCCATAACTGCTGCTTCTTCCATTTCTGCAGGAATTCCAGACAAAAAGCTGCTACACATTAATGTAGATATCCCTATATTAAATGCAGATATAGTTAAGATCAGAGAAATTGGATTATTTACTAAGTGTACTCTACGAAGCATAATAAAAATCGGAACAATTACTATTTGAGACGGTAATAATATTCCAATAGTTACAATTTTTCGCATTTTTATAGAAAATTTCCATCTCATCCTAGTCAACGCATATGAAAACATGAGAGATACTGTCACCGTTAGAATTAACGTTGCACCTGTTGTTATAACACTATTAATAAAGAATCGCATTATATTTCTATTAAAAATTGCATCAGTATAATTTGAAAACTTCCATATGCGTGGAAGTCCAAAAGATTCTCCTGTCATAATCTCATCAGTATCTTTAAATGAATTTATGAACATCCAAACAAGTGGATATACAGAGGTTACTGCACAAAGTCCAAAAATAATTGTTAGTATTATTTTTATCCATTTTTGCTTTATTCTCATTATCAATCTCCTATTCAACGCTTTTTTATCCTAAAAATTCTCCCTAGCAAATATATGATCGCACAAGTCTCTAGAATAACTACTACACCTACAGCTGCAGCCATTCCGTATCTTTGATTTGAAAATGCTTGATTATACATAAACATCATAACTGTTTGTGTTAAATCACCAGGACCTCCCTGTGTCATAATATACACTTGAGGAAATGTAAAAAGCCCTCCAATAGCAGAAATTGTAACGCAAGTACTTATAACATCTTTTAAAAGGGGCAATGTAATATAATGTACTGTATCAAAAAAACCAGCTCCATCAAGACTCGCTGCTTCAAAATAGTTCTCAGGAATTGCCTTTATTCCCGAATATACCATCAAGAAATCCATTCCAAACATCCACCACATTCCAACAATTGCTACACAAATCATTGCTGTCTTATGATTAATAAGCCATTCATTTTGAAGAAAACCAAGGCCTATTCCCTTCAAGATATGATTCAAAAGTCCCCAGTCTGCATGATAAACTGTAAGCCATAATTGAGATATTACAGAGATTGAGAGCACAAGTGGTATAATATAAGTCGTTCTTAGTATTTTCTGTACTCGTATGTCTAATGTACACATCAACACCGCCACAACTACCGCTAAAATTGCATTAAAGATGACCGCAAGTATACAAAGACCTATAGATGCAAAATTCGCCTTGATAAATGATGTATTATTAATTAATGTTTTGAAATTCTGAAACCACACAAATTTTTCAGTTGTTAGTCCATTAGTTTTTTGCATTGACATTACAATAATGCTTAATAGTGGATAAATTACAAACGCTGATAATAGTAACATTGCTGGGGAACATAATAAAAAAATATATTTTTTATTTTCAAGTATACCTTTCATAGATAGTCTCCTTTTAAATAGCCAGATATACTACCTTTGCAGATAATATACCTGGCCGTTTTCACATCAGTATTACTCTTCTTTGGCTGCTTTATCCATGTCTTGTAGGTATTGTTCTATTGTATAATCAGAAGTATTTGTCATGAATTTACTTGTCGAGCGCATAACTCCTGAAGAAGCTGCCGCCGTAGGCATTACATCCTGTACAAGTCCATACACAAACTCAAATTTCTGCATATCATCTGCTAATTTTGCTACTGGTTCAGCGAACTCATTATCATATTTCCATCCCATTTTATCAGCTTTATAGACTGTAAATGGATTTCCTTTCTTTTCATACACATACTGACACCTAAGCTCTGCAATTGCTTCACAAAGAGCTGCAGCCTCAGCAGGATACTTTGTACCAGCATATGCCATCATTCCCGAATTCTGCTTAACTCCACCAGCAACATTTTTGCCATATTTATCAATATCACCATCATTTATAACAGGATAATAAAAATAACCAAAATCTTCTCCCATCTTTTCAGCACAAGAAGCAACTGCCCATGACCCATTCGCCATCATAGCTGCTTTCCCAGTTTCAAATAGAGGTAGAGCTTCATCTATTCCTGTCAGTGATACATTTTTTGAAAATGCCCCCATGTCTAGAAGCTCTTTCATAACCTTAGACGCTTCAGTATATGGTTCATCTGTAAATTTTGCCTTTCCTTCAACAATTTTCTCAGTAATTGTCGGGTCTATAGAATAAGCAAAACCTTCAACCATCATTGCTGCACACCATCCATCTTTTCCTCCAACAGATATCGGCAAAATACCATTTTGGACAAGTATTTCTACCACATTTTTCAATTCTGCGACTGTTTTAGGAACTTCTAGGTTATTGTCTTTAAATATTTTTTTGTTATATAAAATAATTTCATAAGCAATATCTTCAAAAGGTACTGAATATGTATTACCGTCATCTGCAGGTTTTTTAGCTGAAGGAATTACCTTATCCCAATAACCACTACTTACTAGATATTCATCTAATTTTAGTGCACTTTCAGATTCCAAAATTGGTGTAGCCCAACTACCTCCTCTTTCCCACCAAACATCAAGTCCTTCACCACCTGCAGAAATCATAGTACGCACCTTAGTTTCATATGTCTGTGCATCACCAGGAGTCATTTCAAGGTTTACTTCTACATTGGGAAGTTTCTCATGTAAATGTTCCATGACATACTTCATTTCATTTTCTACATTTTCGTCTGTATTGTTGAATAGAACATTCAATTTTACTTTTTCAGTAGTTTCTTTTGGCACACTGCTGTTTTTCGTACTAACCTCTCCCGAACAACCCACTATTATAGCCATAGTTAATCCTAATGATATGATTGATAGAATTTTTTTGTTTTTAATCATAACCACTCCCCCTTTCATATACCTGTTATCTTTGTTGTTACTATCTTACTCTTTTTCATACTAAAATAGAATGGAATTTTTCTCCTTTGTATGGAAAAATAAAAAATTAACTTTAATCATGTATTTTCAACAGCTTACTTTTACTATATAATAACTATTACAAATTATTTTTCGCTAACACATTCAATTCAAGGAGAGTAAGATGAAATTTAGAAAAATTTGGAGTTGCTTAAAGCTAAAGCAAAAAATACTCATGCTTTTTCTTCCTTTGACAATATTATCAACTTTATTAGTTTTAAGTATTTCAATTTCAATTCTAATTAGAAATGAAAAAAACGAGTCATTAAAAAACTCGGAGGATAAGTTAAAACTTGTAACTGTTCAAACTGAGCAAATTCTTTCCAATATTATAGATAATGTTAAAGCTTTTTCTACAAACTCCAGCTTGCATGAAGCCATTCGAAATAAGTATCCACTCAATGCATATGGAAGTTATCTATTTTCCTCTGCTATGCATTCTTGCATACATAACGTAATGAATCTTAAAAACCTCATTTCTGGCGGATATATTCAAACCTTCGATGATAAAGTTTTTAATGTTAAAACTGATGAAATTTATAAACCTGATGATGTGATGAATATACGTTATAAAGAGATTATTTCAAAAAAAGGAAAAATCATGTTTGGTCCATCGCTTTCTCCAAACAACGAAAATTCAATATCTATTTCAAAATCTCTTATTGATATAGAAACTGGATTTTGTTTGGGAGTGCTCGTTTTTGACATTAGGGAGTCTCTTTTTCATGCTTCTTACGCTCCAATTTTAGATAATATGGATGATAATTTTTTGCTAACTGACGATTCTGGAATAATTATCTCTTCTGATAACAAAAAGGAATTACACTCCTCTGTTCCAGAATATATTAAAAACCTGATAAATTTTTCTTCGCAAAGCAGAACAATTCAACCACTATCTATTGATAAACTGGTTATGATATCTCGCACAAATATTGGAAATTATCGAGTTATTTATGAAATGAATTATAACCAAATTTACAAAGAAGCTTTACATCTAGCATTGTGGCTATTATTAATAGGTTTGTTCATTATTTTTATCTCTATAATTTTATCATCACTACTTGCGCAGAGTATTGTACATCCAATTACAGAACTTGCGACTTATGTTGATGAAACTGGTAAAGGACATTTTGATTATCCTATTCCTATACAATCAAATGATGAAATTGGCCTTCTAGCTAGACGTTTTCATAATATGAACGAAAGCATCAGGGAATTAACTATTCGTATTTATAATGAACAAAATCAAAAGAAAGAATTTGAGCTAAGGCTTTTGCAAGCTCAGATTAATCCACATTTTTTATATAATTGCCTTGATAACATTAGTAGCCTAATAACAGATAAAAAAAATGACACCTCAATTTCAATGATATACCATCTTGGTAAATACTATCGTTATGTATTGAGTAAGGGAAGAAACATCATCACAATACACGAAGAAATCGATTTGATTAGAAATTTTTTGGAGATACATCTTATCAAATCACCAGATTTGTTTACTTATAATATAGAAATTGATCCTCTAGTTTTGGATTTTAAAATATTAAAAATGTTGCTTCAACCTATCGTTGAAAATTCAGTCGTTCATGGCTTTAGTGGCTATACAACTGGTGGAAGGCTTTACGTTAAAGGATTTTCCGAAAGCGATAATATTTTTATTATTATTAGTGATAATGGTAAAGGTATTCCCGAAAACATACTTAACTCACTTTTTTTGCCAACATCGCCCTCATTTCCAAAGCATTTTGGATTAAAAAATATAAAAGAGCGACTTCAACTAAAATTTGGTGATAATTTCCATTTTGAAGTTTCTTCAGTAGAAAACAAGAAAACTGAGGTCACAATAAGATTTCCTAAAGTCTTATAAGAAAGGATTATTTATGGCATACAAAATTATGTTTGTTGATGATGATTTACTTATTCTCCGCAGACTGCATCAAATCTTAGATTGGAAGAATCTCGGATTTGATCTTCTCCCTGATGCAGCAAATGGAAATATCGCATTAGATTTAATCAGAAATTCAATCCCAGATGTAATAATTTGCGATATAAACATGCCAGGCATGAACGGCCTTGAACTAATAGAAAAACTCAAAGCGCTATATCCATCTATCCAGTGCATCCTTCTAACTGTAAATGATAGTTTTGGATGTGTTCAGCGAGCTCTTAACATAGGTGTTAATAATTATTTACTTAAACCTATTGATCCCATAAAGCTTGAAAAAATAATTACTAGAATTCTTGAAATACTTAATTCTTCTCGCGAACATGAGAATTACGTTAACACTTTATATAATAAAGCATTGCTAAACGAACGCATGATAAGAGATAAGTTCTTAAATTGGTTAGTGTCTGGCCGTCAAATGCTTAATGAAAAGCAAATTTTAGAGAAATTTACTTTTTACCGTATTCCTGTATGTGGAGAAGAATTTCAAATGATTGCAATACATATTAATAATTCAGGATTTTGGTATAGAGCCGAAAGCGTTGCAAATGAACTAATGCAAACAATTTCCAAATCTATTGAAGATACCCTAAACGAATTCCCAAATTGTGTTGTGTTCACTGATCCTTTTTGTCAGTTTAATATTTTAATAGGACATTCAAGTAAAACCACGCCACTTGAACCTAGTATTGAATATCTATGTAAGCTTTTAAAGGACAGCCTACTTTTTAACCTAAACCTGTCAGTAACTGTATTTTTCAGCAGGAAATACAGTGGCGCTAACAATATTTATCGATGTTATTATGATACGAAATTTTTGTCTCAGTATACTTCTTATGTAGTAGATAAAGGTATTATATCATTTGATGAATACCTAAAGCATTCATTTGATTTTGAAACAGATTTAGATTCTGTGCGTACAAAGACTTTTCGTTTGCTTCGAGCAGGTGATAAAATTGAATTATTTAAACATATTGAAAATACACTAAATATACCTATTATTCGAGGAGCATTTGATACATTTAGCATGTTACGTGTTGACTTTGTTATGACAGGTTTAATGTATCTACAAGAGAATAGAATATCACTGCAAGATGTTTTCGATCCCCATTTTGCTCCTCTTGCAGACATAGTTAGTCTGAATATCCCAGAGGAATGTTCCTCATTTTTGAATGGTTACTATGTAGAAATCATTGACTTTATACAAACAAACAAATTTTCAAGTGGTAAATATATTTCCGACAAATGTGTTGAGTTAATAGAAAAGAATATTGCCTCCCCAAGATTATCAGTTAAATGGTTAAGTGAACAGATATATATAAATGATAATTATCTTAGTAGGCTTTTTCATAAGGAAATGGGAATTCCTCTAATTAAGTTTATAACACAGAAAAGAATGGCTACTGCAAAAAATTATCTCGATAATGGATGTACTAATTTAGGACAGGTATCATCACTTGTAGGTTTTACAGATTCCTTATATTTTAGCAAATGCTTCAAAAAGCATTATGGTATTTCTCCTTCGCTTTATATAAGACAAATGCTATAAGACTTTTTAGTTACAAACCTAATAATCCATAGTTATTTGTACAACATTATCCTTAGCTGTTAACCCGTTTAATTTCTATTCATTATACCTAAGTTTTACTATACGACTCACTTTAATGAGAACACCATTACGTTTAGCTATATCCAAGTACATATAGCTGAAAATGGCTCTTACCGTTGAAAATACTCGTCTCAAAGTAATGAAAAATCTAGGCTTCGGTTACTTTTATAACCGAAGCCTGATTGCTTAAATCATCTCAATACTTTCTTAGAAATTTCCCATTATTTCTTTAATGAAAGTCTGAAAGTATATTTTCCTGTTCTTATAAGCACTACATTTACAGGTTCACTAACACCATCAAACTCAAATTTTACTTCATTTTCGCCCTCAACAATAAGATTTCCTAAGGCAGTTGGGAAGCGTCTGTTATTATAATCCTTTATCTCAACAAGACCTGTCCTAACTTTTATAGAATCATTCACAACTTCTTTATACGTACCGTCACTGCCCTTTACAAACATCTTAACTGCTGTTGACTTAAGAAGGTCTTCACGCTTAGGGTTTATGATTATTTCATGCACTCCGTAAGCTCCGTTATACCTAGCCTCAGTAAAGGCAGGTTCTGTATTTTCAGCTTTCTTTGTCTCCTCCATACTGATAATGTCTGCTGAGTAAGGAGAGCTGTTATCAAAGATAATTGTATAGCTCTTGTAAATGCTTGACTCTATCACAAGGGCAACTTCTTTTTTGTTATTGTTAGGTCTGCGTATCTTTAACATCCCCCAGGAAAAGCCATACTGGTTTTCCTTTACCTTATTAGGAAAACCGAGATCACCTACATTGCTGTACTTAACGCCGTCTACAGTAATTGCCGTAATACTTTTAAGCCACTCGCCTGCATCTTTTACAGCAAAACCAGAACCTATGGTAAGTTCTCCATCATCACCACCCATATGAAGGTTTCCCTTAGTTCTTTCAAGGCTCTTTAATCCGCTCTCAGTCTGACCACCCTTATCAGGATTCTCAGGCTTATTAGGAGTCTCTGGCTGCTTTGGCTCTACAGGCTTCTCCTGTGCTTTAGACACTGTAGCCTCTATTGTCTGTGGCTGGTATCCGTCTGCATATACTGTTATAGTATTCTTTCCATAATTTGGATAATACTTGTTAGTGATGAACACAGAGCCCTTTATGATAAGCTTGTCGCCATCTATCTTATAATCATCATCCTTTAATGCATAAGCAGTATTCTTTGCTCCATAGTGATAGTTCTTATTCTCACCTGCATACATAGCTATAATCTTTGAAAGATATGTCTTATCTGCGTATACTACAAGTTCTTCATCCACCCTAATCGCACTTCCTGATGGATAGGTAAAGCCTTCAACACTCTTTCCAAGGTAGCTTCCATCCATCACAAGCTCACCAAGAAGGTTGTCTTCAAGCACTTCCTTTACTCTTGTAAGTCTGCTCGTAGTCTTAACATTAGGTGTCTTAACATACTCTGAGAATGTTAAATACTTACCCTCTGTCCTTGCTGTATTTACTGCATCATTATAATACTCCCAATTATAGAACACCTTGCCCTCTTCATCATAGACAGCTATATAATTGGTCATATCCTTTTCAAACCTGTCAACTATGCCCTTTGCATAAGCATTGTCTATACCGAGCTTTTCAAAAATCTCAGCATTGGCAACGAGGTCCGTGTTGAAAATGATATTAGCAGATACAGAGTTGCCGCCACTAGAAGGGTTGCCGTCTGAACCTGTACTTATCTTCGATGCTCCTGCTACTGCATCAAACTTCATTCCTTCAACAGAGAGAAGGCTTGATTTGCTTCCAAGTGCTACAACTTTATTGTCAGGGGTAGTCTCATCGTTCTTTTTGTCGGTGTCTTTTCCGTCAGTTACCTTAAATACCTTATCTATTGTCTTATAGCTGTTAAAATGAACTCTTAAGGTATAATTTCCGTTGTAAGGAATGTTGTTTACACCCTTACTTCCATCTTCTTCCTTACCCCTTGTAACATCGTTATAAAGCACAAAGAGGCCATTAAACATAAAATAATCGCTTATATATCTAAGTGTCTTTATTTCACCTGTTGGAAGTATGAGCTCTACCTTCTCAATCGGATTTTCCAGGCCAACCACTACATTTTTAACTGCAAAATGAAGATTCTTGCCTGACTGCACAGATGGCTCTTTTAAGAGGAACTCAGGAGTTTCTTTGCCCTCAACCTTAACACGAACCAGAATAGCCTTACTTTCAGCAGACTTAATCCTTATCCTGTAATAGCCTCTGCTTCTAAAGTTAGACTGGTTGGTAGATACGCTAAGCACCGCTACAGTCTTTCCATGATGCTCCTTAAATGACTTGGTATATACAAGCTCTTTATTAAGAGTTGTCTGATTTTCATTGTCTGAAACCAGCTGAAGCGCTCCTGTGGCTGGTATTCTGTCAAACCAGGTCTTATCAGCCTCATCAGTATAATTAAACTGCACTTCTACATTGCCCTCTTCAACAGCAGGCACCGTATGGTAAGGCTTCTCAGTTACCTTTCTTGTAGCTGCAAGATTTAGGTCAAATGTAGTTGTCTTAGGCTTGTAACGAAGCTTTCCCTCGTCATCGTAGTTGCTAAGGTAGTAGTCCCAAACAGCAACCTTGCCATAACCTATGATATACTTAGGAGATTTAGCCTCAGTAGTAAGTACAGGCGCTACAACCTCGCCTGCATCTGCGTCTCTATTTAGCTTAACAGTCTGGCTTACCTTATTGTCTGCCTTGCTTACAACCTTAACTTCAGCAGGATTAAGTGAAGATACCTCCCACTTTACAATAGTACCCTCTTGATCCACAGGAGTAAGCTCAGATGTAACATCAACTCCGTCTACATATACGGCAGTATTATCCTTTGTGTAGCCTTTTTCAAAGTTTACCACTACAAATCTCTGAAAACTTGTTGCATCTATAATCTTAGTTCTTGCTTCATTTACAAGCTTAACAGCTTCTATCTTTTTCTCAGTGCTTCCACCGTTACTAACAGAACCTCCTGCATTTGATGAACCACCATTATTGGCAGAGCTTCCTGTATTTGATGCATTGCCGCCTACCACATAAGCATTACCGCCAAAGAAGATGCCACTTGGAGTAGGCTCATCTGTTACTGAAGCTCCGTTTTCGCCAGTCTTTGAGCCTTCCTCAGTTTTTCCTATATTGGCAGCACCCTGAGCAGTCTCATCCTCTTCAATGTTGAGGTTAGAAGATGCATAGGTATCTCCGGACTTTACCGCAATGGTACTTCCTGCAATCGCAAGCTTTACAGTCTTTTTAGTCTTGTTGATGGCTATAAGCTCTATCTTTGAAGTAATCTTTGCAAGCTCTGCACCGGGCTTAAATGTAAGCTCAGCGTATGAAGCCTTACCACTTATTGTTAAATTAGCTTTAGAAGAAAGCTCAAGCTTATTGCCGCTTTCATCTATGATAAGTCCCGCATTTCTAACGGTTCCGATTAAAATAATCTTCTTAAACTTAGCACCCTTAGCTATATGAATCTTAGATTTTTCAGCTAAGTTAATTACCAGAGTTTTAGTCTTGTAGTTTCCCCTTGGTATGCTTAATCTCTTTGCAGAAGCGGCCTTTAAGATTATTCTCTTAATGCTCTTCTTCTTTAATGCATTCTTGATGGCTTTGTTTGTGCTTACAGTAATCTCTGTCTTTTTAACCGCAACCTTCTTTGCCTGTGCTGCACTTGCCTCTACAGGCTGAAACTGAGCCGGCAACATACTTAACGACATAGTCATAATCAGCGCTGCGGCTATGTTTTTACTTAGTCTTCTCATCTTTCCTCCTGATGATTAAATAGTGGTTATTAGATACAAATAATAATGAAAATGAACTTCATTATGACGAGCCGTTCTATCATACCAATAGAAAAAGGAAAGTTCAACAGCTTTTTATTAATGATAATTTTTCTCATTAGTAGCAAACAATCTGCTTTCTTTTCAATTTTTGTTTTCTTCTTAAATTGAATATATAGTTCCTATTTATTAGGTGATATACGGAAATATTATCAACAATTCCTTGAACATTTATCATAATTGTTATATTATTATTCTATTAAGAAAATTCCTCAGGAGGGCGCCTATGTGGACAAGGAAAACTCTCAAATTAAATGCGAAAGCAGCATTCAAAAATAACTACCCGGAAACAGTAGTCGTTTCCTTGATTTTTATTCTTTTGTCCTTTTTCTTTGATACTTCCAACCCAAATATAAATAGGGCTACAGCCATATTTACAGGAGATTTATCTGGCAAGCTACATTCACTTACTTCAATCTTCCTAGGTCTGTTAATCATCATGGGAGTAATTGGGATTGCATTAAAGGCTCTCGTATATAATCCCTTTGAGGTCGGGTTCCAAAGATTTTTCATAGATAACCACAATGGCAATCCTAAAGTTGGTACTATATTTTATGCATTTAAGACGAATTATATCAACATAGTAAAGACCATGTTCCTAAAGGATATTTACATCTTCCTTTGGAGCCTGCTATTCATCATTCCCGGGATAATTAAGTCCTATTCCTATCGTCTAGTACCCTTTATACTAGCTGAAAATCCAGATATGGATGCTGATGGCGCTATCAGATTGTCGATGGAAATGATGAACGGAGAAAAGTTAAACGCCTTTATACTTGATCTTAGTTTCATACCTTGGCTTGTACTCTCAGCATTTACCTTTTATATAATTGGAATATTCTATGTATTCCCTTATGTAAACGCTACCAATGCTGAGCTATACCTAGCTATTAAAAACGGTGATTTTTACAATGACCAAGGTATGTTTAGTGACAACTTCTTTAAAAACGGCGGTGGTTATTATGGTTAGTTTCAGACATTTATTTGATAACGGAAGGGTAATACATACCGCAAGCTGTTATGGAAATAATGATCTTGAAGTTGTAGAAAAGACTGAAGACGGCGAAGCTATCCGCCTTCTTCTTGTAAATGGCGCAAGGGAATCAGCCACATACATTGATAAGGCTCACAGAAATGACCTTGTGTTTAGGTATGCCATTGGCTTCAACGATGTCTTTGAAATAAATAAGAACTTAAAAGACTGCCTCCTTCTTGGCGGAGCCGGCTTTTCCTATCCCAAATACTTCATAAGCCGTTTCCCTGAAAAAACCCTTGATGTGGTTGAGATTGATGAAGTAATGGTAAATGTAGCATTTAAGTATTTTTATTTGGATGAACTTTATGAAGAATATAATCTTCATGAAAATGAAAGACTTAAAATCTATGTCATGGACGGGCTGAAATTCCTTTCAACCATGCTTAAGTCCTACGATGTCATCTTTAATGATGCCTATATCTCTGATTCTCCTGCTGAGGGACTTATGAGCTACGAGGCTATAAGCCTAATAAAAAACAGGCTGACTCCCGGTGGAATCTATGTGGCAAATATGATAACAGCTATGGCTGGCGAATCTGCCTATCCTCTGTTTTCAATCCTCGCCAACCTTAAGCAGATATTTAAGTATACGAGGTTTTGCAAATGCCGTAATGATGTACCTGCAAACGAAAAACAGAACTGTCTGATTTTTGCTTCAGACAGTCCCATTTAAGTTAAAAGTCCACATCGTCAGGGTTATGTGCGTGTCCCCCTATATAGGGCAGTTTATTAAGAATCTCCATATCTTCCTCTTCAAGCCTTATGAGCCTGAGATTGCTACTCATCCTATCAGGTGAAACAGTCTTTGGAAGAGGAATTATCTCCCTTTGCCCTAGAAATGATATGCATATGTTAGGAACTGTAGTTTGATACTTTTTAGCCATCTCCCGTAATATCTCATTTTCAAGGAGAGCCCCTGTACCTAAGGGGCTGTAGCCTTCTGTGATTATTCCGTTGTTATTATTGTATTCTACAACCTCTTCCTGCATATACCCCACATGAAGCTCTATCTGGTTGACCATAGGCAGAACTTTTGCACTCTTTTTTAGCTCCTCTATGTGGTGAGGCAGAAAATTGCTCACTCCTATCGCCTTTACCCTGCCATCTTCGTATAGCTCTTCAAGAGCCTGCCAGGCCACTGCATTTATCTCGGAGGGATTCTTATAGCGTACTTTATTGGCGGGCCAGTGTATGAGATAGAGGTCAATATAGTCTAAATCCAGGTTTCTCATAGACTTGTCAAAGCCCCTAAAAGCCTTGTTATAGCTACGGTTCGTGTTCCATAGCTTGCTTGTTATAAAAATATCAGACCTCTTCTCTATAAGCGCCTCGCTAAGAGCCGCTTTTACACCAAGTCCCACACTTCTTTCATTCCCGTATGCTCCTGCTGTGTCTATATGCCTGTAACCTGCCTTTATTGCCTCAAACACCGCCCTCTCACAGACCTCTCCGTAGGGGATATTCCAGGTGCCAAAGCCTATATCAGGTATATCTATTCCATTTCTAAGTATCATATTACTCCGTAATGTAGGCAAGAATGAGGGCATAGGTATTGTTCATTCCATCTATGTGAGAACGCTCGTAGCCATGGGTTGCTCTTGTGCCAGGTCCTACACAGGCGTGGCGGATATCATGTCCTGCAACTATGGAAGTATCACCGTCAGAGCCATAATGAGGGGTGAAGATGTCAAGTACATAGTCTGCTCCTGCCTTCTTCGCCGCCTCTATAAGCTCATTATTCAACTCATAATGATATGGGAAGCGGCTGTCCTTGCAGAAAATGCTCACCTTTCTCTCATCTGTGGTCTGCTCAGGTCCCACACAGGCTATGTCCACACCCAGCACATCAACCACATCGTCAGGAAGCCAAGAGGTACCATGTCCTATTTCCTCATAGGCAGCAAAATACATATATACCTTGCGGTTTAGCTTAAGTCCCTCATTTTTAAGAGCCTTCATTATCTCTATGAGAATAGCAACCTGAGCCTTATCATCTATGAAGCGGGCCTTGATGTAGCCGTTTGAATACATATACCTTGGCTCTAAGGCTATCATATCGCCTACCTGTACACCAATAGCCTCTGTATCCTTATCGCTTTTTACATCCTCGTCAAGTATAACCACTACATTGTCCTCGTACTTAGGAGCTATTTCAAAGTATTTATCAGGAGTTACATGAACTGAAGCCCTGTCTCTTTGTACGGCTCCTGTGATAATCTTGCCATCTCTGGTGTGTAGTCTTATATTCTCGTGAAGAGCAGACTCAGCGTGAAGTCCTCCTACAGGGCAGACCATCAGTGTTCCATCCTTCTTTATGTGACGAACCATAAGACCTATGTCATCAAGGTGAGCAGTTATTACAAGAGGCTCTCCCTCTCCACCAAGGCAGGCAAGAACTCCTCCCTTTCTGGTCTCTATGCACTTATAGCCAAGACTTTTAATCTTTTTTACCATATAATTATGTATTTCTCTAAACTGTCCTGTAGTAGAGTCAATGGCAAGCAAATCCTGAAATTCTCTTAAAAATTCGGCATCATTCATCTTTTTCATACTATTCATCCTCTTTCCAATGATTAATACATATCTGTGTTTCAAATCATTTGGTACCAAATACCTTAATCCTTACAAGTAACTCCAAAAAATATTCGTAATTCACTCATTTTTATAATGACTAATTACGAATATTTTAGGGTGTCAAAAAATCATAAGTTCTCTTGTAGGCGGAGCAAAATCGTAGCTTTTACTGCCAGTTCTTGTATCATATGATGTAGTCCGCTGTTGTATTCCCTATTTTATCAACTATATCCTGAACCGTAATTCCGTCAAGATACTCATTTACAACCTTGTAGAGCCCTTCCCACACATATAAGGTCTGGCAGAAGTTCTTTCTCTCACAGAGATTAATCTCTGAATCCAAGCAGCTCACAGGTGCAATGCTTCCCTCTGTTATCCTTAGAATATCTCCAACTGTGTATTCCTTAGGCTCCTTAGCCAGTCTATAGCCGCCTCTATTACCTCTGTTGGTAGCAAGGAGTCCGGCGCCGTTTAGCACAGGTACTATCTGCTCCAGGTATTTTTTGGAAATGTTTTGTCTCTTAGCTACATCCTTTAGTGCAATAAACCCGCTGTCCCTATGTTCAGCCAAGTCTACCATCAGTCTCAGTGCATATCTTCCTTTTGTCGAAATCTTCATACTAATCCATCCACTTCCTCAGTTAATCTTGTAATATACTTTTTCTTATCCTTAAATGACGGAAGAATTTCCCTATAAATACCAAGAAATTCAGCTTTTAGCTCCGACCTTGACGGTCTCGCATTCACCGGCAAAAAAAGGACATTGTATTCTTCATCAGAAAGCACAGGCAGGATGTCCGTCATGTAAGCTCCTATCTTTCTGTAGAAATCAAGCGCCATTTCTCTCTTTTTTATGGCTTTCTCATCAGTCTTACCCACTCCCTCAAGCTCTATAAATATACCTAGTGGGAACTTATACTCACTTGTCTTGTTTTCTTCCTTGTTTTCTTCCTTGTTTTCTTCCTTGTTTTCTTCCTTGTTTTCTCCCTTCTCTTTTTCCTCACCCTCTTCTTCCTTAGGTATAAGGACTTCTTTTAACATATCGAAGAATATCTCAGGATAATTGTAGCCCCTGTATTTCTTTAAGACCACAAAATAATCAAGAAGCATTACCCTTTGCTCTATGTCATTAATAAAAAGTCCAAAGCAAAAGAGATGCTTTTCATCATCAAAAAGCCCGTAGCAGCTGCATATCTTCCTTGCTATAAGCCACCTTATAGCTGATTCTGATATAAGAAAGCCATCAAATTCCTCGTCAAAAAATTTGGTCAGATATCTTTTATACAAAGACAGAGTCTCTTTCTTATCCAGTTCTCTTAAAGTGAAGTCCATCACATCACCTCTCTTAGCTGTCAATCTTATTTATAATGAAAACCTGTTATCAGATATCCGTCCTTGGTACTGCTAACAACCAGATTAGGCTCAGAAAGCCCTAATAAAAATCCGTCACTGTAGGCATTGGTAACAAAGAGGTTGGTCTTCGATACTGAGCTTACAAGCCTCTTGGTAAATACATCACTCTTTTTGAGTGAGATAAATTCCTGAACGCTGCCTATCCTTATATCAGTGCCGGTATCAAATACCAGAGGATATTCACACAGTCTCGCAAGACTACTCTGGTCTTTGTTTCGCACTGCCAGTATAATAGAGCCTGCTGCAACAAGGGCTTCCTTGCTCAGTTTTGGTAGCTTTTCGGAATCAGATACCTTGTTTACCTTTACTTTATTGGCAGATTCTCCCTTAAGCTCACCCTTATACTCTACCTTTACTGCTTCACCTGCGGCGATTCCGTCCTTAAGACCCGTAACATCAACGTCTTTATTAAGTCCAAATCTAACGGTAGTGCCCATATCACTCTGCAATACCATATGTTTTTCTGAAGCCTCTATGATAACTCCGTACATTATCCCATTGCTACTCATAGGCGGTACTTCCACACTTACTGCACCTGAACTTGCAGAGCCCTGTTCACTTGCTGCACTACTTGAGGCTGTATCAGCCTTTTTTCCGCAGGCTGAGACTAAGCCGGTAGAAAATACAATTAGGCTTAATATAATTATCGACTTAAATATCTTATTCTTTACCAAGTTTACCTCCGATTAATCAGGTAATTTAAGCATAAGTTCCCAACAAAATGCTTATCCCCTACATCATACTATGTTTAAAAGGTTTTGACAAGTAAAAAGTCCATCTCTAACTCTAGAAAATGGACTTTTAATATGTCTCCATAAGCAATAAATATGTTGATTTACGCCTCCATTATACGATATGAGTATCAAAAGTATTTGGCACCGTATAATACAGAGGCTTCTACAGCTTTGCTGAATACTTGCAAAATATCTAGTATGTAAGCTTATCAAGCTCCTTAACATGCTCAGTCGTGCTGCTGCAGGTGTGGCTTGCCTTAGAGGCGTAGTTCTTAACTGAAGCTGTTGACTTTACTATGGCCTGCATGGTTCCCGGACCTGCCACACAGCCTCCCGGGCAGCCCATTCCCTCAAGAAGATAGCCATTGTATTTGCCTGCCTTTGCCGCCATAAGCATCTTGCGGCAGTCTCTAAGTCCTTCTGCGTTGTCGGTCTTCACCTCCATATCAGGGTGAATGCTCTTAATTACATTTACTACAGAGGTAGCAACTCCACCTGAAACCGCAAAGTTACGGCCATCAGTTGAGGCATCATTCACTCCGTCAGGATCTTCTTCAATATTCTCGATATCTATATGCTTTGACGCAAATATCCCGGCCATTTCTTCAAAGGTGAGAACAAAGTCCACCTCTGAGCGTACCTCGTCCCACATGGCTTCAAGCTTCTTAGCTGAGCAAGGTCCGATGAATACAACCTTACCCTTTGGATTGTAGTGCTTTATAAGCCTTGCTGTGAGTGTCATAGGAGTAAGTGCCATTGAAATGCACTCTTTCATCTCAGGGAAGAGCTTCTTTGCCATAGCCGCCCAGGCAGGACAGCAGGAAGTACCCATAAATGGCAGCTTGTCAGGCACTTCTTTAAGGAAGTCGTTTGCTTCTTGGGTAGCACAGAGGTCTGCACCTACAGCTACCTCAAATACATCAGTAAAACCAAGCATCTTCATAGCCATACGGATTTTCCCCGGAGTTACCTTCGCACCGAACTGGCCTACAAAGGCAGGGGCAAAGGCTGCATAGATATGCTCACCAGACTGGATTGCTCGTATTACCTGGAATATCTGAGATTTATCTGCAATTGCTCCAAATGGACAGTTTACAAGGCACTGGCCACAGGACACACATTTCTCATAGTCTATATCAGCCTTCCCGTGCACATCTGAATGTATGGCATCCATACCGCAGGCCGCAGCGCAAGGCCTTTCCTGCTTGATGATGGCGTTATAAGGACAGACATTGGCACATTTTCCACACTTAATGCAAAGACTCTGATCTATTTCCGACCTGCCGTTTGTCCTGTCAAGAGAAACGCAGGTCTTTGGACAGACTTCCACACAAGGGTGGGCAAGACAGCCCTGACATCCGTCAGTTACAAACACCCTCTTCTCGGTACAGCCATTGCAGGCAAACTTAATCACATTGACAAGTGGGGGAGTATAGTAGGTCTCAGGCCTGTCAGCAGCCTCCACATTGTCGGATATCTTAGCGTGTTCACTTGCATCTCTACAGGGAAGTCCCATGGCAAGTCTAAGTCTCTCCCCAACTATGGCTCTCTCAAGGAATACGTCACTACGAAAGCTTCCTACTTCACCGGGAATTATCTTATAAGGCAATTCCTCGATTCTCTGGTCAGTTGGCCATTCTGTGTGGTATGCCATCCTGGCAACCTCAGTAAATATACGGTGTCTGATTTCCTTGATTCTTGTTTCAATGCCTCTCATTAGTTTTCCTCCGCATTTTCTATAAGCCTGCCCCTTGTAGACGGACTTATTTTCCTCATTACCGCTTCATTTACAATAGTATCTGCTCCACTTCCCAATGCCCTTTTCACTATAAAGTGTGAGTTCATTATTTGGCTCATGGACAGCTTAAGACCTATGCTAATGAACTCCTTACCCGGTGTTTCATCTAGTTCAAGAAGAAGCTCATTAGCCTTAAAATGTATCTTCATTATCCTACTTGCAGCCTCTTCTGTAAAGCTAAGTATCAGTTTTAGAACATTTTCGTGCTCTTCATTTTCCGTATATTCGCCCTTAAGTGCTACATTGTAAGGCTCACCATTTAGATTAATGGTTGAATACGCAGGCTTATGAAAGCCCACTCCTATTTTGTGGACTTCATCCCCTTCTTTTAGCTTAATAAAAAGCGTATGATGTTCATAGGTGAATCCAATTTCACTTATACCCTCGGTAAAGTTATTGTGGGTAAGCTGTAAAAGGAGAGGAAATACTCCCTGGCACTTGTCTTCAAGCTCGTAGCTTCGTCCGTTAAGCCACATAAAGAAATCATGTTTAAGCGGATGAGGCTTGTTGCGGCTTGATATCTGAGCCCTAAGGTTTCCCTTTCTTTCCCAGCCCCCTGCCATAACAGGCTTTGTCTTAAATGCTCCGCTTTCAAGCTCAGATATAAGTTTACTAAGATTTACATTCCCCATAGGATTAGGAGGGAGGGCTTTATCTGAAATTTCAGGATTTTCCATGTATTTTTCAATGATAGCATCTGCCTCCCCACTATGGAAAACAACGGAATCCCCTGCAAAATTCACTATTATCATATCAAGATCAGGGTAAACTCTCACATCCTGCCCCATCATACCATCAAAGAGGTAACTCTCAGCCCTACAGCCCATCCAAAGCTGGTAGCCGTAGCCAAAATGCTCATTTTCAATCTGCTTTGATGTCGCCATATTTACATATTCCTCGGAAATAAGCTGTTCGCCCTCCCATTTACCCTTGCTAAGGTATAAAAGTCCGAGCTTTGCTGCATCTTCAGGCCGTATAAACATACCCCAGCCACCCTTGGTAACGCCCTCAGGGCTGGTCTCCCAAAAGCATTGGCTGATTCCAAGCTTGTTAAATATCCTCTCCTGTAAGAACTCATACATAGGCTTTCCTGCAAGCTTTGATACAATGGCTGAAAGCATGTAAGTATTCATACTGTTATAGTCAAATACCTTTCCTGCATTTTCCTTTAAGGATGCTGAAAGAAAGCCCTTAATCCACTCATCTCCAACCATGGAGCCACCCTCATTGAAGTTAACACCGGTAGTCATAGTGAGGAGGTTCGTGGCTGTCATATCTCTAAACTTCACCATCTGCCATAGGTTTGTGAGATCGCTAAAGAAGTCTACAACCTTGTCATTAAGCTTTAGCTTCCCGTCATCATAGAGCAGACCAATAGCCATTCCTGTAAATGTCTTGCTCATAGAATAAGTAGTATGCCATTCTCCCCTTCTGTACGGCGAAAAAGAAGACTCACAGATGACTTTACCATGTCTAAGTACCAGAAAATGATGAAGTTCACTCTTTGCAGAGCCAAGTTCGAATAAGAGGTTGTAAAGAAAAGATGTAGGTACCCCCTCCGCTTCAGGAGTGCTTCTTTCCAGTGGCTTGGCATCTGCCTTATCCCAGTCAAACTGCGGTTTTTCAGGCTTAAATGTAGCCTTTCCTATGTGTCCCGTCTTGCCTGTAAGTATATCAAACATTATAGTGGCTAGAGCTTTTTCAAAATTGGCCATATTACCTCCTAAAACTCTCTGATTCCTTCTTTTCCTTCATCCTTAGTATTCTCGATATTTTTGATAACTACATCATAGCTTACCTGTTCATTTACCTTTACACTGACTGTATCTCCCTCCTTGTGTCCCATCAAAGCCTTGCCCAGAGGGGATTCTATGGTTATGAGATTGCTTACTGAGTCTCCTCTTACTGAGGTTACTATCTTGAAGGTTTCTTCCTCTTTATCCTCCACAAAGTAGACAGTTACAGTATTATCAAGGCCTACTTCGTCTTCTTTAGAATCATCCTCTATTATCCTTGCAGTCTTAACCATCTTCTCGAGGTAGCGTATCCTGCTTTCATTCTGATTTTTGAACCTTTTTGCCGCATAATACTCAAAATTCTCTGAAAGGTCACCATGTGCCCTTGCTTCCTTTACCTCAGCAATGGCCTCTTTTCTTACCACCAGCTTTCTATGCTCAATCTCTTCTTCAAGCCTTCTTATATCGTTTTTTGTAAGCTTGTCGTACATTTGTAGACCTCCTTGATTTCGTGATAAAGCCTTCCTGCAGGTAAGCCTACCACTGTAGAATAATCTCCGTTTATCTTTTCTATATAAGCTTGAAATCTTCCCTGAATAGCATATCCACCAGCCTTATCATATGGCTCTAAGGTGGATATATACCCCTCTACCTCCGCCTCATTCATAGGATATACGCTTACTTCGGTTTTTTCTGAGAAGGTGCGTACAATCAGCTTATTTTCACTTAGCATGGCTTTAATTATGTTTCCAATTTCTGCTGTCTCTTCACTATTATCGGCTTCTTTCATCTGATTTTCAAGGATTTTAAATAATTCCAAGTATTTGTTTCCCTCTTTAACTCCCCTATTTTCAAGGACTTCCTTAGGGATATAGATGAGGGTAACCCCTGTGTATACCTCGTGGCTTCTGCCCTGGATAAGCTCTATCATACGGCCGGCATCAGCCTTATCTCTAGGCTTTTCAAGGATTTCCCCGTCTACAGACACCACTGTATCTGCGCCGATAACTATGTAGGCGTCTCCTTCTTCTGTTTCCTTTGTCAGAATAAGGCTTTCAGCCACATCAGCAGCCTTTATAAATGAAAGCTCCTCCACCTTTTCCTTTGGGTGAAGCTTATTAAAGTCATTTTTTAACTTCTCCTCAGCCTCACTTACCTCAGTCGTAAATTCAAAGCCAAGCTTTCCAAGTATCTCAACCCTGCGTGGTGAAGCCGAAGCCAATATATATTTTGTCATAATCATCCTCCTTTTTTTATCTTACCTTCGCCGTATTTTTCATTTATTTTTTTAAGCATGGTATCTAACTTATCGGTTTTTTCTTTTTTCTTTGACTCATTTAGTCTAATCTCATCCTGCTTACTTTTTTCTTTCATATAGGAAAATATATCAAGCTGTTTGCATTCATTTTCAGCCAGATTCGATACACCTACTCCAACCAGCCTAATGCCATCATTTTCGCTAAATAAGCCTCTTTCTCCAAAGCAAAGCTCTCTCATAAGTATAAGGGAAGTGCTTTCTATATCCTTAATATCATTTGTTGGTTCTACCAGAGTAGTCTGCTTTGACCTCCTCTTAAAGCTGCTTGTTTTGGCACTAACGCTTATAGTATAGCCTGTTGCCTCATCTTTTTTAAGCCTTTTTCCCACACTTTCTGAAAGCCAATGTATGACAGGGGGCATTTCTTTATCGTAGGTAGACACCCTGATGTCTGTGGGCAGGGTGGTCTCGTTTGAATAGCTCTTAGCAGCCTCCCTCTCCCCCGATACCACATCGCTTCCTCTGCCGTTAGCACTCTCATAGATATATTCTCCTGACTTTTCACCTAGCAGAGAACAAAGCAGGGCTTTATCGAGCTTAGCTGCATCTCCTATGGTCTTAACTCCTATATTCTTAAGTTTTTCAGAAGTCTTATAGCCACAGCCATGCAGCTTTTCTATGGGAAGAGCCCACATTTTCTCCTTTATTTCCTCAGGATAAAGAGTGTGTACCTTGTAAGGCTTTTCAAAATCACTTGCCATCTTGGCAAGGAGCTTAACTGTAGAGATTCCAATATTTACTGTAAATCCAAGGCTTTCATAGATTTCAGTCTTAATTTTCTCTGCCATAGTTATAGGTTCATCTGTTCCTGTCATATCAAGATATGCCTCATCAATAGACACCTGTTCTACTGCTAAGGCATATTTCTTAAGTATATCTATAAACTTCGCCGAGTATTCTCTATAGGTCTTAAAGTCAGAAGGGAAAAGCCTTAGACTCGGGCATTTTTCAAGGGCCCTCATAACAGGTTCGCCTGTCCTTACTCCCTGCTTCTTGGCAGGAATCGAGCAGGCTGTGATAACTCCATGTCTTTTTGATACATCCCCTCCTATGGCAGAGGGTATGGTTCTAAGGTCAATGCTTCCCGGCTCTTCTTTAAGCATCTTAACTGCCGTCCACGAAAGAAAGGCTGAGTTTACATCCACATGGAATATCAGCTTGTCCATTTCTTCACCTCCAAAGTGAATCTACTTCAGATATCCTCTCTTGCCTAGGAATGTTCTATATCTTTCTCTCTGGCTCCTTATGATGTCATCTGAGTTAACAAAGTCTGCGAATTCTGCTTCGCTTATCCATTTATAGCCAATAGTCTCGTTTTCCTGCAAGGTTACGCAGTCCTTTGCACAGTCAGTCCTTGTATAAAAGTCTTCAAATATACATTTCCCGTGTATAGTCCTGCCAATGTGTTCAAAGTCTTCTGCTTCTATTCCGGTCTCTTCTTTTAGTTCCCTCTTTATGCAAGTAAGCTTGTCCTCGCCTTTTAGTGCGCTTCCTCCTGCTGTGGCTTCGTATTTGCCGGGATTGGTAGGCTTGTTTAGGTCTCGCTTCATAAGTAGAAAGTCGCCGTCCTCATGCTGAACCAGCACTTCGCATACCAGATGATAAAGCCCATCAGGTATCTTCTCTCCCCTAACCAAATCAACACCTGCAAGGGTTTCGTCTCTATTATAACCGTCCCAAATTTCCATGATTCCTCCAAAACTTCTAAATAATAATACTTTCATTGATACGACTAAATATCTGGTTTTACACAGAAACAAACTTTTATAAATCGTCTCAATTATAATACTATTTCATACTGTGTGACGCCCGGAATGATAGAATTTCAGACTCGCTCCGGCATCCGCTTCGCTTCGCCTAACGCGCTCGCTTAGAATTCTATCATTCCGGGCTGTGAACTGAAAGTTTAGCTTTCTATTCTTTCTTCTTTGCATTATGTGATTGCTTTTTAGAATATAGTACCTAACAATATTTATAATTTTCTTTATATTATTAATTGTCACTTATCAGCTGGAACTGATACTTCCTAAGCGAGCGCATTAGGTTTTTCGTCAACTACACAATTCTAAAATAGCCTCTTTCAGAAAAACCGGAGCGAGTCTGGAAAGTTATCAGTGACAGCGTGACTTAGTCCGCATATTCAATAAAAAGCTAGCACATTGCCCTCTCCTTATTGTAGCGGATTTTTGCTTGGTTTTCCACCCGCACGAGGATATTTTTTTGGAGTATTTTTTATCTTTTCTATAGAAATCAACACCCTGGTATAGTCAGTATCCTTTATGGTAAATTGTGCCTTATCTTTTATTTCTCCGCCAAGCACCCTGATGGCAGTCTTTGATGCCTCGATCTCTTCGTCAGCTCCAACTGCCTTATAAGCCACGAATTTCCCGCCAAACCTTACATAAGGAAGGCAGTATTCGCTAAGGGTTGGCAGAGCAGATACAGCCCTTGATACGCATAGGTCAAAGCTTTCTCTGTATTCTCCCTTGGTCTGGAGCTCCTCCGCTCTGGAATGTATGGTAGCTATATCTTTAAGCTCAAGTTCCTCGATTACCTCATTTAAGAAGTTCAATCTTTTATTGAGGGAATCAAGGAGCAGCACCTTAGTTTCAGGAAATACTATCTTGATAGGTACACCGGGAAAGCCTGCGCCTGTACCGATATCCAGCACAGTCATAGGCGTAGTCATATCCATTACCTTTGCTATCATTAGGCTGTCTACAAAGTGCTTGATGACAAATTCTTCATAGTCTGTGATAGCTGTAAGGTTCATTACCTTATTTTTTTCTATTACCATCTCGTAGAATCTATAGAGTTTGTCACATTGCTCTGAAGTTATTGTAATTCCTTCATTTTCCAGTTTTTTTATAATAAGTGATTTATCTTCCATCAGTCATCCTCTTTCGTGAATATAATCATACCTATAGCCCCCGTATGATATCCAAATAATTTTGTATCTGCCCAAGCACCGCATATACAGTAACTATCTTTTCCTTTATTTTATAAAAGACAAGATTTTTTTCAAGAATTAATACCATATAGCCCTGTCTTTTAAGTACATTGTATTTTGGTGTAGTTCCGATATAAGGATTGTCCCCTAAAGATAATATAGCCTCTTCAAGTTCACTTAATTTCTTCAAAGCCACGCTATTTCCTAAATTTTCAGCAATATAAAGTATATTTCCCCTTATCAGAGCATCGGCTGTATCAGTTCTTATAATCCCATATTTCAAATCCTCTCCTCCTTAAGAATATCTCTCAAATCATCAAAAGTATCCTTAATAGGAGCAACTCTCTCATATTTAACATCTTCATCAGCTTCTGCAAGTATTTCTAAAAGCTCAATTCGGGCTTTCATTCTTTTATATTCCTCATATCCGATGGAAACCGTATCTCCCCGTCCATTTACGGTAATTATAACTGCTTTCTTATCCTCCCTGTATTGTCTGGATATTTCATTATAATGATTACGCAGATCTACTGATGGTCTGATTGTTTCCTGTTTGATAAACATAGGCTTGCCTCCAAAAAAATATAGACATATTATATTATAATATGTCTATAATATCAATTGACCTTAACTGGCGTCATCTATATTTGCCATGTAGCATGAACAATCTCAATATTAAGCCTTCACCAAAGGTACCCAAAGCTCCATTTTATAATCAGGACTATACATATCCCCTTCAAAATAATATTAGTTTTAACTTCCTTTCGATTATTTTCATAATAACAATACTCATTAGTAAATGTTGACTTTAGCATAGAAAGTTGGTAAGATAACTCGGGATACAATGAAAACGAAAATCATTATTGTATGCTGAAGAAAATTATAACATCATAGGAGGAGCAATGAGAAGGCTTAAGAAAAATATAGCAACAGCTATGATTACAGCTATGTCACTTAGTATGTTACCTGCACAGATGTGGGGAACAACAATAAGTGCTGCAACAACAAAGAAGGTAGTGGCAAAGAAGATTGAGATGACAGTAAGCACCAATAAGGGGCTTAAGTCAGCACTTAAGAAGGGTAATGTAAATAAGATTGTATTAAATGCTGTATCTACCAAGAACTTCAGAGTACCAAAGGGTAACTATAAGGATAAGATACTTGTTATTAATTCATCAGATAAATCTAAGGTTTATATTCCAAAAGGAACAAAATTCAAAAAAATCATCTATCTTGGAACAGTTAAAAATGCAAATCTTGTTATAGATGAGACAGGAAATAAAATTGAAATAGCATCAAAGATTACACTTAACATAAGCGGTAAGGCAGCTTATGCGGAACTTACATACAAGACAGGGGCAGAGTCCGCAAAGGTTACTTCTAAGATTGAACTTATAGCGTCAAATAAGACTAAGAAAAGTATAAAGGCTACAATCTTAGGCAAGAAAGTAATAATCAAAGCAGGTGATACCTATGCAAGCTCTGATTTGGATATAGATTCTGATGATACTCCACAGGGTACAGCCAATATAGATGTAAAGGATGACAGTACCCCACAGGGAAGTGCTGTTACCAATGAAAACGAAAATACAGCCGGTAATACTACCAATACTGGAAGTATAGGTGGAGGTTATATAGGCGGAGGCTCAACCGGTGGTGGAAGTAATACAAATTCAGGCAATAATACTCCTCAAACTCCGGCTAAAGAAGCAAATAAAATTGTAAATCCTGAAAAGACAAAGGTCATAGATGCTACAAGTTTCTTAAGATATGTGGTTTTTAGCTTTGTAAATGGTTATACAAAGGATAATGCCACAGTTTATGTAGATGATACAGATGTTACAAGTGAGCTTACCAAAGTTGACACAGAAGGAACTCTGTATAAGTGGGAAGTATATGGAAAATATCCTGCTGAAGTGAAGGTTGTAAGCAATAAGGATAAAAACATCAGTCAGACAGTAAAGCTTGACAGACCGTCTGATGCAAAGCTTGTTACACCTATAGTTACCAATAAGCGCAGAACCCCTGAGTTTGTTATAGGAAGCAGCAGGATTTCAAGATTTGATTATAATCTGGATAACTTTGATAACGAAGGCAATAGACGTATGAAGCCGGGGATTACTACTTTCAATTCAGATTTAAAAGCTTCAAAGAAGATTTCAGAAAGGCCTTATTATGCACCTGATGTAGAGGTAGGTAAGGATCTTACTGTGATGTTTAATTATACATCTGATGATGATACAAAGTGGTTTGACAATATCCCTAAGACAGGAGCCCTTCAGCTTGTTGAGGATAGTGATAACCAGTATACTATAAAGTATGATGTTCAGTATGAGAAGACAATTGTAGAGCATGGTGGTCAAAAAGCGGCTCTGATTATAAAGACAGGAGAAGCGAATTTTAGATCAGCAGGGTATTTCAGACTGAGGGTAAAGTCTGAGGGCAGTAAATCATACATGCTCCGTATCAGACTTGAATATCCGGGACAGCCTGAAATTTTCTTAAGGGAGCCTGTATTAAAATCAGGCAAGAATCTTCACTTCGATGTTAAAGGTGTGACTTTGGGGGTAAAAAATGCTGTTGAGAAGGTAGAACTTACTTTGCCGAATAAGGAAGTTAGAACCCTCAGACATAATATTGATTATTTCTTCTTTGGAAACTTATTTGTCTTATACAATGATGTGACAAAGGGTAAGGAAGAAGACGGTACAAAGGGTATAAATAATACACTTTATAAGGGTGAGTATAGTCTTAAGATTTATTTTAATGAATATAAGCCTGCTACAGTTGGGTTTGACATACCGGATGGACAGGAGGCAGGGAAGAAAAACGAAACTACTGCAGATAAAGTTACGACTATGGGAAGTAAATCTTCACTGCTTTCCATGGATGGTATGAAGTTTGATGCCGTTGCAGGTTCAACCAGAAAGGCTACTCCGGGAGGAAACCGAGGAGACTATACAGGCTCACTAACGATAGTAAGAGATCTTATTTTTGATGTGGATCTTCTTGCCAATGCCGAAATATTTGATGAGCTTGGAATCAAAAATGACTATGCTAAAGCTATAGTTGACAGATTTGAAAAGGAAGTTACGGTAAAAGCGGTATACAATCATAACAGCGATTTCTATGATTTTGGATACTACAATACTACTATGATAGCTAAGAGGGACGATGGGATGTACCTTTCTTTCTCTGATTATATGAAGCAGGATGGTGTAAAGACTATAAACAAGATAAAGAAGGCTAATGCCGTACTTGAAGATAACTTGATAGGTGGGGTTCTGGATGGAAACCAGCTTGGAGAGGAAGCTCCTAAGTTTACTATCCCAAATGAAGGTAAAGTCAGCACCGACGGTAAAATCACCCTACAGGCGGATGCGGCTTATCTTGCTAAGGTTAAGGCACTTCATCCTGAAAGGGAAAAGGGTCAGAAGTACTTGTTCACAATGAGTTCTGATTACTATAAAGTAGACGGAGATAAGCTTACCATAAGTGGAACAGGTCTTATAAACCGCTATTTCCCTAATCTTAACACTTTGCCAAGAAAGGTAAATGTAATAGTTGTAGCTGACGGATATCAGCCTCAGACGATAGAGTTAACTGTGGTAAAGCCTGATGAAAATGCATTAAAAACTCTTGAAATGCCTGATAAATTTACTACTTTCCACATTGGTAATACCCTCTCATTTGGAACTACTTCGGGAATACGTAATGTCAATGATTGGATGAATAATATTGTATCTATTACAGTAGGTGGAGTAAAATATAATAGAGTACCAAATGAAAGATATTCTGTAAAAGATGATAATGAGTTTTATGTTGGTAAAAAGGTGGAGATAACCCTTCCTAAGTCAAAGTCTAACAACATACCTATGGTAATTGAGGCTACAGGCTACAAAACATATACATTTACAATTGATAACAGCGGTAAACAAGCACAGATTGTAAAAGGTGAGGAGACCGATGGTACAGGTATAATACCGAAACAGCCTGAACAAAAGACCCCTGAGACAGGTAAAGAAACTGAGACACCAAAACTTAATCTTGATGAAATAGTTAGGACTGAGACAGCTAATGATGCTCCTGATGCAAAAAGCCTCACCATACCGGAAGACAAGAAGCTTTATGTACAGCCAGGACACAAGAAGCTTTCAATTGGTGCAGCGTTTACCGGTAATGGCGAAGAAGTAATTGCATGGTTAGAAAAGGTAAATTCCGTTAAGGTTGATGGGGTTAATTATACCAAAGGCAGCGGTTTTGGACTTAAGGATAAGCAGTTTAAATTTAGCTTTGGCTCTATGGAGATAAATAGACCTGAAAAGAAGGCTGTTATTCCTATGGTTATAAAGGCTGAGGGATATAAGACTTATGTGTTTACTTTTGACAACAGTTCAGAAGACTCAGTAAAGGATACATTTAAGCTTATCAATGGAAATAAGACAGAACAGCCAAAGCCTGATGATAAAAAGGATAATCAGACACCTGCACCGGGACAGGATGACAAGCAGACTCCGGGAGATAAAGAGAACCCTAAAGATAAAAAGGAAGATAATCAGGGCGGTACCTTACTTGAACTCCCACTGCCACAGACTTTCAAAGTGGAAAGAGATTATGATGACAGATTTACCATTAAAAAATATTTTCTGGGAGATGCTAATAAAGAAGCTACTCAAAAGTGGATTGATATGGTAACAGAGGTTACTGTTAATGGAAGAATCTGCACATATGGTAATGATGATGAAAGAAAGAACCTGAATGAGTATGAGTTCAGGAAGGTAAGAGGAAACTTCGGTGATTTAGAGCTTCAGATAGCAAGGCCTTATGATATAAAGGGTGATGCAAATAAGGCTGTTTCTTTAGAGATAGAAGCTAAAGGCTACAAGACCTACATATTTACCTTTGACAACAGTCGTTCTAAAGTAGAGGTAATTAAGGGTGAAGAGAAGAAAACCGTAGCTCCGGCTGAATCTGATAAGGCTAAGGAAGAGGAAAAGAAGGCTAAAGAAGAACAGGAGAAAAAGGAGCAGGAAGAAAAGAAGAAACAGGAAGCTGACGCTGCAAAGAAAGCTGAGGAAGATGCAAAAAAGAATAGCTTAAAGAGCCTGAATTTATCAGCAGATCAGCCTCTGAAGCTTGATAATATTACACTAAACACTTTCTTTATTAAGAGTAATAATTTTATAAAAAATGGTACAAATGTACTTGAGTGGATTAAGAATATTGAATCTATTACTTTTGATGGTGAAATGTATACTGAAGCAAAAAATAGCTTTGTAAATAAAAAGGAATATAAAATTGATGCTGAACGTGATGAAATTAAAATAAGAAGACCACAAAAGACAGCTAGTGGATTAGCTCTGATTATCAAGTCAAAAGGTTTTAAAACTTATGAATTTACTTTTGATAATAGTACCAAATCTGATAAAAGGATAGCTTTTGTTAGAGAAATAGAAGGCTAATTACAATAAAAAAAGGAGTAGTGCACTAAGGAATTAAGCACTACTCTTTTTTTTATTCTATGCCTTCACCACAGGCACCCAAAGCT
The DNA here is from genome assembly GCF_057250765.1 of Catonella sp. Taxonomy (NCBI): domain Bacteria; kingdom Bacillati; phylum Bacillota; class Clostridia; order Lachnospirales; family Lachnospiraceae; genus Catonella; species Catonella sp. Next base: position 222,861 of record NZ_DBHIEC010000001.1, read on the forward strand.
CCATTTTATAATCAGAACTGTGCATATCGCCTTTGAAATAATACTCGAAATCAGGCTTTCCTGAATGGATATAGCCATGTTCTGGGAAGAATACCTCCATCAGGTATTTCCAACCGGCATGTATGCACTCCGGTACCTTTCCGGTTAATTTAACTACTGCATACTCTGCCTCGTCAACCTCTAAAACTTCCAGCCCCATAGCCTTAGCCTTTTCTACATCTGTAGTAATATATCCTGCCATATAGTTTATTCTGTCAGGACTTTCCACGTCATGACAAATTCCTACACTTTCTCCTGTACCGATTCCTGCCAGTTCTTCGCGGCTGTACTTTCCATATAGCTTATCCCATACGTTCGGGCATAGTGATGAGTTTATATCCTGCTCATTATACCCTGCTACCTTAAATGCCTGTTTCTTCTCAATCTTAATATCCATGCTTCTTCCTCCTTTTACGCTAAGCGCAAGCCTAATTCTGGAAACCAGCTTAAACGGCTTCCCTTCTTTTACTTCTGAGGGAGTAAAGCCATGGAATTTTTTGAAAGCAGCACCAAAAGCGTCAGGTGATTCGTAGCCGTATTTCATTGCTATGTCGATTATTTTTTCGTCTGTATCCCGCAAATCTATTGCTGCCTCAGTCAGCCTTCTGGTTCTTATGTATTCAGAAAGCGTTATCTCTGTAAGCATAGAGAAAAGTCTGCTAAACATCGGATAAGAATAGCCAGACAGGCTTGAAATCTTCTTCTCATCAATCTCACCATCAAGTACTGTTTCTATATAATTCACAGTATCATTAAACAATTTTATGATATTCACTTTAGCTCCCTCCTTTCGATTATCATTTTAGCGTTTTGGAAGATAGTTTACCCTAGAAATTGGGTACAAATTTGCAAGGATGGTAATACAGTGTTAATACCCAATCCTAAAATAATCCAAATAAGCCTTATACCTATCCTGTGCAGTTAAGCAGGTATCTCTTAGATAGCCTTTTTCTGTTTCCCATTCTGCAAGACCACGGTAATAAAATATTTTCAAATCATCCTCAATAATAAACGGTACAATGTTGTATTTCAGGCATTCCTAAAACATAATCAGCCTACCGACACGACCGTTTCCGTCCTGAAATGGATGAATTTTTTCAAACTTTGCATGAAAGTACAAAATATTCTCAAGGCTTTTTTCTTCTTTTACATTGTATTCATTAAGTAGCTCTTTCATCTTTTCAGGCACTTCTTCGGGAAGAGTCGTATTAATTCCACCTACTTCATTTGGAAGTTTCTTATAGTCGCCTACTGCAAACCAGTCTTTTCTGGAATCACTGGTTCCATTTTTAAGAAGTAAGTGTAACTCCTTTATAAATTCTTGTGTGAGCGTAGACTTTGCATTGTCGATTATAAGGCTGACTATGCGGAAATGATTTGCTGTTTCAATCACATCATCTACATTGATACTGCCATTTTCTACATCTATAGTATTGGTTTCGAATATATACCTGTTCTGTTCGTGAGTCAGACTGCTGCCTTCAATATGGTTAGAATTATATGTAAGCTCTATCTGGGTTTTGTGATATATCCCACCAGCATAGCCCGAAGATTTTTCTTCCTGCAAGATATCAAGCAGTAATTTATTCCTGTTTTGCAATATCCCCTCCACTATTTATCTCTATAATGTGAACCACATTGAGCTATTTCAAGCATATTATCAGATACCTTAAATACAATACGGTTCTTATCATCTATACGGACACTCCAAAATCCTGCAAGATTTCCTGATAATGGTTCAGGCTTTCCTGTGCAATTATATCCATTACGGTTTATATCCTCTAAAAGACGATTAATTTTTTTAAGAGTTTTTTTGTCTTGTGACTGCCAATACACATAATCTTCCCAAGCTTCATCTGACCAAATTTTCTTCAATCTTCCACCTCTATCAGTTCATGTTCTTTACCTTTTCCTGCTTTAAGCTGTTTCACTGATTTTTCAAGTCGTTCCATATTAGCAGCACTATAAAATGGGTCCGCTTTTACCTCGAAAGGAAGTCTCTGTTCTCTTATCACCGTTTTAACAAACATATTAACAGCAACTGAAGCATTCATACCTACCTGTTCACAAAAGGTTTCAAACCCTTTTTTATCCTCGCTATTAATTCTTATACTTAAAGTAGACTGTGCCATACATATCTCTCCTTTTCAGTCATTATAATTAGATTGTCAAAAATCAATAAGTCCATTTTAAATTCATTCCTCATTATACTGCAAAAATATTACGTTTGCAATACAATGTAATATAATAGTGTTTTGTCTCCTACATCTGCTGCATTTCCATCAATTCATAAAAGCTTCCCCTTAGCTCCATAAGCTCTTCGTAGTTTCCAAATTCCTTCATACCGCCCTTTTCCATGACCGCTATTTTATCGGCATTTCTGATGGTGGAAAGTCTGTGCGCTACTACAAATGTAGTCCTGTCCTTGGATAGCTTACCCACAGCTTCCTGAATCTGCCTTTCGGAAACTGTATCAAGCGCAGAAGTAGCCTCGTCTAAGATAAGTATTCTCGGATTTCTTATAAATGCTCTTGCTATTGAGATTCTCTGTTTCTGTCCTCCCGAGAAATTACCTCCATGCTCCTTTAGGACTGTTTCAAGACCGTCCGGCAGGCTGTCTACAAGCTCTCTTAAGTTTGCGGCGTCTATTACCTTTTGAAGCTCTTCCTCAGATACATCATCAAGTCCGTAGGTAATATTTTCCCTTAAAGTGCCGCTAAAAAGAATGGAATTCTGCGGAACTACAGCCAGTTTCTTGCGGTAATGATGTAGGTTCATCTCCTTTATGTCACAGCCGTCTATAAGCACCCTGCCCTCAGTAGCCCTCATAAAGCCGATTACAAGGTTTAGAATAGTGGTTTTACCTGCTCCTGAAGCTCCTACTATGGCTATGGTTTCACCAGGACTTGCCTTAAAGCTAAGACCGCTAAAGAGAGGCTCATCGCTGTCATCATACTTGAAGCCAACATTGTCAAATTCTACAAAGCCCTTAATCTCAGGCTTAAGCTTATTTTTGTCGCTACCCTCAATATCGTTGCTAAGCATAATATCAGATATCGAAGTTACCGACTCAAGTCCCTTGGTCACAACAGGTACAAGCCCTACTATACCCGCCACACAGCCTACTACGGTGCCAAAGTAAGACTGGTACATAGCCACATCGCCTATGCTTATTTTCTTGTTAAGTGCCATAAAGGCAGTAAATATAAGGCAGAACACTCTAAACACCTGAAATACTACCCAGCTCCAGGCACCGAAGTAAGTCTGTATCATATCAAGCCTAAAGCCCTTGTCTGCCACCTTTACAAGCCTTTTCTCCATCTTGTTAAGCTCTCTTCTTTCAAGGGCATGTGCCTTTGCTACAGGTATCATCTCCATCATTTCAACCACTGAAACTGTGGTCTCTTCCATTTCTTTACGAAAGGCTGTATTGTAGTTCTTTACCTTCTCTCTAAAATAAAGCATAAGCAAAACCGCCACAGGTACAGCAGCAAGGAAGAATCCAAAGACGATTTTACTCTTGGTTATAACAATGACAAGGGCAGCCACTATATTTACAACTATATAAAGCACAGTTATAAATATCTGCGAGCTAAGGTTCTCTATCTGCTCCACATCCCTCATAACCTTTGATTGAAGCCTGCCTGACTCCATCTGGGTATGGTAAGAAATGGATAACTGTTGAAGCTTCCTAACCAGAGCACAGCGAAGCTCCTTTTCCACCTGTCTGATTGTCTTTGCGTAAAAATACACATGAATGTAACTTGTAGGAACATTTTGTACCGTTAGAAGTATGATGAATACTGAGTTTAGGATAATCTTTTTAACAGCGTCCTCATCAGGCTTTGTGATTATATCAATCATCGCAGCCATTACAAGGGGAGATATCCAAGACGGCGAGTCTTTTATAAGGAAAAAGACTACCGACCAAAAAAGCTTGATATACTTCCCTTGATAAATGGCTATCAGCGTTTTTAACGGTTTACCTTCATTTTCCCTGAATATACTTTCATAATCCGGTTCTTTGTAGGCTGTTTTCATAAGTCCATCCTTTGCTAAATGATATTACCTAACTAAAATTCCTTTTAATATAAGACCGTCATAAGCTTCCTTAACTGTAATACAATCACCGTCAAAACTAATATCCTTGTATTTGAATGGGAGCACTGCCTTTCCTGTCTTATCCACAATACCATACTCATTATCTTTGTTCACAACTATGAAAAGACCATTGGAATAATCCTCTATTTCTGTCCATTTATTATTAAATTCAGCAATTTTCTTCCACTGTGCATCATAGAGCATTACCTTCTCTGTTTTCTTATCTTTTGACGCAGACTTATCTTTTACTACAATATATTCTCCTGAAAACACTCTCTTTATTGATTTCGTGTGATTTAGGCTTAAGAGCTTCTTACCATATGCATCTATAATTGTCTCTGATACATAGCCTCCTGTCTTTCCATATTTTTTAATTCCGAGTGAAAATACTCCCTCTGCCTTATTTAATATTCGGAAGAATTCATACTTAGGTTTGTACAACTCTTTACCATCTGCCGCAATAATACCGAATTTATCATCCAACATTGTTATAAGCAATGGGCTTACCTTATATTTTTTATTTGAAAGCTTTTTAATGTTATCATAAGCCTCCTCTATAACCTTTTGTTTACCCTCCTTATTTACATAGATATATTCATCACCCTTTTTAACTATCATTCCATCAGAAATATTTTTTATTTTAGTTTCGTGTACGCCATATCCATCAAAAGTATCAGCCTCATCAAGTTTAGTGGCTATAAGCTTACTATAGGTTGGTTTGACAAGTTCTTTTCCGGAACTGGAAATCACCCCATATTTATTATCAAGCTTTACTACCGCCTTACCATTATTGAAGGTATAAATCTTATCATATTTTTTAGAAGTTAGTTTATTATTTTTATAATTTACAAGATACTCCTTATCATGTCTGTCTTCAACTATGGCCATGTCCTTATATGCTTTAGAAATGCCGGAATACCTGAACCCTAACATTGTCTTTCCATCATCTCTAACTATACCATATTTATCTGTTTTGCTATTTCTAACAGAAAACAGAATATGGGTTCCAGCCTCTTCTTTACTTGCACCCTTATATGGATAAATGCTAGATCCTAAATAAGATACTCTTGCTCCTACAAGGTCTCCGGCTGTTTCACTTGCTAGCTTATTCTTTCCGTACCAAACAACCTTACCGTTAATATTCGTGATTTTCATACTGGTATGTCTGTCTGATACATATATTATTTTATATTCTCCCTCCCTATTCATCAGAAGTTCTGCATTTTTGGCAAGATTTTTTATTATAATCTCAGAAACGCCCGATTTCTGTGAAAGCCAAAGGTATCCCAGCCTGCCCCTTGCCTTATCCCTAATTCGAATATGTCTCCTGTTATTTACCTTTGTCTTATAAATTTCATCTTCAGAATCAATCTCATATCCCTTATACCTTCTTATTACCCTGAAGTTTCTCTTGGCATCGAGTATGACCAGTCCTTCTTTGGTTTCACCACAGATAAACCTGTCATTTTCAATTCCTATGATTGAGCGCCAACCGCTATAATCAGCTATAATGTCATCAGCTATATTTCTAAGTCCTGAATAAATTTCATTTCCTTCTTCATCAATTATCATGCCATTATTTGAATTTTTAGTGGTTTTTACATAAAAGAAGTCCCCACCTGCAAGCCCGGTAACTTTCTTAAACTTAAACCCTGTCTTTTCACCCGTGGCTCCAAAATATATCTGATACTTATCGTTTGCCGCTGATTTATATACTACATTCTTTCCATATATAGTATCTACATCTACACTAATCCCATTAATTCCTTCTGACGCATGATACCCTGCTCCTATCCAAATGATGTCCTTTTCTCTTAGTGCAGCCTCTGCAGGAGCCACTGCTCCAAGAGCCATAGTAATAAAGCATGCTGTTGCTACAAGTTTTTTAAATTTTCCCATAAGTTCCTCCTTAAATTCAAAATTAAATTTGCCTTTAGACTCACCTATATTTTAACATTATTTACTGAGGAATGATATAGTCTAATATAAGTAATCCCTTTATTTTTAAAATTCTCCGGCTAATCTAAAATCAGACTTTAGATTAGTCGGAGTATTTTTAATATGTATCTAATGCCTATGAAGTCTGACTAATAAATGATATAATATGAGCACTTAGCGAACTGATCGTCGGGTAAATATAAATTTAACGCAAGTGCTGCCTAAGCACGCAGCCAAGTACTGTCGATTTTGGCTAAAATTGAACTTGGTGTTTAAGGTATAATTATATCTAAGAAATGTAAATCAGGAGATCACTATGGATAAGTTAAAAGAATTTTGGACAGAGCTAAAAGCAGATTATGAAAGCAAATACAATACCCCGTTTTTAACGGATTACGATAAGTCTCTCCCTTACTTTGAGAAAATGCAGGAGCTCTTGCTTGATATGCAAAAAGAGGATAAAAATAATGTAGATGTAGCTTGTTTACTTGCTTCTGTCCGAATGGAGCTTCGTGACAGTTATGATACCTGTGGAGAGCTTTTACTTGATTTTCTTGATGGAAATGAAAACTGCTTATCTGAAAGTGATAAAGCAAGAATATACACAAACATCGGATATTACATTGATTTTGAGTCCTCTGCTCCTAAGCATTTACTTAAAGCTGAAGAGCTGGATTCTCAATATTATGAAACTTATGAAGGTTTAGGCTTGTATTATTTTAGCGAGTATGAAAGAGATAATGGTGAGAAATACCTTGAAAAAGCCATAAAATACTTTGAAAAAACAAGGGAGCTCTCCAACAACTATGTGAATCATTTTAATTATGCTGCGGGGCTTTATGAGAATAAAGAGTATCAAAGGGCAAAAGCAATTTTTGAAGATTTACTTATAGACTACCCCGGTAGAATGAGGCTGATACTGGCACTGGCCTATTGTGAGCTCTTTCTTGGGAATAAGGCAAAAGCAAAGTTCTATCTTTCTCAGGTAAAAGACGGGCAGGATGAGAATTACTCTCTCAGTACGGATGATATTGCTGATTATCAAGTCTATGACTCCTACTATGTGCTTGACGAATACGATACATTTTTAGAAAACTGCAAAGCCGTGATATGCGATTATTATACCGATGACTGGGAGCATTATTATTATACTCTGTGGATTAAAAACCTTAAGGATGATTTTTATAACTTGGTTAATTCCACCATTTCAAGGCTTGAAGAGAGCATAAAAGAAGCTGAGATTGACGAGGATTATAGCAGTCCTGAAGAAAAAGAGGAATATATCAAAAGCTACAAAGAAGATTTAGTAAAGTATAGGGCTATGATAAAAGATATAGAAGATGGCTGTAAAAAGCCTGAAATAACTCTTAACCTCTACCCTGAGTATGAGTGTTTTCTGATAGACTGCCTAAGGCATGGGTTTGCGAGATAATATTAATTTAAGCTGTTTTCGGCTAATCTGTACTCCGATTACATTTTAGCCGAAAAACGCTTTTGTGGCAAGTCCATTTTCCTTACAACCACTGCCGCAAGCAAGAACGCCAAGACATCAGCTACAGGCTGAACCAGATACAAGCCCTTTTGTCCAAAAGAGAGTGTTAGGAGAAAAAGTGCAGGTATATAAAATATTCCCTGCCTTGATATTGATATAATCAGGGCAGTATAGTACCTTCCTATGTTTTGCATATACATGCTCCCTGTAGCAAAATAAGCCATAAAAGGCAGGGTAAGACATTGGATTCTAAGCATGTCCACAGCGATATTTATTACATCCTTATTCCTTGACAAAACTTCTGCAAATTCCCTTGCAAATACATATAAAATGACTGCAGACATAAGCATAAAAGCCGTACCGACACTTACATTATACCTAAAGGCTCTCCTCACCCTCTCATATTGCCCAGCACCAAAGTTCATAGCACAAATGGGCTGAAATCCCTGTCCCCAGCCTATTACAAGCATGTACGCAACTGCTGCTACCCTTTGGCTAACGGTTAGTGCCGCTATTGCCTCTTCTCCAAAGCCTGCTGCCACCATGTTTAGCAATACCAAGGAAATGCTTGTGATTCCCTGTCTTGCAAAATTAGGCAGTCCTCCTACCAAGATGTGATAAACATTTTCCCTTGTAAACCTTGCTTTTGTGAGGCTTACAGCAATATTCCCATTCTTTCCTGCTAGTATAAATAGTACCAAGGCACCCACTGCCTGTCCTATCAAGGTCGCATAGGCTGCTCCGATGAAGCCCATTTTAAGGCCAAATATAAAAAGAGGGTCTAAGATGATGTTGGTAAGCATGCCGGCAAGTAAGCCCTTCATGCCATCCTTTACATTGCCACAGAGCCTAAGCTGATTGTAAACAGTGAATGAAAATAGTACAAAGGGCAGGCTTATGGCAATTACCCTCAGGTATTCTCCCGCAAAGCTCTGTAGGCTCTTAGAGGCTGAGCCTCCTATAAGAGTTGTTAAGGGAGATATGAATATTAGTGATGCTGCAGAAACAACGAGCCCTGTAGCCAAAGACATTACTACAGCTGTAGAAGAATAGACTTCTGCCTCTTCATTCTTCCCTGCTCCAAGGCTTCTTGACATAGCATTTCCACTGCCATAGCCAAACCAAAAGCCTAGAGCCTGAATCAGGCTCACATAGCTAAATGTGATCCCTATCGCTGCCGTCATTGACTTATTGGCTAACATTGCAATGAAAAAGGTATCCGTTAGGTTGTATATCATAGCTACAAGCATACCGATGATGGTGGGAACGGCCATTTTTATGAGGAGGGGAAGAAGTGGGGCAGTAAGTATGTATTCTCTTCGAAGTTCTTTTTTATCGTCAAGCAGTCTTTTCTTGCTGTTTTCTTCGTTATTTACCCTATCCATACTCTACCTCCTCTCACCATTTAATTATCCCGTCTTTCTGCTAAGCTATCCCACACTAGTTATGCCTTCCTTGCCACTCCCTTATCGCCGTCAACCATGACTTGGTCGCCGTCCTTAAACTTAGTAGTAGCATAGCCCACTCCCAAAACCGCAGGAATGCCGTATTCCCTTGCCACTATGGCTGCGTGGCTAAGAGCTGAGCCTGTATCCGCTACCACAGCACCTGCAAGGCTAAAAAGCGGTGTCCACTCAGGATCGGTGAGATGGCATACTAAAATACCTCCCTTTTTCATCTTGTAGAATTCCTCAGGACCCTTTATCAGGCAGGCCTCTCCAACAGCCACTCCTCTGCTGCCGCTAACTCCCTTAAGTACCTCTCCGGCAGCGTCAAATACAAGTCCTTTGGAAGCCTCCCAAACCTTTATTGCCAGTGGGCGGTTTTTATTTCTTTTTTCTATTTTCATTTTATCATCTTCAGCTAATTCACCTCTTCTCAAGGTTTCTATCAACTCTCTAAAAAACAGATTGGCTAAGCCTGCCTTAAAGTCTTCATTTCCTAGGAGGAGAACATTTGCCCTTTTAACACATTGTCTCACATAGTAGAATAGGGTTTCCCATAGATACTGGCTTTCTTCACGCACTATATGAAAATATCTGAAAGCCTCTATCCTTATCTTAATCTTAGGGAATCTATCTCCATAAATCTTCTTTATCCCTGACAATATCTCCTCAAAGTCCGCTATATCCCCCTTTTTCTCGTCTTCCAAAATTACAAGAGGCTTCATAATATTTAGCAGTCTGTCAGGCTCCTCCACAAAGGTCTTCGCATCTATACAGTAGCAGTTATAGTCTGACTTAAAGCCGTTTTTACGAAGAAAGTCCTCTGCCAAGCGCTTAAAATCAGGGTATTGCTTACAAATACTCTCATAGCTCTCTCCTGATATCAGGCTTTTCTTAAGCTCTTCATTTTTCTTAGCTTCAGCTGCAAGCAGTTCTACATCTCTTGATACTACAGCTGTCTTATTGTCGAGGTTTCTATATAGGTCGTAGACTGTATAGCTTTCATCCACCTTTTTCACAGCCTTTGCCAAGTCTTTTCCAAGTGCTGATGGAAACAGAGCATACTTAAACCTGTCATAGCAGAGCCTTTTGGTAAGTTCGTAGCTGTAAATAATAAAATCCCTGCACCCTTTGGCATCCATTTTACTTAAATCAAGCTTTTTAATTCCCTCTATTTCCTTTTCATAGTCCTCCATAAATGCCCTGCATTTGCCCTCGCAGTAGTCGTAGTCTCTCATCATTTTAATAAGCTTAAATATATTGAATATGCGTATATTTACACCATTTTTTGAATTTGGAAGTGTTTCTATCCCGTCATCATCCATTCTGGGATTAGTATCAAGCTTTATTCCGCCCTCGGCAAACAACCTAACAGTCTGGTCATTTATAGCAACCATATAATCATAGTCTAGTGCCCTGTATGCAAATGGCATTTTTTCAAGTATAAATGCGTACCTCTCTTTTGTGTATCCTTTAACTCTCACTCCTTTTAGATAAGCCTTAACTAACTCATCATCGTGATTATCCCTAAGAGTGGTAATCTCTCTCGCCTGTAGGATGTACACCTCGCCACCTCTTATAGCCCATTCTACATCCATAGGTTTACCATAGTGCTTCTCGATGGCATTTCCTGCCTGTACAAGCGCCCTAACCTCATCATCCGTTAGGGCAGGCTTTTCTCTAAGCTCCACACTAACTTCTACCTTTTTTGTCTCCCTGTCAGCATATATAATCTGAGTTTCCTTTGTACCTAGGGTGAGGCTTATAATCGTTCCTGATTTGTCCACTATGTAGTTATCCGCTGTTACACTTCCGCTTACTACGCTCTCCCCAAGGCCATAGCTTGCATTTATCTGCATCTCCTCTCGGTTTTCATTGACAGGGTTGACTGTAAACAAGACTCCTGCCTTTTCGCTTTCAACCATGGTCTGAACAACAACTGCAATAGCAACAGATAGCTGATTGTAGCCCTGATTAGCCCTGTAGCTTACCGCCCTGGTGCCCCAAAGGGATGCATAACAGTCAACTATGCGAAGGAGGACTTCCTCCACACCTCTTACATTTAGATAAGTCTCCTGTTGTCCTGCAAAGCTTGCATCGGGCAAGTCCTCTGCTGTAGCGGATGAGCGAACTGCCACCCTGACATTTTCTCCAAGCCCCTCATAGGCATTTTCCACCTCTTTTATTACAGTATCAGGCAGCTTCCCTTTGCTTATAAGTTCCCTTAGCTTCTTTGCAGTTTTAAAAAGTTCCGCCTCGCTTTTACCCGCCTTATAAAGTTCTTTTTCAAAAACTTCATTCAGTCCGTTTATTTTCAAGAATTCTCTGTAGGCATCCGCAGTTACTACAAATCCCTTTGGTACATTTATTCCTGCAGATACCATTTCCCCAAGATTGGCTCCCTTTCCTCCTACTGTCATCACATCTTCTTTGCGTATTCTACCAAAACCGACTACCATAATACCCCTTCTTTCTTAGTAACTATCTCACCTCAATGTACCTTTCTACCATAGCCGTAATGAAAGTCCTCAACGCCTCATTAAAATACTCTTTTTCAAACTTGCCGTAATTTGATAATAATACAAAGCTCCCTATTAATGTATTTAGGAGGCCTCTTTCATCTATGCTTTTAACTGCCCCCTTCTCCCTCCAGTAAGCAGCTATCTTCCTGATAAAGGCTGTATATACCTCACTTATCTCATAGGTCTTACCCTCATTTTTCCTTGCAAGCATAGCCAAAGCCTCCGCATATATCGGCTTTTTCTCACATTTTTCCTTAAAATCAACAGAGTACTCATAGATAATGTCTGAGAGAAAGCCTACAGGATTGTCTAAGGATTTATTAAAATATTTCTCAACCACAGCCAGCTTCTGAGCTGACCTATACTGCATAACATCGAGGATCAGGGCATCCTTATCCTTCCAAAAGTTGTAAAAGCTTCCCTGAGCTATCCCCGTTCTACTTGTAAGCTCCTTTATACTAAGCCCCTTTGTGCCGCTTTCGTGAAAGAGCATAAGGGCTATATCCATCATCTTCTGCTTTATCTCAAGTTTTTCTTCATCATTAAATGCCTTCGCCATATCCTACCTCTATGAATATTTTGTTATTTGTTCATAGACATGATAAACCTTTAAAAGGGAAAAGTCAATGAATATTTTTTAAGATATTCATTGACTCACGATAATACCCATATTATACTTACCCTGTCACTATTATTTTTTTAGAATACTTGAGTATATCTTTTTTATATTCTCCGCCAATTCCCAATAACCCATATCGCTTCTTGAAGTTGCACCTTCTATAAGGAGATTAAAATCAGTTTTTATGTATTCAGCCAGTTCTTTGTCTGTTAGCACCTTTTTTAATTCTTCGTCTACTTTGAGTCCGTTATCAATGAATACTTCATACAGTTCCTTTGCAGATAAAGCATTTAACTGCTCATATGTATATTTTGCAGTTTTTCTTGTTCCAACAAATTTACAAATTATTACTGCTGATAAAATTATAATAACAAGACAAATTATAATTTTATATTTATTTTTTTTCATCTACCTCACACTCCTATTCCCTATATGCAATCACAAAGCTCAAGCAGCATTATTGAAAAATAGATTTATTTTCACCGTTTGATTTCAATGCTCTTTGCCACAATTTCCAATTGCTCATCAGTTATTCTATCTTGGTCAAACTCAACAGCTACATAAACCAACATATCCTTGTTATACGATACAATTCCCTTATTGCGCTTTTCTTTTCCATAATTTACTGCTGCAGAATAATACACCTCTGTAACAGCAGTGGCACCTGTTTTGGTTTCATTTATTACTTTGTAAGTTTCCCGAACATCAAAATGATAATCATTTCCCAAAGCTATCTGATTATAAATAGCTGCCGGTTCATCCTCTGCACCCTCGTAAACTTCATATTTATTATAACCTACAATACCGACCAAAACCTTATCTTCATTTAAGATATTATACTTAGAGAATGTAGACAACAGCTTAAACTTGTCTTCTACCATTTCCTGCTTTTTTACACTCCAGCCATTAGGAAGAGTTAATAAGACAGAAAACGGTTCTTCAGCGTATACCCTGGTATTAAACTCTGTTTTTGCATAATCATCCACCGGGAATGTAAGTGTAGCAACGTCACCTCCTGATGAACTACCACAGGATATTACGAAAACCACTGTAATGAGTATGAGTAATAAATTGATTGATTTTTTCATAATATTCTTTTACCTTCCAATTTTATTACACTCCTCATGCTGTCTTTAATTGCAGTATAGCATCTTTTAATCAAATAAGATATGATTCCCTTATTGCATTTTTCTTTTCCATCATTTACTGCTACAGAATAATACACCTCTGTAACAGTAGTGGCTCTTATTTAGATTTTATTATTCTCTCCACGCCCAAACATAAAAATTTATGTGCTTAGTTACTTCTACAAACGAACCTGATTCGCTTGCTTTGAATTCGTGAATATTCTCTAAAATACTATCCTTATCCGTCTCTACTGGTTCATATCCTAAATTTCTCATATAATTTTCTAACTTTAATTTTTTATTTGCAATAATAATTTTAGGATATTCCTGAATCTCATAATATTCTTCACCCAATGCCGAAACCCTTACAATTCCATTCAAAGGCACAAACGGATTCCATATTCTAAATTCTTTGTAAGAAATTATCATGCTAACAGTTAAAAATATAATTATTAGTGGGATAAATACTAATTTTCTCATTCTCGTTTTCATCTATCTCACACTCCTATTCCTAAAAGGAATTACTAACCTGGTCATTGTGAAACAGTATATTCATTTTATCGTTTTTTTGGCAATGATATACATTTTTTTGTAAAAAGGTCTTCCAAGTAATAAAAAAGTACATATTTGTATGATTAAGCATAACAAAAAATTCACTATTGTCGCAGAAAAACAAAAAATAAAAATGGTAGCTATAATACTTGTGCCTATCACACATATTACAATTGCCAAAGCCATCAATTTTTGTATGCATATTCGCTGTTCTTTCGATAAGCGAATAAGTGTTTGTTTGTTAATAGTTCCAATCTGAATATCTCCACTAAAGCTTTCTAGTTCATGTGAAGATAGTCCACATGAATAAAATAATGTGATTCCTGTACATAGTATCGTACCTGGAAAAATTAAAAAGTATTCCATATTTCTATCCTTCCATTTCTTTGTTTATTGTTTTATTTTCTACCATTTGTCCTATGAAATTATTTGCTATTTTTCTACCATAATTTGATGTACTCCTTATGCTGTCTTTAATTGCAGTATAGCATCTTTTAACCTAAAAACAATATCCATAGCAGAAATCGCCCATTTTTTTGCAGAAATCGGCAAAATACCTATTGACGCAAGCTTCCTTATTACGCCGCTATCACGTACAAAATAATAGATAGCATAAATAAAAAATCATCTCTTTAATGCTTCCACCTAACAGATCTTTAAGAGCATCCTAAATGTCTTCAGTAGTTTTATATCGTACTCTTGAAGTAGTTGTTGAATGATATTTCTTTTATCATCAGCAATAAATGCCTTAAAATTGGTGTTTTTTTTGCAGACACATTATTTATAAGGTTGTAAAGTTGTGTATATCAATATTATTTATCTTAGACAATTAGCAAAAACAGCATACAGGGCGGTAAGATAATTACCAAAAAGCCTATTCTTTTCACCAAGTTTACATCCGATGGAAATTTTTCTTTTCTTCTTAATTTACAGTAAAACCCATATACTGTCTCAGGCTTTAAGTATGAATAATATCCTATAGTCATAGCAATAACAATTAAAATCATACAAACTGTTAGTATTTTATATAATTCCACTACTCTCAAATTTACCATGATAGCAGAAGCAAATAAATGTCTCATACTATTTATGGCTTCATCAACCTTATCATGAGCTTCTTTATCTTCTGTATTTTGTACTTCGCCGGTTGAGGTTGAATCTGAGACTTCAACGCTTCCTTCTCCATAGGCCATATTAATGTATTCAGAGCTATTGCTAAATCTAACAAAGGATGAACCTACATAATTATGGGTGAGATAATCCCCTCCTGGCAGTAATAAATAGATACTAAGTCCATCTTCATTCTGATTCACCGCATATAAACACCGTATACCATCAACCCGTACAGTGTTATCTCTGACTATTATTTCTTTGTTTATAAAATCTGTTCCGTAGATATTCTTAAGCTTAGCTCCCCATTCACTTATTTGAAAAGCGTATCCCCCTTCACTACCACAACCTATTTGTCTGAAAAAGGCAACAAAAATAATACATACAATAAATAACGGAAAAAAAACTTTTAACAAATATGCTTTCAATTTATCCACCGTCCTTTTGTGTGCTTGTCTCATTTATTAAGGTGCTCTTGTAAAAGAAATATAGCTCGGATCAAAATACAAATAAGCGCAATGAGTGTCAAAACACTTGAAACAATCAATATGCCGTGCGTTATATTGTACAATGCATCATCGGTGATTCCCCTCGCTATCATTTTGGAAGTAATCAAAGTAGAGCATCCTGCAACAATCAAGACGCATACTAGAATAATGGCAAACAACTTATTCTTCATCTTCTCTTGCCTCCTGTTTTAAGATTTTTGATATACATAACAAAGCCGCGATAACCACTGTTCCAAGCAGCCATTGTTGATATTTTACTAACCTTGTCACAGTAAGCATCACTGCTAAGTATATGGCTACAGTTGCAAAATAACACTTATAAAAGCTGTCTAAGTGATATCCTCCCATTCTCTTTCTCAATTCAAAGAAAAATATATATAAAATCATTTGCTATTATTTCTACCATAATTTGATGTACTCCTTATACTGTCTTTAATTGCAGTATAGCATCTTTTAACCTAAAAACAATATCCATTGCAGAAATCACCCATATTTTGCAGAATTCGGCAAAATATGGGTGACTTGCATTCTACAAATCACTTCTTGAAGTACTTAGTTTCCATTTCTTTTTCAGTTTTAGCCTTAACACAGCATACTTCCCTGCTTTATCTGTCTTAAATACAAGCTCCTTTTTCTTCTTGTCATACCTTGCAGCATAGCGTTTTCCGCTCTTGATGTCAACTACATAGAATTTGCATCCCTTTACCACTCCCTTATAAGGCAACCTTATTTCTATCTTTTGCTTGGTTTGCTTTCCTGCTTTTATGGTAAGCAGTTTTATCTTATAAACATTCTTAGTAAAGAGTTTCTTGTACTTTGCTGCAATTTTTGCAAGGACGGCCTTAGACTTTATCTTGGTTAACTCATACTTTTTCTTGGTGACGTTAGCCTTTCCCTTGCCCTTCGTACCGTCATCAAGGTCAGATAAAGGTGTGACTTCTTCGGTTACAGTTGCCGTCTCATCAGGCTTTTTTACCTCGGAGTTAGGCTTGTTAATATCCGTGTTAGAGTTCTCGGTAATTACAGGAAATACGGGTATTACAGGGATGCTATTATTACTGCCTCCACCGATATTGCCACCTGTGTTACCACCCTCGTTATTACCACCGGCACCGCCAGTACCACTACCTTCGCTGTTTCCTCCACTGCCTTCTTCCTCTTTTTGTAGCGATATGACTTCTTCCTTCATTATGGTGTTTAATTGTTCAAAGTCATCCCACACATAATTCTTTATCTTAACAGCGTCCTTAGGTATCTTAAGTACATTGATTACCCTATCATTTGAAAGTGCCTCGATATAAGCAGTATTGGCAGTCATATTTAAGAGTTTATTGTTCTTGCCATAGACACAGGTAATCACAGTTACATTTTTTCTTTGCCCGTAATTGTTAATTATATCCCAAGTAGTAGTTATCTTATTGTTTTCAATATTATGGGAAGATGTTATTTCAAAATCCTGCTTAGCCTCCTGCTCCTTTACCTGAATCTCGACTGCATTTACACCAAGGCTTTTACCCGCTTCATCTACAGCCTCGACTATCAAGGTCTGCTTCCCTGCTTCAGGTACGCTAAACTCATAGGCAGTCTCCTTAGTTTCTGCCAAGACTTTGGTTGTATCATTTAGATAAATCCTATACCTTACAGCAGCAGGCATACCATACTTGAGCTCAAGCTTTTCCTTAAGCTCTGCCTCCTTCTTGTCTACTGTAAGCTTAACAGGTGAGTCTTTCACGGAAATGATTGTGCCGTCTGTGGTTCCCATATTCCCTGCATAGTCTATGGCACCGACATACAGCTTATGAATACCATTTTCTAAGCCATCCAAATGCAGAATTTTGCGGTATTCATCATTTTGTTTTTCCAGATAAAATACCGTATTGTCATCCTCTTTATATCCGTCCTTATCTATTACAAATACAAAATGTGATATATCTGTACGTGACAGCCCTCTATCCTCGCCTGTCATCGTGACTTCACACACATCGGTATCTGTTATAAAGGTGCCGGATTTGACTATAGGCGCAGTCTTATCGATTTTGACAGGGAATCTTAACACCTGTTTTTTGGCACCTTCCACAACAGGAGAGGCTTCTACAACATAGTAATACTGCCCTTCAGGCGCTGGTATCTTAAGTCCCTTTTTCTTATCGTAATAAGTTCCACTCCATCTCCACAGCTCTGAGATTTTAGACTTTTCTTTCTGAGTAGCTGTAACTTCCTTCCTTAGATAGTCTGTAGCATATATATAGGTGAACATCTTGTGCCTGTCATCCTCGATATAAAACTTCACATCTTTTGCATTTCTTAGGAAAGACAGCTTTGGCAGGGCAGTGAGCATACCGTCTCCGTTTCCGGGGCTTATGCCCATGTTTTCAGCAGTTGGATTCTTACCTCCTACAGGAACCAGTAATACCTTATTTCCTCCAACACGGTATTCTGAGTACAAGCCCTGTTCCTTGTATTTTGACTTTGGCTCATAAAAGTTCCTGTCAAATACAGAAAGGTTCTTAAAGTCTCCCGAATAGGCTAAAAATGGGATGTTAGCCTGAGTTTTATCAGTATTTGCTATTATAAAGCCCTCAACATAGTTTTCAGCTACCGACTCTACTTTAAGCTTTACCCTAACCTCTGCTTCAGCTCCTGCTTCAAGTGCAAGCTTCTGTGGCTCAAAGGATATCTTAGCGCCTTCAAGGACTTTCTCCTTAGCATTTGAAACATCCATTGTAAGTATGTCTGAGTGGGAGAGATTTATGGTTGCCTTATGAAGCGATGTATTTTTAACCTTTATTAAAAATTCCTTTTCTTTGTCCATCTCACCTAGAGATGCCTTTGGCTTTCCGTCGTAGCCTAACCTTATCTCCTGCTTCTTCATATTTTCAAAGTCTATCATTCCTGCACCCTGCCTGCGTACAGCAAATGGAAGTCCTTCTTTATTCTTTAATATCCTTGCGGTATTCATCATTGCAAATGTGATATCTTCAGGAGTAAAAAGGATGTTTTTGTCTTTCAGGTAATTCATATAGCAAAGACTTATACCTGCCACGTAAGGAGAAGCCATTGATGTTCCTCCCATAGTCGCATAGGAATTGTCATTCACCGTAGAATAAACTGTTCCACCAATACCGGTTATTTCAGGCTTGATTTCAAGGTCATTAAGAGGACCATAGCCTGAAAACGCACTCATACCGCTAAGAGGGTTCTTGATTTCGCCCATCCTGTCTGTAAAATCAGGTAAAATATTAAGATTTGACAGAAGTTTCTTACCGTCTGCATTTGAAACGAAGATGACAGGAATATCCTGCTCAACCACTCCTATGCTCTCTACATAAGAATCGTCACCGTTCTTATTGTATATGATAACTGCCTTAGCACCCTTTTTATGGGCATTTTCAATCATTTCCAGGAATGGTACTCCTGAGCGGTAGATAATGGCAATACCGGGATTCTCCTTTATGTCTTCTGCTTTTCCATTGCCACAGTCGGAGAGCTTCACTCCGCTTGCACTATTGATGTCACCGTTTAGCTTGGTGTATCTGATTGTTTCGCCATTAAATGTAAATGAGTGGATTCTCTGCAGCTCACTCTCAAAAGAGGCTACAGAGATGGCACCTTCTGCTACTCCCGGCTCTGAAATGGTGGAATTGTCTATGGTTGGCTCATTTGGATAGCCTGCATAATAAGCATTTCCTGCTGCAGATACAACCAGGATACCCCTTTGCTTTGCAGCATTTATGGCTTTTTGCATAAGGTCTGAGCTATCCTTGATGCCCGCAGGAACTCCAAAGGAAAGGTTCATTGCATCTACACCTAATGAAACCGCATCCTCGATGGCGCTGATAACTGCACCTTCAGGCGCTCCTTCACCCTTTCTGGGATTGTTGTAAAATATCTTCATTGATGCGATCTGAGCCTGCGGAGCTACACCTCTTACCCTGCTCTTGTCATTTGCAGGTCCATTGGCACCTATTATTCCTATTACGTGCATTCCATGTCCATAGCCTGCCGACTTTACATTGGTATCCTTGATGTCGTGGTCTCCATCTGCATAGTTGTAAGCATAGGGAATCTTTGCATTGTAATATTTTCCTTTTAGCTTCTTTTCCTTTACCTTATCAGCTGTTAGCTTAGGATATTCAATGTCTGCAGATAGGTCTTTATGCTTAATGTCTACGCCTGAGTCTAAAACTGCAATTACAGTCCCTCTTCCATCAAAGCCCTTCTCCTCTGCCATCTCTCTAAGCTCCTGTAAAATAGCCTCATTAGCTGTCTTCATCCTCTCCTCTTTAAGTGGAGTAAAGACCTGTTCAATCTCAAAATCAATCCCTTTTCCCTTTAATTCATCTATTTTTGAGCGTTTTACCTCAGCCACAATAGCATCTACTATCCAGAATTGTCTTGTAAGCTTGGCAGAGGAATCCACCTCTTCTATACGCTTAAATTCAGATTTTTTCCCCTTTACGATAATTGAAACCCTCTCCGTCTGCGTGCCCCCATCAGTGGTTGCAGCCCTTACGGGCAAGCCTGAAATAGTAAATATCAGGAGAATGGATAATATGATGCTAACCCAAAGCCTGTTCTTCATAGATATCTCCTTCCTTATGGCAAATAGAAATCTTTGTTTGTAAGTCCGTCATATATATCCTTAAGTACCAGGATATCTACTACCGGATTTCCCCTTAAATGTAACACCTTCAGTGTCTTAAGCTCCTTAAGAGGCTCTACTACACGCACCCTGTTATTTACAAGTGTAAGCTGCCTAAGCACAGGGCTATTTCTAAATGCAGATATATCCTCTATCTGATTATCATCCAGATATACAACCTCCAGTTTCTTCAAGTCTTTCAGTGCATCTACGCTTGTAAGCCTTCCTTTTTTCAGATAAAAAGTGTTAAGAAGAGGCATATCTGCAAGTACTGATATATTTGAAACCGGGTTGTTATTCATCATAAGATGAGTAATCAGACTCTTCCCCTTTAGCCCTGAAATATCTGTAATCTGGTTTTCATTTAGGGCAAGATAGTTTATCTTGATGAGGTTTGCGAGGGCATCAAGGGAACGAAGATGGTTATTCTGTGCAAACACACTTTTGATACTGGTTACATTTCTTAAACAGTCCAGATTGTAGATACCACAATCTTCTACCATAAAGTCTTCAAGAGAGGTATTCTGTGCAAAGGCATTTTTATCAAGCTGTATACCGGGATTTTCGTCTAAAACTATCTCTCTTAGGTTCTTTAATTTATCAAAGGTATGCTCACCTACATAGCCTATTCCGCAGTTTGCCAAATCAAGCTCTTCGAGCCTTAGCATGGTATTGATTACTTTAAGCTCTTTGTCTGTAACCTTGATTCCATAAAGTCCAAGCTTTTTAAGCCCTACCAGATACTCAAGACCGCTTAAATCCTTAACTTCCTTAAAAGCAAGATCAAGTACCTGTAGGTTTTTTACATCCTCAAACAATATATCCCCGTATGGCTTGTCCACACTGTATCTTATAACTTCTTCAAAAACCTTATCCTTAAACCTTACTACTTCATTGTCCTTGTCATTTTCCCCGGAAAACCTTGCTATTATGGTCTGTCCGTCAAAATGACCTGTTATTTCAAGATGTTCTTCAACTTCGCCGCTTATCTTCTCCCAGTTTACAAAGATGATGTCTCCGTCTTTTTTAACTGCATAAGGCAGATAGAAGCTTTCACCAACCTGCGCATTGAGTAGTATACTCCCATCCTCTACAGTCAAAAGCTTGATATCAAAAGGCTTTGCGAGGTTTAGGTTATACTTTACAATAGGTGTGAGGTCACGCACCTTAGAGCCAAGCATCAGCTCTTTTAGCCCATCTGTATATCTTAAAGCCCTGATATCCTCTACATTTTTACATACGAGATTAAGCTTCTTTAAGCCTGTAAGTCCTTTAAGAGGAGAAATATCCGAGAATAAATTTTCTCCAAGATTTACATCCTCTAGGTCTGTAAGCCCCGCTAGAGCATCAATTGAAGAGATTTTATTGGAAAAGAGGTTCAGTGTTTTAAGCTTCTTTAAGCCTGACAGCGGAGTGATATCACTAATCTGATTATAGGATAAATCAAGTGTAACCAGATTCTTCATCTCCTTTATATCAGCTAGATTTATCTCACTATAGCTCCAAGTAAGACTTAAATCCCTGATTGTAAGCAAATCTGAATAAGTAATCTCATCAACCTTTTTATTTAGTTTATCAGCTGCCGCATCGCCAATAGCCTCATCTACAAAGCTGTACCTTGCTTTGGGATTAAACTCTTCAACAGTGATAACAATCTTAGCCTTAAGCTCTGTGCCCTGAACACTTCCCTTTATTTCATAGACTTTCACTGTATCCTTATCAAAGGTTCCGCTCCATTTTACCGCCTGCCTGTCTCTTGTTTCATCTTCATAGACAACCTCTACAGTATCAGGCAGCTTATAATCTTCTCCCTTTTTAAGCCTTACAGTAATCTCAGGGATACTCTTTATCTTCTTCATTGGTATAATTGTAAACACAGCTTCCATTTCCTCAGAATATTCGTATTTATCAGAATAAACTCTTACAGGAAGTTTAATTTCTTTAGCCACCGAAGTATCTAGCAAAGCCCCCTTAAAATCAAGGTTTACCTTGGCACTCTTGCCATTGTTTAATACGGCTTTTGCAGTCTTAGGCAGGGTATATTTCTCAAACTGCCTTACCTCAAACTTGAGCTCCTGTACCTTTTCCACCTTTTCTTTGTAGTAGCCACCCTTTATAGGCACTGAGGTTTCCTTTATTATCTTATCTGTATCAATGTCCCAAACGCAGATTTTAACGGCATAAGGAAGCTCTGCAATCTTGGTATAGCCGTCAAATTCTACAGGGTACTTGGAACTGCTCTTTTTTTCAATACGTGTTAGATTGATATTGCGCTCCATATAATCTACCAGTATGAAGTCCACTCTAAGTTTTCTACTTTGGTCGTCCTTTACTATTACTTTAAGGTTCTGTATCGCACGGTTTTCTAGAGACGGCTTGCTCACATTGATGGCAGTATCTGCATACACAGGCTCTTTCCCTGTCATCACTAGTGTGAGCAGAAATGCCACCGGTAAAAGCCAATAGATTTTTTTCATGGTATCCTCCTCCTACTGCAGCTTAACTGACTTCTTTTTCACGACTCCGTCCACATTTACATAGACGAAATATTCTCCTACTTCTTCATCCTCTAAGTGAAGAGAAATATTTCTCTCCTTTCCTTCAAGAACGCCCACATATACCAACTGTCCTCCCGAATCTCTGATAACGAAGTTTCCTCCATTACCACTTTGGCGGATTCTAATACGCACAAAGCGCCCCTCATTTGTCACCTCAACTAAGTCGCCAACCTTTTTTAGCTTAAATACTATCTCGTTAGAAACCGTGAAAAATGGGATGTTCTGCACCTTGTCACCTATCACCTTATATCCGTCAGGCACATCCTTTATCATAACCTTAATCTTGTCAGCTGCCTCAAGTGATGACGGTATAAGCTCTCCATACTCATATTCTGTCGTGGTATAGGTTAGTACATCAAGGATAGGAACCATTGTCTTAAATGAAACGTCAGGCACCGTACTCCCCTTTTCATCCACAGCTTTTACCTTTAGTCTCACACCCTTTTCTAAGGACATAATTCCAGTCGCATTTTGCTTTATTGTATTTACATTAAGAAAAGCAGGAACCGGCACCCAGTCTTCATTTATATTTCTTGCCTGTACTCTGAATTTCCCTTTTGGAACCTTTACACTAAACCTCCCTTCACTGCCTGTAGGCTTTAAGACATACTCTTTTCCTGCATCATCAACTGCATACAGTTCAGGAACGCCTACATGTCCGGGAAAAGAAAACTCTATGCTTATTGACCTCTCCAGTTCCTTTTCTTTTACAGTTACCTTAATCCAGTACTCAAGGGCAACAGGTGACTTAGGGTTCTGTGCGACTCCCTCAGGTAATGAAAATGAAGCCCTTAGCTTATAAACTGATGGCTTTTTGCCGTCATAAGAGCCAAGATACCACTTTACAGGCACAATGTGCTCATTTTTATAAGAGTCAATTATTGTAACAGTTGATGGAAGCTTCTGTTTAAGGGTGTCTTTGTCTGTTCCATATGCAACCTGAATATCCTTAAACTGATGTATGACTTCCCTGACTACAAGTCTCTCGCCCTGTTTAACCAGGTCTATAACCTTCACATATTCCTTTGCATCCGGTACAACACTTACTTCTGTTGCATTAAGCTCATAGTCTGATGGTATGCCCTCGGGTATAACTACAGTCTCTTCATTTATGTGATAATACTTATCCTTATACTGATAGGATGGCTTTGTGGTGCCAACTATCTGCCCCTTATATCTGTACTCAAAGCTAACCTTTGCAGGGTTAATTATGTGAGTTACGCCGTCTTTTAGGTTATTAGGATTTGTAAATACATCGACATAGACGTGGACCTTTTTCGTATCCTTGTGTCCGTTTGTCCTATAAAATGCCTCCTTATGTAGCTCCTTTAGGGTAGCAGGTACTGTAATTTCACTAAATCCTGCCCAGCCAAAAGCGCCTTCATCAATCTTCTCGATATTCTTAGACATTTTTACTTCTTTAATCCTTGGCTCTTTCTTATCAGGTCTTGCTGAAAATGCAAACGCACCGATTTGGTGGACAGAGTCAGGAATTACTAAAGAAGTAAGCCTGTGATAGCCAAAGGCTTTGAAGTCAATGACTTCAACTGTATCCGGTATTTCAAGTTCTTCAAAGTCAAGCCACTGGCAGGCAGCAGAGCCTATCTCTACTACCGGTTCTCCTTTATAGGTACTAGGTACGGCTAACTTCTTTGATTTTTTTACCTTATCTTTGCCACTTGGTTTTGTGTCTTTAAGTATGACTCGTCCGTCTTTCTTTATAAATACAAAGTCATCCTCAGTAAGTGGAATTTCCTTCTCCTTTACACGTACATCTACCTTTACTTCCGGATAATCATCTACGCCTTCAATGGTATAGCTTCCTTTTAGGGTATAGATACCTGGTTTTTCAGCTTCATAGGTACCAAGCTCCCACTTAACAGGCACTTCTATCTTTTCTTTTTTATTACTAAGTTTAACTAGGATAGTCTTAGGAAGAAGACTAGCAAGCTCCTCCTTCGTGGTCCCAAACTTTACATCTATCTGCCCTACTTTGTCTACTGACTCAATGAGGATTTCGCTGCTGTTTTCTCCAAGGCGGTCTACCTCTATCTCAAATTCCATCACATTTTTTAGGTCACTTTGAGCAGGATAGCTTCCCTTAAACTTTACAGCCCCCTCTTTATTCTCAGCAAAGTCAGCTGTACTCCAGGTTATATTTACTTCTCTTTCACTCCCATCTTCAAGTGTTAGCTTTCCCTTTGCAGGAAGTCTTTTGATTATCTCTGCATTGCTTAGTTTCACAGAGACCTTTTGTTTATCAAAGGAAGAGACCTTGACTATATTTTGTTTCTTTGCAAAATTAAAGCCCACTACAGCCTGTTTAGACTTAATATTTACTGCCTTTTCAACCTCTTTTGCTACATAGTTTTCCTTGTCATAATCTGTAAGCCTAACCTTTACTCCGTTTATTCTCGGAACCAGTTCAGGCTTAAAATACAGCCTCTTGTAAGCCCAGGAAGAATCCATTTCAGATACATAGATAGAATATTCAGGCTCTCCCTTCTCGTACCCGTGAGATACAATCTTAAGTGATGCCCTTTCATAAGCAAAGATATCCTTTTTAAGCAATGCCGAATTAACTTCAATCTCAGGATCATAGACAAACATATCCTTATTCTCAGCTTCTAAGGTGTATGAACCGTAAGGAAGATTCGTGTACCTTAGAGGCATCCCCATATCATCCTCACCTGACTTAAAAGAATAGCGTTTGCCCGCCTTATCAACTGCTATTACGTTGAAATAACTGCTGGTCTCATCCTCCGGCTTGAAAATGGCAAGCTCCACCTTCCCCTCAGTTTGTGACATACTTCTTACAGTCTTTTTTGTAAGCTTCGCTCCACTTGTTGTAGAGAGTGTCGAGAGAAATACACTAAAGACGGTAAGAATTAGTACTAAGCCCCTAATCTTTTTCATTGCTACCTCCGTTCAGATTTAGTTTTTTGACTCCATTTAATACAGGCTTACTTCAGCTCACTTCTTCAAAGTAAGCTTGAATCGTTTTTTCACTTTTGACACCTATGCTGTTGTCAAAGTTTTACATATAAAAATGCATATAGTTATAGTATATTGTGCAGTATTAATGTAGTCCAATTAAAAATATCTATCTCCGATATCCATTTATATCTATTTGCTATAAATACAAGTAATCCTATCAAAAAAGGTCAGACTCCATAAGTCCGACCTTTAACATATTTCCTGGTATTTTCTTCAACTTACTACACCATCTTATTATAATAACCCTCATACACAAACTTCTCAGGGTGAGATTTTACATAGTTTACCTCATACTCACTATCATAATCGTAGGTATCATATACAAAGTTATCTGCCTCCTCCAGAAGCTCATCAAAGCCATCTTCAAGGCTCTCCATTGCCTTCCAGCGCTCTTCCCTGTCAAATGGAATCTTACCTCCAAAGGCATCAATCACCCTCTTAAAATTATCAGCAAAGATACCCATATCGAAGGCTCTTAGTCCATTTAAGGCATCTTCCCAGACTATTCCTGTAGAATTGTCTAAAAACTGCTGGTGCCCTCCGTTGTTTACTTCTATGAAGTACCAGGATACTGCATTTAAGTATCTCTGCTCCAAAGTAAAGCCCTCAGCAGACTTAAGATAATTCTCGTGTGTTCCATATATGTCAACAGTCCAGTAAATCGGATCTAAGACACCCCAGATTTCATCCATATTTTCAATATCCGCTACAGTGATTTTGGCATAGGTCTTTCCACTTCTTGAATTACCTGGCTCTGAATCAAAAAGCTTAGCTTCCTGCTCTTTATAATGCTTGTAAACAAGCGGGAATTTCTCTTTATTAGCTTCAAGTATTCCCTTAAATCCGTGAAAATCTACAATTTCAATACAATATTCAATAACCTTGTCATCCTTTGCAAGCCCCATAGCCTTCTCAAGCATAGCAAGTGAATTTAAGATGTCTTCCTCTACCATGTAATTATTGTTTGCTGATAGGGCTGAATAAGAACAGCCGTAGCGGTAATACCAAAGAGCATCTCGCTCCTCTTCAGGAATCATATCAAGCACCTTCATGGCCTCTTCTATCTGGTCGTTATTATTGTAGGCTCTGGCTAGTTGTCCCTTTAGCGTAGTATTTATGTTCTCCACTCCTGTAAAAGTAAGAAATTCTATAACGCTCTCAGTATCGCCCTCATCACTTAAGTTGTCGATTACCCTTTCTTTTATTTCATCACTGTACTGTACAAATTCTTCCTTGGTAATCTCTTGCTGGGTAACGGTCAGTCCTTTTATAAATTCTTCAAAATTATCCGCAAGTGGATGTATCTTAAAATCATCCTCCTGGTCAATAAGCACTACCTTAGGCTCTCCCTCTTTTCCACACTCCCTATAGTCGAGGAACACCATGTGATGGCCACCTGAGATAGTATCAGCCACTGCAACACCTATATTAGGATAACCCCATTCATTAATCCAAAGCTCATTACCCATCTCACCACAAAGAGAATTCATCTTCTCCTTGTCAGTGCCGTAGATGCCTGTGATATACACTGCATACTTGCCATTGCTAAACAAGGTTGCATAAGGAGTCCCTCCGTTATGTATTTTGACAAGCTCTATATATGATGCCGGAAGCTTGTAGCCAAGTTCTTTTTCAATTGACTCTATTTCCTCATCAGTAGGCTCTTTGCCAACATATTCCTCAAGTGAGTATTCATCATCATCCCAAAAGTGAGAAAAGTCAAAGTTTTCAAATGGTTTCATAAGTTTTCCTTTCTGAAGGGGTTTTAAGCACCCTAATCATCATATATTTTCATATCCTTATTTCAACTCAGCAGCTTCACAATATCCTTCACCTTAGGTACTCTTCCGCTTATAATCAGCTTTCCATCCACCATAACCGAAGGGGTGGTCATAACGCCGAGCCTCACTATGTCCATCAAATCCTCTACCTTTTCAATCTTTGCATCCAAGCCTAACTCCTCTATGGCTAAGAGGGTGTTTTCATAGAGTTTGTCACATTTTTCACAACCTTCACCAATTACCTTAATCTCCATATTTACCTCAATTCCTTAATTTCATAGGTTTATCCACAATTTCTTTCCAGGCACTGTCGATTGTGCGGATAACCTGTGGTCCTGTTTTTGATAAAAATACAAGTTCTGATTTTTCACGCTCGCCGGAAGGCTTGAAGTCAATCAGCTCCTCTACTACATCCACCTGCTGCCAGCCTTCATCCAACTTAAAAAATCCCTTAATCCTGTAGCAGGATGGAAGCACCTTTTTAAGAAATGTCATCAATATCTCTTTTGGTACCACTTCAAGGGTTTCTAAAGATATAGTCTTAGGCTTGTTATCCACTGTATTTAGGCTGTCTTCGGACTCTGCCCATCTTCTCGTAGTCAAATCTTCATTCATAAATGATAGGTCAGTTTTGCCAAAGGAAGCTGTGATTATATCACATACAGGATTAACCTCACGCACCAGCTTCTTCACCTCTTCAAGCTCTGATAAGTCAAGCCTATCCACCTTATTGATTACTGCCAGATTGCAGTGGGCAAGCTGCCTGTCTACAGTTTCTACATCCTTTATCTGATTCTTAAAATTCACTCCGTCAACAAGGCAGATAACCCCCTTAAAGATGTAATTATCTCCCGCCATTACCCCTACAGCTCCGAGGATTTCCTCAATATTAGACGGATCGGCTAGTCCTGAGCTTTCTACAAAGACATAGTCAAGGTCCTTTGTACTCATTTCAGCAAGTGCCTGTACAAAAGAAAGCTTTAGACAGGAACAAAAGATAGAGCCTCGACTTATTTCAGTCATTTCGATGCCATTTCGTCTAATTATTTCTCCGTCTACATTTATTTTGCCAAATTCATTTTGAATAATTCCTATTTTCTTATCCTTAACATTATCAAGAATATTCAGCAAAAATGATGTCTTTCCTGCGCCAAGAAAGCCCGTAAGTACATATAAATCTTTCTTTTCCATACTACCTCCTGTTAAAAACTGTAGCAAGCCTAAATCAATGAGTGTCAACTACTTTTGACACCGGCTAATATTAAAAATAAATGCTTAAATAATTAAATAGATATCCCGTTATAATAATTCCTACTGTACATATCCCTACAAACAAGGCTAACAGTCTTGGTTTGATTGCTTTCCTAAGCATAATCAGCGATGGAAGCGATAAGGTAGTAACTGCCATCATAAATGACAATACCGTACCAAGCTCTGCTCCTTTGGTATATAGTGCTTCTGCAACAGGTATGGTTCCAAATATATCCGCATACATTGGAATTCCAACCAAAGTAGCCAGTATTACAGAGAAAGCATTTTTACTTCCAAGCACAGTTACTATAAAGGACTCCGGTATCCAGTTGTGAATAACAGCTCCTATACCGACTCCTGCCAATATGTATGGAAATACCTTCTTAAGTGTGGAACAGACCTGTTCACCTGCAAAATCGAGTCTATCCTTTACATTTAGCCTCAGGCTTACAGAGTTCACATTTCCGGCTTTTTTGATATATTCTTCTATATAATCTTCCATCTTCATTTTATCGATAATAAGTCCACCTATCACCGCTATAATCAGTCCAAGTACTACATAAAGCAGGGCTGTTTTTGCTCCAAATACGCTCATAAGCAGAATTAAAGAACCCAGGTCAACCATAGGTGAGGATATGAGGAAGGAAAATGTCACTCCTATCGGCAAGCCTGCACTTGTAAATCCAATGAATAAAGGAATGGATGAGCAGGAGCAAAAAGGGGTTACAGTACCAAGTAAGGCGGCTAATATATTCGCCCATATTCCTCTATGTTTCCCAAGTATTTTCTTGGTTCTCTCCGGCGGGAAGAAGCTCTGAATGAAGGAGATAGTAAATATAAGCACACAGAGTAAAAGTGTAATCTTCGTTACATCGTAGAGGAAAAACTGAACACTCCCTCCTACTCTGCTCTCCATATCAACTCCAGCTGCTGATAAGCCCTTTCCTATCAGCTCATCCAGCCATTCCATCTTTAAGACTTGATTTTGAATGAAGTTCCATATAGTTTTATCCAATATTCTCCTCCAAATTTAACACATTATCAAAGCAAACATAACCATTTAGACCGATAAATCAAGCCCCTGGCAGTGATTCTAATTACGCTTAACACGATGGACTAATCCATTTCCAGTCTTTGCTATATTGTACTCCAAACTGGTTGTTTTGACAATTGCAAAGAATAGATTGCCCTACTGTACTATTTACGATTTCTGTGTATACTTATAACAATAACAATATTCAAAAATCCAAGGAGAAAAACATGCAAATAACCCTTCAAACCCTTTCAACCACCCTTAACTACGCCAAAACCGAGCTTTCTTCCTATCTGGCAAGCCTGTCCATCCCTTCTTTAGAACTTGATAAGATAGATATTAGCATTAAGACCGACAAAAATATTACCAAGGTGAAAGACTATCTCTTAGATGATGCATTTAAGATAGATATAGAAAATGGAAAAGGCGAGATAATCGGCAATAACGAGAGAAGTTCATTACTTGCCGTATACCACTTTTTATATAGAATCGGTTTTAGATTCCTCACCCCTGTTAAAGAAAGTGAAATAATCCCGGATATCACATCTATCAAGGAGCTTACCTTGACAGAGAGTCACATTTATCCATATAGGCACAGAGGTATATGCATAGAAGGTGCTTCATCCCTTGAGAATATTTTATCCACTATAGAATTGATGCCAAAGCTTGGATACAACTGCTTTTTCAGTCAGTTCAAGCTCCCATTTACATTTATGGAACGCTGGTATAAGCACCAAAATAATCCCCATCTTAAGCCCGAAGAATTTAGTTTAGATACTGCCGGTACATATACTTCTAAAATATTTGAAGAGATAAAACGAAGGGATTTACTCCTTCATACGGTAGGACATGGCTGGACTGCTAATGCCATTGGCTTACCTGCTCTTGGCTGGGATACACAGAGTACAGACGGTGAGGCAGATAGTAGTTTTTTTGCAATGATAAATGGCAAAAGAGAGCTGTTCCACGGAGTTCCAACCAATACAAACCTATGCTATTCCAATAAAAAGGTTATAGAAAAGCTGGCTGACCTTGTATTAGATTATGCTATCAACAATAAGGAGGCTGACTATGTGAATTTTTGGCTTGCTGATGCCTTCAACAATATCTGCGAATGCGAAAACTGCGAGAAGGAGAGCTTATCCGACCAGTATGTAACCATTCTTAATAGGATTGATGAGAAGCTTAGTGAAAATGATTTGAAGACTCATATAGTATTTTTGCTCTACCAGGAGCTTTTATGGCCTCCTATCAGAGAGAAGCTAAGGAACCCTAATCGTTTCACCCTTATGTTTGCTCCTATTAGCAGAACCTTTGAGGAGAGCTACCCTGAGGATCCCGAGAATAAAGCAATCCCGGAATTTAAGAAGAATCATATCTCGCTTCCTGTCAATATAGAAGAGAACCTTGGCTTTCTGTTTGCCTGGCAGAAGAAGTTTAACGAAGACAGCTTCGTTTATGACTATCCTCTTGGCAGGGCACATTACGGTGATTTTGGCTACTATCATATATCAAAAATCCTGTTTAACGATATTATGAAATTACCGGCTTTAGGACTAAACGGATACATCAGCTGCCAGGAGCTTCGTTGTTTCTCTCCTAACAGCCTGCCTAACTATGTGATGGGATACGCTCTGTCAGGCTTATGTAATGACTTTGAGATCTTGGTTACTGACTATTACAGAGACTTTTATGGGGCATTTTATGAGGAAGCTATGGCTTATCTTAAAGAATTGTCCTCACTCAGCCATCCTGATTACTATAACAACAAGGGAGACAGGGTGTCAAAGTCTATAAATGCTGATTTTATATGCATTTTAGAGGTACTTGATAACTTCCTCCCAACCTTTGACAAGGTAAAATCATCTGGCGGTTTTACAGTACAATGGGAGCTGCTTGAATTCCACAACAGTTATCTAAACAGGCTTGTTAAGGCGCTTATCAAGCTTAGCAGTGGGGATTTTAACAGGGCAAATGAACTTTTTACGGATTTCGCTACTTTTATACAGGTAAATGAGTTGAAATTTCAGCCATATCTTGATGTATACAGGTTAATGGATATTTCAACGAATTATACCGGATTTAAGAGTATTTAAATAAAACAAAGTGACTAAGACCTGTTCTTAGTCACTTTATTTCGATTTAAGCTTATTTATCATAAGCAAAGGTAAATTCAATATCGTAGTCCTTAAATTCAGCTAGGAATACTTTTATTATGCTCTTAAAATTCTCATCGGCTCTGGTATATATACCTTTTGCCTCCACTTCTTTAAGCCCTTCCTCTTCAATCTCATCAATGAGCTTTCTATACTGCTCAAAGTTTATCGGATTGAATATGCTGTTCTTTTCACTGCTTTTTATACTGTCCCATATCAGGTAATTGCTCATTACATTTCCCTTTGGTATCTTTACATGTATGGTTGAGTCATTAACGCTTACCTCTATATCAGACATGTTGTAGCCTATCTTTACCTTACCGGTACATTCAAGGGAAATAGTATTCTTTGTTCCCGGAATTTTTATATCATCAAAAATATATCTTGACTCATCAACTGTCTTTTTAATGTTGTATTCACCTGAATATGTGGACAACTCACCTATCTCATATATCTTGGTCTCTACTTCTGCCTTGGTAACTATTCTTTTCTCTGTTGTCCCAAATAGTCTTTTCCCAGGATTTGTCACAAGCTCAGCCTCCGGCCCGTGGAACATCTGATACAGGCTCCATGCGCCAAATATAGCTAAGGCAATCACCACTACTGACAAAAGGTTAAGAAATATCTTAACAATCTTCTCGCCTATTTTGCTCAAGTTTCACCTCCTAAATCCATGCAGTGATTAAGAGAAAGAGGAAGAAAGCTAAAATAGCTAATGCAATGCCTATTATTAGTATTCTGAATAATAATCCAATCTTCCCCTTAGTTTCCTTATCATCATTTTTCTTAAACATGGTTAACTCTCCCTTCTTTATTACGAAGCTTTTTCCTTCATATTATCAGTAAACTTCCTTATTTAAAATTTCAGTTTTTATTCTTATTTCTCATACCAGTATAGCTTACACTATTTTTCCATTTTTGTCTAATGTAATTTTAATCTTTATATACTATAATGGTGCAGGGGAAGTTTTACTCACTGATTATAAAAGGTTACTTTAACTTGCTTCCCCAGTCCTCAAAATATCCACAAAATACCCATTTATAAGGAGGCTGTATGCGATTACTTTACGCAGAAGATGAAGAAGACCTTAATAGAATAGTTACAAAGAAGCTGACGGAAGAGGGCTTTAGCGTGGACAGTTGCTTCGATGGCAGGGAGGCCATTGACAATATACAGTTCACCGAATACGATGCCGCCATACTGGACATCATGATGCCTCATGCTGATGGCTTTGCCGTATTAAAGGAGCTTAGGAAGCTAAAAAAGAATACACCTGTGCTTTTCCTTACCGCAAGGGATTCCATAGAGGATAGGGTGACAGGACTTGATAGCGGTGCCAATGACTACCTTGTAAAACCTTTCTCATTTGAGGAATTACTTGCAAGAATAAGGGTGCTTACCCGTGAAAAGCACAATCTCACCGAAAACATCCTTAGCATAGGTGATTTAGAGTTAAACCTCTCATCTCACATAGTAACTAGGGGAGGTACTGAGATAACTCTCACAAGCAAGGAATATCAGCTTCTTGAGTACCTGCTCTACAATAAAGAAAAGGTGTTAAGCCGTGAAAAGATAGAGAATCATATATGGAACTATGATTATGAGGGTGGTACCAATGTAATTGATGTGTATATAAGATACCTCAGGAAGAAAATAGATGACGGCTTTCCTACCAAACTCATACATACGGTGCGTGGTGCAGGCTATGTCATCAGGGAGGAAAATAATTGAAACTATCGATAAGACTTAGGATTATACTTTGGTTTCTGCTCTCTACATTTTTTATACTATCACTGACAGCTACTCTCGTGTTCTTTATAAGTAACAGTGTGATGAGAAGAACTACCAAGAATTACTTCATAAGTGCTGTGGAAGAAAATACTGACAAACTGAAAATGCTGTCTGAAGCCGAATATGAAACCGCAAGCGAGTTTGATGCAGACGATATTTTCATCCACTATAAAACAGGCTACCTGCAGATAGATGACGACTTCCTTATGACACTTAATTCTATGGAATTTGGGCTTTATACAGTGGATGGGAGCCTTCTTTACGGGAAAAACTCGATAATGAGGGAAATAACAGACCTGCCTCTCAAAGACTCCCACATCATTTCATATAGTACAGCAAACGGAAGTTACCTGATATATGATAGAAGACTGGCAAGCGAGGGCTTTCCCGAGCTTTGGATAAGGGGGATTGCTCCGCTAAAGGATACCTCAGCCCAGCTTTTTGACATAGCCATCTACCTTGCAGCCTTCCTCCCATTTCTCATCATCATCATTCTTTTGTGTGGTTACCTCGCCGCCAGAGGAATAGTGAGGCCGATAAAGAAAATAGAGAAGACGACCACAAGCATCACTGATGGGGATAATCTTTCACTTAGAATACCTGATACCGGTAGCAATGATGAGCTTTCCGCCCTTTCTTCCAATTTCAACAAAATGTTAGACAGGCTCGAGACTTCCTTTGAAATGGAAAAGCGCTTTGCTTCAGATGCTTCACACGAGCTTCGCACACCGGTTTCAGTAATTCTTGCACAGACAGAATTCTCCCTTGAGAAGGAAAGGGAGCCCGCAGACTACATCGAGTCTCTTGAGGTAATCAAGAGACAGGGAAGACGAATGCACCAGCTGATTGGCAATATGCTTTCATATACCAGACTTGAACAGAGAATCGATAATTATCCATTTGAAAGCCTAAACTTCTCCCGCCTTGTGAGTGACCTTTGCAGCGATATGATGCCACTTATGGTAAATGATATAACTATTGAATATGATGTCGAACCGGATATCATGCTAAACGGCAATTCAGAACTTCTTGCCAGGATGCTGCAGAACCTCCTTGAAAATGCCTATAAATACGGCAAACAGGATGGCACTACCAAGGTAACGCTAAAAAAAGACAAGAACCATGTTAGACTTCTGGTAGAAGATGACGGCATAGGAATAGCAAATGACCAGCTAAACCTTATATTTGACAGATTCTTTAGGGCTAGCAATAAGTCAGGTATTACAGGTTCAGGGCTAGGGCTTTCCATAGTAAAGAAAATTGTCGACATGCATAAAGGAAACATTGAAGTAACAAGCGAAGAAGGAAGGGGTACTACCTTCACCATTACCTTTAACCTTAAAAATTAGAAGGAAGGAGAGCCTATGGCTAATCTAATAAAGAATAAATACATTCTAACCATTGCAACGGTAGTAATCTTTGGGCTTACCATAGCACTTGGCAGCCTTTATGCCAAAGACAGGATTGAGAGAAATGATATACTTACTGAGTCTGATGCGGTTAAGTTTGCCTATGTAGATGCAGGGATTTCCCCTAAAACTGCGCCTTCTTATGAAGCAAAGCTTCTAAAGGAAGATGGGATATATGTGTATAAAGTAGTCATATCCTCTGATGATACAAAATATAAATATACCATAGCTGCAAACAACGGAGAAGTTATTAGCAGCGAGTCAGCGAGGATTACTCAAAATAAGAAGAATAATACTTCTTCAAGCGATACTACAGGTGTAGAAGAAAATGTCTCTAATAATAGCTCTAACAAAGCTGACCCTTTGGAAAAAAATGTCAAAAATGTCATTTCTAACGCTAAATCAAAAGATAAACCTAATGATAATAAAGCAGCTGATAATCAAACCACGGGAAGTACGGTAGAAAATGATGTGGCTGAGACTAATAATCCCTCCACAGGCAAAACCTCTACTGTAAGTGAGGTGGCAGCTTCCAGGCATTATATAAGCATGGATAAGGCAAAATCCATAACCCTAAAAGATGCGGGATTTAGGCCTTCGTTTGTTACATTTGAAAAAGCCCTGCTAAAGAAAGATGATGGAAAGATTATATATGAAATAGAGTTTTTTACTTCTACATACGAGTACGAATATGAAGTAGATGCTTACACCGGAGCCATTCTTTCTAAGGATGTAGACCCTCTTTCTCCTTCTGATGAGGCTGAAAAGGTCAAAGAAAACAGCTCTAATACCCCTAAAAATGCTGATTTAGAGGATTATGAGAAAAAGCACGACAAAGGCGATGAGGATGATGATGACGATGACAAAAAGAAATACAAATATGATGACGACGATGATGATGATTAATAATAATATCTCTAAGAGCTGATATTTCCTAACATCTTGTGAATACCGTAAAGATCCTAAGGTCTGATTTTGGTATTTCACAAGATTTTTTTTAAATAATTCTCTAATCTAATTTTAATTTTCATCCTTTATAATACAAAGCATAAGGTAAAACAAACCAAACACAAAGGAGAAAAAACTATGAAGAATTCAAAGAAGTTAATCGCTACACTCGCACTTTTCGGTCTTGTATTTACAAGCGGTGCTACCACCTCAGTTTCAGCAGCAGGCAGACTTATCTCAAGAGAAAGTGCTAAGAACGCTGCACTTACAGCAGCAGGAGTATCACTTAATCAGGCAACAGCTATTGAGATTGAGTATGATGCGGATGATGATGACTTCGGTCAGGTATACGAGGTAGAGTTCAAGGCAAACGGTTACAAGTATTCTTATGATATCGATGCCAATAACGGCAGCGTACTTAAGAGCAAAAGAAAGTTACTTAAGGTTAAGAAGCCGGTTAAGAACTATGCACAGTACATCACTTCTGAGTCAGCTAAGCAGATCGCACTTAACCACGCAGGCTTAAATGCTGACAGAGTTACATTTACAAAGGCAAAGCTTACTACAGATGACGGTG
This sequence comes from Catonella sp., assembly GCF_057250765.1. Taxonomy (NCBI): domain Bacteria; kingdom Bacillati; phylum Bacillota; class Clostridia; order Lachnospirales; family Lachnospiraceae; genus Catonella; species Catonella sp. Next base: position 259,459 of record NZ_DBHIEC010000001.1, read on the forward strand.
TTAAGGTTTATGATATAGAATTCCGTACAGCAACTACCGAGTACGAGTACGAAATAAATGCCAAGACAGGCAAGGTAGTTGAGTTCTCAGTTGAGCCAATCGACTACGATGATGAAGACTAATTGTTAACCCTCTTCCTTCTTATCATATATCCAATAACAATGGTAATAAGGCTGATAAATATACAGATATAGAAGCTCATTCCCCTGCTTAAAAGCTCGGTGTGAACAGCAACCGGCTCAGGCATGAACTGGGAAAAGCCCTGTATCATAAGATAGTCAACTACACCTTGCGCTCCCGGAATGGGAGCGCAGTTTGATCCTACAAAGGCAAATGCCTGTGAGAACCATATATCTGCCATATGCCTGAACTTGCCACCAAGTCCAAGGTAGACAAAAACAGTTATTGATATCTGAGTAACACGCTGAGCCAGATTTATAAGAAATGCCACAAACAGCATTTTCCCTTTGCCTAGAGCAAGGTCGGATACAGTGCTGTATTTTTTAACTGTCTCTTCCCATTTTACCCTTTTCTTCTCAGGTTTTCTAATTATCTTAAGCTTTCCCAGGATACTTATTCCCCAAAGCCCAAGTTTATCCATCCACTTTGGCTCTTTGAGCAACATAAAAAAGAAGAGGGTCAGAGAAGTCATAATGACAAAACCAAGTACTATAAGCACCTTGCCAAAGTCATTAAAGCTGTTAAAAATATCAGGTCTTACAACGAAGCTAAGTACTGCAACGAAATCAATTGCAAAGCTGTACATAAGCAGGTTAAGCACAAGACACATGGTAGCCTTTGAAAATGAGACTCCGTCTTTTCGCATAAAGTAAAAGCTTGCAGGCTGTCCACCCGAGGCAGACGGCGTAATTGCAGAAAAATATATATCTGCCGCAGAGTACAAAAACGCCTGACGGTGGTTCACATCTACAGAGATATGCTTAAGTATGTATTTGATAGCCACACCTTCAAGGTAGATATAGAGAAGAACGGAAACCATGGCCAAAGCCATAAATCCCTTTTTCCCATGTCTAATCATAACCCAGGCATCATTTATGGAAAATCCCTTTGCCTGGCTGGTTATTGCAGTAATCGTGAGTACGGCTATCACTATGGTGACAAGCGACCACATTATATTCTTGAGTACGTCTTTATTACCTTTTTGTTCCATCTATAAAAGTTCTCCTTAGAGTTTATCTCTAAAGTATAGCATAAATTTGGATTTTAATTCTTACGATTATCTTAAGTTTTGGTGTAAATCAGGATAAATACTCCTTGCCTATCTCTTTTTTATAC
>NZ_DBHIEC010000001.1:260764-267545 GCF_057250765.1 Catonella sp.
AATATATGACGGACCATTACACCAAAGTTTTGAATTGCTATCATACAATGCCCTTCCAGTCTTTGACAATAGAAAATCAAGCAATATTTCTTTAGGGTCACGGCCTGTATCTTCAGAGATTTCTTCTACAACCATAGTTATAAGTAAATCAATTGTGTACTCCTGTCTATCTCTACTAATCATCGTTTCAGACATATTTTCTCACTTCCTATATGCTTTATACACTTCAATGCTTTATCAGTTTTAAAACAATATTGGTTCTTAAGTTTATTTGGTAGTAATTGTTTGATACAAAAGTAATCCATCTGATAAATCAAGCATTTACCTGTATCCCCTTTCTTCTGACAAACTCTGATACATCTTCCAAAACTGCCCCATCACCTTCACAGTGAAAAATTCCATAACCATCTTCAATATAGCCTAATACTTCGGCTTTTTTAAATATATCAATAACTTTCTCAATTGATAATTTCCATTCTTGTGCAGCCAGTCTAATCAATCTTGTTTGCATAAAAATAATCTCTGATTTTTTGCTCATTTCTAAGATGCTCCTTAAAATCGTTTATCAGTTTATCATTTATAAGTTATTATACACTATTTATATATTTTTTTCATATTATCTTTTTATTTCAAACTATAAATGCTTATCTTAAGTTTTATCATTTATCTTCCGATACTTTTACTCTTCATCATCTAACTGCCTATCTATCTTTTCCTGTTTTTTCTTATTCAGGTAATACATGACTATCGATATAACTGAAAATATCGTTATCCAGCTCACTGAATAAACTATTGCAGTCATTTTTGAATCTGTAATTCCAATCCCAGTATACTTTTTCAGATTATCATTTAGTATAATAGATATTACCGATGCAATGATGAGATTTTTAGTATATCTGTTTGTGCCGTCATTTGGATTAATTGACCATATATTGATGCCTTTTAAATAATTGGCAATAATCATATAGAGCCCGCTTCCAATTAAAATAATCAACTCGGATGCATACATTTCAAAGCTTGCATCCATAAAGACCATTTTAATCACTATAGATAATACCAAAGCATAAATAATATATGTATAGCCTCTGCTCTGTATCCTTCTTCTTTCAGATAAAATGCGCTCATCATTAATATTATTATTCATTTTGCCCCTCCCAAAATAATTCGTCAAGTGTTTTGCCAAGCACCTTGCAAATGGCTATGCATAGATTCAATGTCGGATTATAGTCTCCTGCCTCAATAAGCCCTATTGTCTGCCTTGTGACACCAACCGACTTTGCCAAGTCTTCCTGTTTCATATCATTTTCGATTCGTGCAATCTTCATTCTTTTATTCTTCATATACTCACCTCTATATTGCATATTATAATATATTATTGTCATAATGTCAAGTATATATTACATTATGTTTTTGAGTTGTTTAGTTTTAAGATAGGTGTCCTGGTGTCAAACGGACAGTGACTAAATTTAGCCAAAACTTTTTCTCCATGTAAAAAGCTGAACATACCGTAAGTGCAACGGTTATTCAGCTTTTTTATTAATCAATATGGTTCATTTCAAAGGAATTAGAGTCTACTTAAGGGATTTCCTTATCTCCTCAAATTTCCCCTTAACATCCCCTCTAAAACTAAATACAAATATCTTTCCATTTTTGTCGGTTATCCTTATAAATGGCTTACTTTCAGGTCTGAGCAGGAGTACGAGATTCTCATTATCATCTCTAAAATCTCCCTTTAATAAGTCGTCAAATGAAGTTCCATTTACCCTTACCAAATCATCCGAAAGCTCATTTATTAGCTCAACATTCTTGATGTCAGAGAGTTTGATGTGGTAGTTGGTAATGCCTTGTCTAGCTTCTACTTCATCCTTTGTTACCTCTATCTTAATCGGCTGTTTGTAATATACATTCATTGCAGGGCCTGTAAAAGGCAACGCCAATAATAGAATTAGAAAGAACAGTGTAATTACCTTGCCTGAAGTACGGGCTAAGTTAAGAGTAGTATTCATGCCCACTCTCTCATTTACGATGAGCCTGCTGTCATTGGGGTTGTAGTAAATCATGCCTCCAATCCACTTATCATCCTCATCTACTATAGCTCCTACACCACTTCCCCTTGTAAGCCTCTCCTGCATCTTTCTAAGCTTAACCTCAATGGCCACAGCTTCCACACAAATTACCGCTGTGACAAGGAATATGAGTGTCAAAGCTAAAGCCGGATGACTTATAAATAATAGTCCCGAAAAGCTAAGTGGTATGGTCAGCCAAGATGCGACTATCCATATCTTAGACCAGTTATAATGCCTTATCTGAGTCAGCACTCTTGTCAAATCCCTCTCTTCATTTACTCTTTCTGAGCGGTTTCTGTAAAAATATCGGTATGAAAACCAAAATACAAGTACCGATGCCGCTGAGGTTATATAAAGCACATAAAAAGTTCTATCCCAAACAAGAGGCAGGAGGCTTACAATGCAAGGGATGATGAAAAGCAAAGGTGATATCTCCTTGAAATTAGGTATGTTTTCCATATCTATCTCAACTTTTTCTCCTTGGTGCTGTACCCAGCCCCTACTCTTTTTAATCGCTTTTAAGTCTTTGTTGCAAAGGTAAAACGGTATGGCATATATGAATATGGTTACATCTGTCCACACAAGGTAATAGGTAAGCAGCATCCAAAATTTGGATACAAACACCCCGGGAATTACTGCAAGCAATAATACTACTGTAATCATTTTAACCTGTTTTTTATATCTATTAAGCCTTGAAATGATCTCTTCATCCCTCTTTCCTTCTTCCATAAAGGTTACGCCAACAGCAATGTTTTTCTTGAACTTTGCATTATTTGTCATTATATATCCTAAAAACGGCGCAATCCAAAATATACTTGCCCACATAAGTATGTTAAATAACATTACAATCCCTCCTTATAGTATTCTGTACAAAGGGTAAGCACTTCATCAAGGGAAAGCCCAGAAAGCTGGAGCTCTGAAATGATTACTCTTAATTCTTTAAGCTTTTTCTCTCCTACAGGGTCAGTCTTAATCTTGTTACTTATAAGCGTTCCCTTCCTCCTGTCAGTTACTATATAGCCTTCATTGTTTAGCAGTTGATAAGCCTTGCTCACAGTCATCATGTTGATACCGCTTTCATCTGCAAGAGCTCTGATTGTAGGAAGCTTTTCACCGGGAGTAAGCCTCCCCTCAGCTATCCCTACAACGATTTGGTCTCTTAGCTGCTGATAAATCGGGGTTTTACTTTCAAAATCAAATATTAGCCTCATTTCTCCTCCTTTCAATCTTATTCACTAGTGAATTATATGTCTTAATTGTATTATATTACATAATGCAAAAATGTCAAGAAGAAAATTGGACTAGATTAAGCCCAATTTCTTCAACATTTTTATTCCCTCTTCATCAGTGTACTTGTATTCAAGCAGGTTCTTAGCGTCATTCTCACTGATTAAACCATCGTTAGATGCCATTTTACTTCTATACTCTGATAGGCTGCAGCCCAGTCTTTTCCTGATTATCCCCGAAAGATATTTTGCATCTGAAAACCCTCCCGCAATGGCTATCTCAGTCTGTGAAAGCCTTGTATTAAGTATCATGGTCATTGCCTTTTCAAAACGAAGATTGTTCAGATAATCCTGAAAAGAAATGCCGTAGTAATCCTTGAATAAATGTGAAATATGAGTAGTTGTAAGCTGCTCCATCTCCGCTATTTCAGCAAGTCTGATAGGCTCGGTGTAATGGTCATTTATATAGGCGGTTATTCTTTTCATTCTTTGAATCCGCTTTTCTCTGATTGAATGGTTATGTTCATCCATAATGCAAAAATCAAATTCCTTCGTAAGTCCGCATAGAAAGCCGCTTACAAGCGAAACCAGTTCCATTTCAAAAAGTGGCTTGGCCTCAAGATAGCAGAGTGCTATTTCCAGCATTTTTTCTTTAATAAGCTTTGTATCATTTGAAAATGGCTTATTTGCGAAGGTTATACTTGAAAAATAAGGGAAGTAATCTCTGCAAAAATGCCTTGAAACCTGCAAAAACAGTCCAAGCACAGCTCCCTCAGCAGCCTGTATTTCGTGAGGCTCGTAAGGATTTATAAGTACAATCGAACCTTTTCTTAGCTCTATAGATCCTGTTTGAAGAGATAGCCTACCCTCACCGTCAAGTACAAAAAGGAGTTCAAATGCATTATGCGTGTGATAATTTCTATATTTTATTTCATTTAAAAATACCTTTATGTGGTGCAAACGACTGTATCTGACAAATTCGTATTCCTGGCTCATTAAATGTCTCCTCATTTTTTTACATACGATTAAACTCTATAGTTAATGTGGCTTTCAATAATTTTTAATACCTTTGATATGTGACTTCTAAATCTTTGTTTCACGCGAACCTTACAAGGATTAAGTATACCACAAAATCGCATGATTATCATTTTATTTTTAATACGATAAGTCTATAAAATATTAGTCAAAAATTTTGCACAAATTATTGATAATAATTATCATTATTTTTTGCTATTTTTAAATCGTCATCAGTCTTTAAATACTATTACGATTGTGTTAGCATGAAGCAGTAAACAATTACAAATCGAAAGGAGAGTTTTATTATGGAAAGAACAATGAATATTTACTTATCAAACCTTGTACATTTTTATCACAAATTACAGAGTTATCATTGGTATGTGCAGGGAAAGACTTTCTTTCAGTCACACGCTAAACTTGAAGAGTATTATAATTTTGTTAACGGACAGATAGACGAACTTGCAGAGCTTATGCTTATGGATGGGAAAAAGCCTGTTTCTACAATGAAGGGCTTTGCTGAGTTAGCTACAATCAAGGATCCTGCCGGAGATTTCGTTCAGGATATGCACGCTGTATTTAGCGACGTTCTCGCTGACTTTGAGACACTTCACGCAAGTGCTAGACTTCTCAAGGAAAAGGCTGATGATGAAAATGACACGCTTGTAAGTGCAAAGATGGATGGCTTCCTTGAGGACTACGCAAAGATTCTTTGGATGTTAAGAAGTACTTTAGCATAATACCAGAACAACAAAATCATGGGGCTAAAAAGGCTCCATGATTTTTCTTTTATCTATTTAACCTCTTACTTATCAACTTATTTATAAATACAAGTACGATGACAAAGATAATAAAACTAAGCCAAATAAATACATGATAGTAGCTATTTTCAAGAACTCGTATCTTATCAACATTCGTTTCAATGGCTATCTTTGCTCTAGATAGCTTTAGGATATATTCTCCCAAAACCTGCCCTAAAAGTATACCAATTATATTTCCAATTGCTATTGCATATGAATATAAGTACTTGCCAAACATTGTAAGTATAATCATTACAACCCATATATAGGCAAAGTTATTGTGTATGAGCCAACCAAAAAAGTACCGGTCTCTAAGCACAAAGGATATGGAGTATGTTATTCCAAAAATAATCAATTGAATAATTAAAGGTTTCAATCTTTTAAGCATAATCTCTTTCATATACATAGCCCTCTTTCACTCTGTTACCAATTTATTCTTTCTACTCATATATTTATATTTTATCAATCATCTTCAAGGCATTGTTTCTACATATATTCTCAGCTTCTTCCAGAGAAAAGTCCATTTCATTAAGTATTTCAAAATATTTATCATAGATTTCCTTTGGTTTTAAGCATCTGCTATCCGGGAAATCCGTTGCAAAAACCAGTTTATCCACACCTATCAAGCGCAGTATCTCATTTGTCCTCTTTATTCCAAATCTATTTACATAATCAGGCAGGATTGCGGAAAAATTAAAATATGCATTAAGACCATACAAGTCTTCCACTTGAAATCCTCCCAGATGAGCAATTGACAGCCTTACATTAGGGTATTTCTTTAATACATTTTTAATCCGGCTTGGAGAACATACATCATCCTGTAAATGTTCCTTAGGGTAAGAATGAATTTCAACTAAAATATCTTTTTTGCTTGCATATTCAATTATTTTTTCATAATAGCATCCATCTATGGGATATCCTGCATTACTGGGATGAAGTTTTATTCCTATGAATTCATCCCTAGCTATCACCTTATCTAATTCATTTATTGTTTCATTGATATTTTTTCTAATGTCAACATCTGCGAAACAACGCAGTTTCAAAGGCATCTTCTGTACCATAGCAAGCATATTGGAATGAACAGTTTCAACCTTAAAATCCATGGAGAGCATATAAGGATCATTAAATGGCATGACAATAGCCATTTCAATATTATATTGCTCCATTATCTTTTTATAGTCATCTACACTGCCATAGTCTATAAATACATAGCCATGTCCCGAATTGGCTTGAATCACATCTTCAGGCATCAGATGAATGTGTGCATCAATTTTAGTAATATCCTTCCAATTTACCAAAAACCCTACCTCCATATTTATACCAGCTTAATCTCCTGCATTATCAAGCTGAAAATATCCGATATTTTTAAGCTCGTATATATAATATAACTATGCTAATGTTATCATTATCTGAATATACATTTTATTGTAAATTTATGTTTTTTCCTTTTATGATTTAACCGAATTCATTTGCAATTTCAATCGTAAAATTTTACGACCGAATTTGCGACCGAAATAAGTGTGAAAGCACTAAGGGCATTATCAGAAAACATAGTGTATTCTTGCCTCATCAAAGCGATCCTGCTGCTTACCCTCTTCCGCAGGATATCCCATAGTGAATAGTGACGCTCCGAATGATAACATTTCAGACTCGCTCCGGCATCCGCTTCGCTCCG
>NZ_DBHIEC010000002.1:0-58490 GCF_057250765.1 Catonella sp.
AGTTCATTGCTGTAAGATTGTGCTGTACTACCATAATAATTTTCCTCCTTGAATTTGTATTCAGCTTCCTTGCTGAATAATTAATTTAATATAGTTATAAAACTTTTGGCCTCTCTTTAAGGCCGTACACTCCTTTTGATTAGCCTTAAGTTTTACCTTCACAATATATATCGACATCGTTTTCAAAAACTTTAGTATTTTATAATTATTTTTTTTTGTCCACGAAATATGTTGTGCCATCCACACTACCATTCATATTGCTGTAGTATTTTGTGACTGCATTGCTGTTTAGGTTATAGCTTCGAATCTTGTCCTTACCTTTAGAAACCTTAAGATCGAACTTAATCTGGTTTCTTCTTTCGCAGGCTTCTATCTCCACTCCCCTATCTACAAGTGTTCTAATTGAATTCTGAAGCTTCTCTATCTTATCTTTATAGGCCTTAGGATTCTCCTTAATCATTTCCCTTACTCTGTTATAAGTAAGTTCAAAACCTTCATCAAGCTTATTTATCTCTTCAATCAACGCACTTTTTTTGTTTATGAGATTGTCAAAGTTCTCTTCATCAAATTCCTCTTTGCTAAGCAGGGTTTCCTGTGCCTTTGTAAGTTCAAGCACCTCTTCAAGTTTTTTCCCCTTCTTAACCAGAGAATCAGCCATAAGTTCTAAGTAATTTCCCACTTCTGTATTCATTATGAATTCTTTGCCGCCTTCATTACTTCTACCCATACGTCCCTCATTCCTCTTATATCCTCAAGGGCTTCATTAAGCTTATCCGCATCCTTTCTGATGTTTGCCATAAGCAGGTTTCTTAATATGCGCTGGTAAATGATATCAAAATCTTTAGCTACCTTATATTTGAAGTCCAGGGTTCCCTGAAGCTCCCATATAATGTTCTGCGCTTTAATCAGGTTATTGTTTGCCTTCTCTAAGTTCTTCTCCTCAATGCCGGCCATTGCCTGGTTACAAAACTTGATAGCTCCATTGTAGAGCATAAGTGTAAGTTCAGCAGGCGTAGCTGTATTTATTGATGCTCCCTGATAAAGACTAGCTGCGTTTGTCATCGTACTCCCTCCAAATGTATGTCTGTTACTAATTACAAAGTATATATCGGATAAAGCAAACTTTACTTTAGATGCTTTAAAAATTTAATTTGTGAAATAATATTTAACCATTTGTGTTTTTATATATTAAAATCACGAATACGAATATAACCATTTACCTTATAGTGGCTTCGTCCTCTTTGCATTCAAAAAGAGATACCATAATCATGATATCTCTTCGTAATCCTTTTATTATCTTCCAAGCATGCTCTGAAGCTTGCTGCTCTGAGCATTCATGGTAGCCATAGTTTTTTCCATAGCAGCGAACTGCTTGTAGTACTTGTCTTCCATCTTGTTTAGCTTGTCTTCAAGTGTAGTATATTCTTTCTTGTATGTAGTAGAAAGCTGTACCATCTCTTTATCGTTGTAGAATGTCATAGCTGATGAAAGGCTGGTACCCCTCATTGCATCTGTCATCTTATCGTAAAGATTTTTCATAATTCCCTGAAGAGCCTCTGCTGTTTCAGATGGATTCTCTGTAAGAGCCTTCTTTAGCTTGTCTTCCTTTGCAGAATATACTCCGTCCTCAGAATCTCCAAATATATGAAGCAGCCCCTTTTCCTTATAGTCAGAAGAGGTCATAACTCCAAAGCTAGCGAGACTATACTTGGTTCCGCCTTCACCGTTTGAATCAGCTCCAACTTTTACTGAGGTCTGCATAGCTTCCCTCATACCATTAAGTACATTGCCAAGCTTCTCATCTCTTCTAAGAAGGGAATCCTTTATCTTCTTCTCCCAGTTCTCAACATCCTTTTCAGACATGTCCTTCTTCTGGTCAGCAGTAAGAGGAGAATATCCTCTTGAAGAACCTGCATAGTAGAGCTCATTCATCTCTTTCAAGATAGAATTGTACTCTTTAATAAAGCCCTTGAAGTTGTTATATACAGAATCTACATCAGTAGTAGCACTTACCGAAACACTCTTTCCTGCATCACCTAAGTCATAGTCAGCAGTAGTTCCTGACACTGTTATATTAAGACCGTTAATGGTGTTGGTGTTTGTAGCTGTCTCATACTCAGTACCATCTACTCTAAAGATAGCATTCTTTGCATCAAGCTTGGTAACTCCTGAACCCGAAAGACCAAGCTTTTCAAGTCCGCTCGTCAAGCTCACATCGTTTTTAGACTCCTTAATCTCAAAAGCATTGGCTAAGCCGCTCTCTTTTGAAGATAAGTAAATTCTCTGCTGCTTGGTATCAAGACTTGCATTAATACCTGCCTTCTTAGCCGCATTAAGGAAGTCTCCAACTGTGGTATCACCGTTTACCTCTAAGGTATGCTCCTTGTCGCCTACCTTGAATGTAATCTCCTCACCAAGCTCGAATCCATTGTCTGTAAGCACTGAATCCTTACCGAAATCTTCAATATCTGTTACCTTTGCACCGGTTACGCTCTGGGCTGTAGCCACCTGCTTAACCTGTATCTTATGTGCTCCGTCAGAAGCCGATGGTTCACCGGTAACCTTAACTACACCTTCATTTGTGCTTGAAGTCTTCTTGGTTGTATAAGCACTTGAGAACCTAAGCGCAGATATCTTATTGGTATAAAGAGAATAAAGCTTGGTATTAAGCTCTTTCCACTTTTCCTGTTTCCACTCAAGCTTGGTTTTCTTTCCCTCAACCTTGCTAAGCTTGGTTCTCTGCGCGTCCATGATCTTCTTGATCATAGAATCAGTATCCATACCAGAGTTAATTCCTGAAAGTCTTATTGGCATATCAATTCCTCCTTACCTTTTTTCGTCAACAACTATACCTGCCAAATCATGTATTCTCTCAAGTATACTTTTGTTTTTATCAGGCGGAATCTCTTTGATTAGTTCTCTGGTTATCTCATCATATACCTTTATGGAAATCTTCCCAGTTTCCTTGTTATACGAAAAAGCTAACCTCCTGTAACCGTTTGACTGCTTAATCCTCTCATTCGCCTGGTCAATTGCGCTCTTTATGCGGTTCTCATCTTCTGAGTCCGCAATCCCGTTTTCGTTTCCCTGGTTGTCAGTCTGTCCAACATACCCTTTCTTGGCACGACCGGTAATAGCTACGTCGATGTCAAATTTAGTCTCTCTCCCACTTTTTGCAGGGTAGCTAATATTGCCGTTAAATTCGATGCCAGACTGACTTACAGCATTAGGCATCACTTTAAGACTCATTTGTTCACCTCCATGTAAACTTAAATCATACAATCCTTTGCATGTTGAAATAGTTTTAAAACATAGAATACGCTTTCTATAAGTCTTATCGGCAGTGTCAGGGGTAAACTTAACCCTTCTTATATTTTATTCAAAAATTTTGTTTATATCCTTCATACCCTTCTCTGAAGCATGGGAAGCCTCTCTATTAGACTCCTGTATCTGCTCGAACAGTTCTTTTCTATATATCGCAACGCTCTTAGGAGCCTTGATTCCGACTTTTACCTGTTCTCCCTTTACTTCAAGGATGGTAAGCTCAATGTCATTTCCGATAATGACACTTTCACCGGGTTTCCTTGATAAAGCTAACATTGTCATTCCTCCTCTTACTTGTTTTTCTCTGCCTTCATTTTCTGAACTGATTCGTAGATGCTAAACTTAATAGGATAGTCTTCATTATTTACTATAACCTGTATTCCCTTGCGGTTTACAGGATTGATAAGTATAGGAGCCCTGAAGTTAGCAGTTGTCTTGCTAGGGTCCTCACTTGGAATAGTAATTGTTAAAAGTGTAACAAGTTCTTCATCCTTAAATTCTCCGAGTGGCTTAAGGAGCTCATCTTCAACAACAGGCTCATATACTGCTGTAACAGTATATGGGTTGATTACAGGAAGAGCAAGCTCTGCCATATCAAGTGACTGGAACCATGAAATAGGACCCTCGGAACCCTTTTCAATGTCATAAATAAGTGTCCAGCGTTTCATATCCTCGAAGCCCATAATCCCGTTGTCAAATGTAAGGATTTTCTCATCTTCGATATCAACTTCTCCAAAAAATCTTGTCTTTACAAGCATGTTTTCCACCTCTTTCATTTAGGTTATATTGTTAATGTTTATCTTAAAAAGTCCAATAATGAATTCTGCACTACCTTTGCACCTGCCTGGAGAGATGCATTGTATATTACATTCTGTGCATTAAAGTTAATAATAGTCTCAACAAGATCCGCATTCTCATTATTTGACATAAGGTCGGTAAAATCATCAGTTTGTCCGGAGAGTCTCTCTTCCGTAAGGTCCAGTCTTGCATCGCGACTACCAAGGTCTGCGATAGACTTATTTACTACATCCTGATAATCTCTTATGTTATTAATGGCCTTGGAAAATCTCTCCTGCATAACCTTTTTCTTAAGGGTGAGCTCTGTATTCATAGCCTCCTTAAGCTGCTTAAGGCTAGCGAGGTCATTCTCATCTGTAGTATTGCCTATTACCTTGTCTACCTCTTTGATTTTACTTTCTACAAGATTCACATCCTCAATGCTTGTAAGAATTCCATCAAGCTCTCTGCCAAGGTCCTGAGTAAGCGCATCCTTTGCCTGAGTATTTATCTGAAGCCTCTGGTTGAAACTTACCTCGTACTCTATATCCTGGTCTTCCTTTTTGTAGTTGATTATCTTACTTTCATCTTCTGTAAGATTACCATCAGCATCAAAAGGAGTTGCTGTGCAGTCAAAATAGTGTTCAGGACGAACATCGCCAGTCTGGAATTCAGTTTTATTATACACTACATTGAAGCTTTTTGCACTCTTAAGATTTTCATAAGCTTCATCAGAAAGAATGAGCTCTCCTGTGTCAGCTATGAACTTTGCTCCTGTCTCAGGCTTTTCATAAGCTTTTGAATCTTTAGAGGTAAGCACCTCTCCATTTTCATTTGTAGACGTAATATCAATGCTATCCTCATTGCCATCGGCATCCTTCACTATAAGCTTTGGAAAATCATCTGATGCAGCGTCAAGGTTCTTGTATGAAAGCCTTATGTAATTTACTGCCATATTCTCTGCGTGTTCGGTGAAATCATTGACCCCGCCCGGTTCATAGTCCTTAAGGGAGAATCCGCCGTAAGTCCTAAGGTTGTTTTTGATGGATGTCTTATCAAACTCTTCAGTAATTGTATACTGCTTGCTCTTATCATTTTCAAGGTATGTAAGGCTTGTATCCGTCTTATACCCCGTAAACACATATCTTCCGGCGTAGTTAGCATCTCCTTCTTGGTATATCTGCTGTCTGTACTGCGCCATTGTCTTCATTATACTTGCACGGTTCTCAGCTGTAAGGCTGTCCTGAGAGCCCTGAGTGGCAAGGCCATGAAGTGTTCTACAGATGTCTGTCACCTGAGTGAGTGCACTTTCAGTTACCTGCAGCCAGCTCTTTGCATCCGGAACATTCTTCTTAAAATACTGCTTTATCTCAGTAAGATTGTTACGAAGCTTCAGTGCTCTAACTGCAACAACCGGATCATCAGAAGGACGCTGTATCTTCTTTCCTGTCTGATACTGTTCCTCTATACCCATAAGATTGAGCTTGTTAGTATTTATGTTAGTCAGAGTATTATTGGTCATTATCTGGTTGGTAACTCTCATCATAGCCTTAAGTCCTTTCTATATCACTTTGAAATTAAACTGCCATTTCATTAATCAGCTTATTATATATTTCGTTCATTACTGTAATTACTTTAGCAGAAAGATTATAACAATTTCTAAATTTAACCAAATCCATAGCTTCTTCATCACTGTCAACGCCTGAAATAGAGAGCCTTTGGTTATTAATTGCTTTAACCATCATATCCTGATTTTTTGCAAATGTTTCTGCTGTCTTTGCTCCAACTCCTATATCAGATGTAAGTGACTGGTAGAATTCCTCAGGCTTACCATGGTCAAACATGGTTCTATCCCTCTGAAGACTCTCGAGCTTCTTCATTACATCTGTATTCTCTATACCCTCAGATATAGTGCTGGCTGCAGCTATGAGGCTTGGATTCTCCTTAAACGTCCTTGTTACGGAATAATTATGGGCAACCAGTCTGTAGTATGTCTCGTCATCTGATGAAAACTCTGTTATCTCATTGCCGTCTTCATCCTCAGTTCCAGGCACCTTGAACTTGTAGTTCTCGCCTGTAGTCTTGTCAATACCATTAAAGAAGTCTTCTCCTTTATTGCCATCAAGGTCCACACCTGTCTTATGTACCTCATTAAATTCTTTGGAGAACTTTCTTACAAAGGTATTTAACTGGTCCAGGTAATAAGGAATTCCCTTAAAATTAACCTGCTCGCCTATCTTGGCAACCACCTTTGAATCCTCGCTTATGTCCTTAGTGATAGGCTTATCTTCCTTTAGCTTAAAAATATATTTATATTTATCTTTTCCTGTATCTTCGTCTTTCTCAATCTTCACATCAAAGCCTGTGTACTCATACTCTTCACTTCCTAACTGTATACGCCCTCTAGGTGGGAAGTTCATTTCCTCAATGCTGTTGATATTGGTATCTTCAAGAGTTATCTCTGTATCGCCCTCTGAAGCTTCTTTTACGTGACATCTAAGAGACGCCATATTGTTGCCGTCACGCATTTCAAAAAGGGCACCAAGCTTACCGCCAAGGTGGCTGTTATGTGCACTAAATCCCTGACCGTCTGCCCAGGTCACATCATATAGACCCTCTACGTCATTTATATTGCTTATATAATCTCTTGGCACTACATCAAGCTTATTGGCCCTGTAGTTATTTACAAGATAACCGCCATTTATCTTAACTGTATAATGAGTAACTCCCGCAAGCTTTCCATCAAGAGCCTCACCGATTTTCTCCTCCTTAACACTTACGCTTGTAAGCTCAGAAAGTTTGTCCACAAGGAGGTTTCTCTGGTCACGAAGGTCGTTTGCAAAGCCTCCGCTTACCTCTACCATATTTATCTGCTTGGTAAGGGTTGCAATCTGGTCTCCGTATGAGTTAATGGTATCTACGGTATTTTTAATAGCGAAGTTAACTTCATTCTGAGTGTTTTTTAAGTTCTCAGATACATTGTTAAAATACTCAGTAAGAGCATAGGCCTGGTTTACCATCTGCGCCCTTGCAGACTTACTTGTAGGGTTTTTTTCAACCTCTGACATACCATTGAAAAGATTCTTAAAGTTGGTATTGAAGCCACCCTCCTTGATTTCATTTAAGAAATTTTGGATGTTATTTAAGTAGTAAGCTCTGCTTTCATATTCTCCGTTAACTGTATTGGCAGAGCGGTATTTTAAGTCATAATACTCATCTCTTACCTGTGAAATCTTGTTAGCAGTAACACCGGTTCCTACCATACCATAGCGCTGTGCGATGGCAATAGGATCCTTTGCCTGACGGTTAACCTGCTGGCGGCTGTATCCTTCTGTCCTTGTGTTAGTTATATTGTGCGCAGTTGTATTGAGCGCAGCCTGATAGGTATGAAGTCCTGACGTACCTATATCCAATCCAAAAAATGTTGATGGCATATATATATCTCCTATTTGTTCACGAATAGGCCTTAACCAAGTCTGGTTACAACGTGCTCGAGCATCTCATCTATTACTGTAATATACCTGGATGCCGCATTAAAGGCCTGCTGAAATTTAATCATATGTGTAAGCTCTTCATCTGAAGAGGTACCAAGCACCTGCTGCCTCTGGTTATCCACACTCTGGGTTGTGGTTTCCTGGCTCTTAGCCATAGCTTTAAGGGTATGCCCTGTATTGGCCACCTCAGAAGTAAAAGCTGTATAATACTCCATAAAATTATTTTTAGTAAGTGTGTTTGGATTTAATACAGCAAATTTTTCATCCCATACTTTGTTTAGCTTTGCGGCTATATCCATACTGTAATCGCCTGTGTTGGTGTTATAGCTTAAAGGTATGAGAGAAACATTTCCCCTTATCTGCTTATTTACCTCAATTTCTCCCATAGAGAACATCGAGTACTTAGAGCCCTCATAGTTTGGATCATAGTCCTCACTGTTGTAGAGCATTACCTTCTTGCCGTCCATCTCCACATCAAGCTCTTTATAACGAGGCGTACTCTTTCTATCAAAGAGTGCATTACCCGGTGTTTTAGTTTTATCTGCACTAACTGGTGCATTCTTAGCATCGAGGATGGATACCTTGTATCTTCCTGTAGGATTGCCTAAGGCATCTTTTTCCTCTATCTTATAGTCTTCGAGGTCTGAAATATCTATATTAGGAATCTCATCTCCCTCAAGCACCTTGCCCTCTGAATTCTTCCATACCGGAACTCCTCCATCTGTCCAGGTTGCAGTAAGGTTTGGTGCAAGTATGTCATTTATCATGGTAGTAAGACCGTGGATTAACTGGTCAAACTGTGCCTCTGTATTAGTTAAAAGAGAAGGCGCTACGGTGTTGTTGTAGTTAACCTTTGCCTGCTCAAAGGCTCTCATCGCACTTATGTAATGCTCATCATTTTCACCCTCTTCATAGTCCTCGGGCTTTGGCTGTACAGGAATATCGGTATATCTTCCCTGCCTGCCCCTTGCAAGAAGGAGTCCCTTAAGTGAGCCTATATCTGTATCTGCTGCTGATGTTGGAGGGAAGTCAAAGTTAAATACTTCTCTTGGCTCCTTATCGTCATTTATATCAAAGTTCCATACAGGAGTGTGTAATTTAAGTTCATCATCGGTAGTCTTAAGGCCTATCTCATTTACCCCGAATTCGGTTACAAACTGTGTTCCCTCTACTGTAACAAGTACAGAGCCATCTTTGACTTCTTTGTAGCTAACCTTCACGTAGCTTCCAAGCTCATCAAGAAGCTTGTTTCTCTCATCTCTGTAGTCGTTTGCTGACTGACCGATGACCTCTTCCTTGCGGACTTCATCATTTATCTGGTCAAGCCTTACTCCAATCTCATTGATACGCTTCACATTGTTTTCTATCTTAAGATTGATATCCTGTCTTAGGCTTTTAAGCTGAGTAGTAATGGTATGACAACGCTCAATAAAAGTTCCCGCTGTCTCAACCAAAGAAGTTCTTGCGACCACGCTCTCAGGCTCTTTCTGAAGTTCCTGAACCGATTTCCAGAGGTCTTGCATCGAGCTCTGGAAGGTTGTACCCTGAAGCTCGCCAAAAAGATTCTCTACTTCTGTCACAATTTCTGCCTGTGCATTGTAGAATCCCTGTCTTCCGCTCTCTCTTCTAAAAGAATCATCTAAGAATCTGTCTCTTAGCTGTCTGATTTTGTCTACGATAGAGCCATGACCGGTTTGGTCCATGTATCTAAGTGTTGCTGTTCTCTCGTATTCCTTATCAACAGTAAGCACCTGCTGGCGTACATAGCCCTTAGTATCAACGTTGGTTAAGTTGTGTGCAGTCGCGTTAAGCGAATTCTGGGCTGTGTTAAGACCCGAAACTCCCACGCCAAAGCTTGTCATTAAACTCATATTATATCTCCCTGCTGTAATTAACTCTTAGCATCAAACATCCCGCTTTTTTCACCCTGAAGTTCTACTTCTGAGAATGTATTATACTGTCCTACTCCCGGAGAGGTCCTCAGGCTCTGAAGCAGATTCATATCAAAATCAATCATTTCGAGCGACTGCTTTATAAGCATCTGATTTCTCTCATTAAGCATAGCTAGAAGGCTAATAGTGCTTTTAAGCTTATCGTGTATTACTCTAAGCTCCTGCTGCTCTCTTTCCTGCCCTCTTATCAGATTGATGATAGAAAGGAAGTTTAGTTCACTTTCCTTCTTATTCATAACTATGCCTATATTACGAATGACCTCCTGTCTTTTCTTTTCCAGTTTGCTGATTCTGCTCACTAAAGCCTGCTCTTCCTCAGTAATGCTGGTTAAAGACTGGAGGTCATTTTTTACAATTATTCGGGTTTTTTTCTCAGCGAGAGGAATGATTTCACTGTAAATCCTTTCCTCTTCGCCTAGGACCATGATTAGTTCTTCAATTAAGCTCGCCATAGTTCCTCCGATTATTTATTTGCCATCTTCTATTCTAAAAACGTCCCTCTAGAAGTTTATCAGCTATATCTCTTGCAGAAACAGAGTAAGTACCGTTCTCAATTGCAGACTTAAGCTGTGCAACCTTGTCAGTACGGACATCAGAAGCAGAATTCACCGCTGTCCTTGCTACCTGAAATGTCTTAGCTGCATCAGAGATTTCAACTGTGTCACTGCCTCTCTCAGTCTTAGCCACGGCTTCAGGCTTTCTTGCCTTGCTAACATTGTAAGCGTTTGAAATCTGTCCAAAATTATCTACTCTCATAACATCACCTTCCATTAATCTGTTTTGGTTTGGATATAAATTAACCGATAAATAAATCTCCTAACCAAGTTCAATTAGTATCTCTGATTTATTTATCGGCAAAAATTATCATTACTTTAGTCTTTTTCTTTTAAAAATCTCAAAAAACGAAAAATTTTTTTACTTTGTTTTGCTAAGCCCCGGATAGTCCAAGGTAGCAAAATAATCAGCAGGTGTTTCAGCCCTTCTTATAAGTTTGACTCCCCCCGCCTCTGTTCTTAAAAGCTCTGCCGATCTGAGCCTTCCATTGTAGTTGTAGCCCATTGCAAATCCATGGGCCCCTGTATCGTGGATGACCAGATAGTCTCCCATATCAATATGCGGAAGCATCCTGTCTATTGCAAACTTATCATTGTTCTCACAGAGTGAACCGGTCACATCATACTTAAACTCTTCTTTCTCATCTTCCTTACCAAGCACCGTTATATGATGATAAGCTCCGTACATTGCAGGCCTCATAAGGTTAGCAGCACAGGCATCTACACCTATATACTCTTTGTAAATATGCTTCTCGTGTATTGCTTTAGTTACAAGATGTCCATATGGAGCAAGCATAAATCTACCAAGCTCAGTGAATATGCTCACATCTCCCATACCATTTGGCACCAGGATTTCTTCAAAGGCTTTTCTTACTCCCTCACCTATGACAAAGATGTCATTTGGCTCCTGTTCAGGTCTGTAAGGAACTCCCACACCTCCTGACAGATTAATAAAGCCTATGTGAACATCACATTTTTCCTTAAGCTCTACAGCAAGCTTAAATAGCTCTGTAGCAAGCATAGGATAATAGTCATTGGTTACTGTGTTGCTTACAAGGAATGAATGTATGCCAAATTCCTTTACGCCAAGCTCTTTAAGACGGGTAAATGCCTCAAACATCTGTGCTTTGGTCATACCATACTTTGCATCATTTGGATTATCCATAATGTCATTGCTTACCTTGAATACTCCGCCCGGATTGTAACGGCAGCTTATTTTCTCAGGTATGCCTGCACAGTCTTTTAGAAAGTCTATATGGGTTATATCGTCAAGATTGATGATAGCCCCAAGCTCTCTTGCCTTTACATACTCTTCGGCAGGAGTAACATTTGACGAAAACATGATATTTTCTCCTGTTATTCCACAGGCTTCACTCATCATAAGCTCTGCAAGAGATGAGCAGTCTGTTCCACAGCCCTCTTCTTTTAGAATATCTAAAATATATGGATTAGGTGTAGCCTTTACTGCAAAGTACTCCTTAAAGCCCTTATTCCAGCCAAAAGCTTTTTTTAGATTTCTAGCATTTTCCCTAATTCCCTTTTCATCATAGATGTGGAAAGGAGTAGGGTAGGTCTTTACTATTTCCTTTACCTCATCTAATGTTACAAACGGTATTTTTTTCATAAAACCTCCACATCAGTATACTTGTATACAATATCTATATGATATTATAACAGATAGACTTTGTCAATCTTTCTATATAGCCTCCTTCTTTTCCTTAGTAGTCGATATGAATACTAATACACAGCCTACAACCGAAATTATGGAGCCTACCACAAGCATTCCATTGGTACCAAGAATATCTATAAGTGCTCCACCAAGAAGAGAAGCAAAAACTATTCCAAGTGTATTTGACATAGTCATATAAGCCTGTCCCTTAACTCTATCACATTCCTCTACAGCGTGGTTTGCATAGTAGACCGTAGCCACTACAAAGGTTGCAAAGCCAAACAGCTGACAGACCTGTACAAAATAAAGACTCATCACATTAGGTACAATAAGGGTTAGTATTATCTTAAACATAATACCTACACTACCAACTCTCACCCAGGTGCTGCTGTCTCTCTTTGTGACAAGGAAGGCAAAACCAAACATAACAGGTATTTCAAATACTGCAGCCAGAGCCAGGCAGATGCCCATATTGGTATGAGTTCCACCCTTAAGCATAACAATCTGGTATAAAAATGTATTAATAAGATTATGTCCTACATAGGCACACACAGCCCCTACTAAAAATATAGCAAGTTTAGGGTACTTCACTAAGAAAGGCTTAGTCTCGTAAGTCCTCTCCTCCACAGATTCCCGGTGTCTTTTGGCCTTCTTAAAAGGAAAGAAAACAGTGCCAGCAAGCAGAATGGAGGCTGATATCATAGTGGCAATAGGAACTATGCTTAGGTCATCATCTTTTACAAAAGCTCCCATCGAGTTCACAAGTACCGCATAAAGCAAGGAGGCTGTCCCTCTGGCAACTCCGTAATTAATCTCCTTCCCCTGGTTCATCATTTCCATAGCAAGAGAGTTAGTAAGAGGCACCATTAACTGCATGATAGCGATAAGTGCACCAAATACTATGCCTGCTACTAAGAAGAGATGGTTGCCAAGGGCCAAAAGCACACCCGCTAGAACAAGCTGGAAACTCGCAATCATGGTGAGAAGGGTTTTAACTGACTTGGCATTCTCCTTATCCGCATAGGCAGATATCAAAGCCTGTAATACTGCGGATATCACGCAGCCCAGTCCTGAAATTATACCGACTTCCGTATTGGTAAATTTCTTTGCAAGTAAAAAAACTGAAGTGTACCCCATAAGGGGTGCGTACATTGCCCACATACCAACCTGAACAAAGATATAATTCAGTGTAAGATTCTTCTTTTCTTTCATTGTTTACCTGAATCCTTATTATTTATTTTCCCCAACAATCCGAGCATTCCCTAAAAGCACTCACAATCTTCTCATTAAATGGCAAATGTTAACGGCCATCATTCTATGATGCGCCATCGCATAATAACTCCTATGACTCTGCAAAACACATGATAAAACAAAAAAGCGCGATTATCAATTCTTTATTTTAAATTTTTTCTGCGTTTTTTAGAGAAATTTCTTCTTTCAGTTTTGGGTCCTGTACACAAAAGGTTGATAAAATTCGGATTATTCTTCTTTTACAAACTTCTTAAAGGTCTCTCCTCTTTCTTCAAAGTTCTTAAATATGCCGTAGCTTGCGGCAGCAGGACTCATGATGCAGGATTTCCCCTTCTTAGTTATCTTCTTTGCAAGCTTAACTGCGTCGTAAAGATTGTCCACAAGATAAAGCCTGTCTGAATTGTTTAGCTCCATATAGCCCATCTTTATCTCTTCCCTAATCCTTGCCCCGGTAGTCTCCATAAGAATAATATTAGGAACCTTAGACTTTTCAAGGTATTTTATAAGAGGCTCGTAGTCTATTCCTCTGTCCATTCCTCCTATGATTATAGTATCAGTATCACTTATGGTATTCATCGCTTCTATCGCTGTAGCAGGAATTGTGGAGATAGAATCGTCGTAGAACTTTATCCCGTCTACATTCCCCACGAATTCAAGGCGGTGCGGGAGAGGTTTATATGTCCTTAGAGCAGCCTCAAAGCCTTCTATACTTACACCAAGGTCCGTGCAGACAGCGAAAGCTATGGCTATATCAAAGAAATTGTGAAAGCCTCTTAAGGCTGTTTCATGCTCTTTTATACTAAAGGTAAATGTTTTATGGGATATGAAATCTCCTTCTACAAATGTAGTAACATGCTCGTCATTTTCAAACTTCTTATCATCTCTATTAAAGTCATAAACCACAGTTACCTCCGACTTAGCCTCACCCTTCTTTGGTATAACCCCGGTTCCGCAGTAGAGCCTATCTCCCTCTTTTTGATTTCTGTATATGTTTTCCTTTGAAGCTCTGTACTTTTCAAAGCTTCCATAGTGGTCAAGATGTTCAGGAAAGATATTTAGATATACACCGATATGAGGAGAATAGCTGCCGTATTCCAGCTGATGACAGGAAAGTTCAAATACTACCTTAGTATCATCCTTTATCTCGTCTATGAGTCCAAAGGCAGGTATACCAATATTTCCAACCAAAACTGTATCAAAGCCATTTTCCTTTAGTTCGTGGTAGATGAGGGTTGTGGTAGTGCTCTTTCCCTTTGTGCCTGTCACTCCTATAGTCTGTCCTCCATATACCTTTAGAAAATACTGAGCCTGAGAAGTTATCAGGGCTTTATATTCATAAAAAGGCTTAGGAAGGACTACTCCGGGACTCTTAAAGACTATATCAAACTCGTCTAAGTGAGACAAATAGTCCTCTCCTGTTATTGTACTTATATCGAGGTTCTTACTTCCTGCTTTAGTGACTATATCCCTTGCTTCCTTAATATTTATATCATTCTGATCCGCAATGACAATTTTACTCACTTCTCCTGCCCTTGCAACCACTTCAAGGTTTAGCTTCCCTTCTCTGCCAAAGCCCAGAATGAGTACCTTTTTCCCTGATATTTCTTCTCTTAATTCTTTAATAAGTTTATTTTCCATTTTTTGCCTCTTTATCCCACCTATACTATAGCATCTGATTAAATAACTATTTTTTAATATAATGATACAAGTGTCAGACACAATTTAAGGCACCTGCCTTAATTTTATTAAAACAGATGCCTTATTACACAACCACCTATCAACATCTATAGGCTTATGTTAGCACCGGAGCCGTCATTTTTCAAGCTTAAACCGGTATAAAAATCAAATTAAAGTAAGCCGCCTATAGCCACAAAAAGAGGAGCAAATACAACTGCAACTATAGTCATAAGCTTAATAAGAATATTGATTGAAGGACCAGATGTATCTTTGAAAGGATCGCCCACTGTATCACCTACTACTGCTGCCTTGTGAGGCTCACTTCCCTTTCCTCCAAAATGTCCCTCTTCTATGTATTTCTTAGCATTGTCCCAAGCACCACCGGCATTACTCATCATGATTGCAAGAAGTACACCGGATGAAAGAGCACCTGCAAGCATACCACCAAGAGCCTCGGTTCCCATAACTATACCTACAGCAAGAGGTGCCGCTATAGCCATAAGTCCCGGAAGTATCATCTCTTTAAGCGCAGCCTTTGTAGATATATCTACACACTTTGCATAATCAGGCTTAGACTTGCCCTCCATTATGCCCTTGTCCTCTCTAAACTGTCTTCTAACTTCCTCTATCATATCATTTGCAGCCCTGCCCACAGAATTCATGGTCATAGCTGAGAAGAGGAAAGGAAGCATAGCCCCTATAAAGAGACCTGCTATTACAAGAGGATCAAGAAGACTTATTGAATCGAGCTTTGCCACCTGTGAATAGGAAGCAAAGAGTGCAAGAGCTGTAAGTGCAGCTGATCCAATGGCAAATCCCTTACCTATAGCTGCTGTGGTATTGCCCACAGCATCAAGCTTGTCTGTTATCTCTCTTACCTCGTGAGGAAGCTCACACATTTCTGCTATACCGCCTGCATTATCTGATACAGGGCCGTAAGCGTCTACCGCAACTGTCATAGCTGTGGTTGAAAGCATACCTACAGCCGCAAGTGCAATACCGTAAAGTCCCGCAAATGCATTGGCAACAAGGATACCTGCTGCAACGCAGATAATAGGCCAAAGTGTAGACATCATACCTACTCCAAGTCCTGATATAATCGTAGTAGCTGAACCTGTCTGTGACTGTTCTGCTATCTTTTTAACATGCTTATAATCTCCTGAGGTATATATCTCTGTCAGCTTTCCTATGGCTATACCAACTATAAGTCCCGCTATTATAGCTATGGCAGGATTGTAGGTATTAAGAAGCATCTTGCTCATTACAAATGAAGCAATGATAACTATGATACCGCTCACATAGGTTCCTGCATTAAGTGCTGACGCAGGGTTGCCTCCTTCTTTGCCCCTTACGAACATAATGCCAAGGATTGAGGCGATTATGCCTATAGCTGATAGAAGTAATGGGAACAGTGAGCCCATATAAGGGTCAAGAGCAAATTCTGCTCCTATCTGCGGTGTAATCTTTGGAATAACTACAGCTAAGGTAATGGCCGAAATAATTGAGCCCACATAGGATTCGAAAAGGTCTGAGCCCATTCCTGCCACGTCCCCTACATTGTCGCCTACGTTGTCAGCAATAACTGCCGGGTTTCTAGGATCATCCTCAGGGATACCTGCCTCTACCTTTCCTACAAGGTCTGCTCCAACGTCTGCTGCCTTGGTATAGATGCCACCGCCTACTCGTCCAAAAAGCGCCATAGATGATGCACCAAGTCCAAAGCCTGTGATTACATCTGCTGCATCCACTCCCATTGCCACAAAGATGACTCCAAGTCCACATAGTCCAAGACCTGTTACACAAAGCCCCATGACAGCACCCGAGCGGAAGGCTACCTTAAGTGCCTTAACCATACCGCCGTCTTTTGCTGCGTTGGCAGTTCTTACATTTCCTTTTGTTGCTACTGTCATGCCAAAGTAGCCTGCAAGTACTGAAAGCAATGCACCTACCACATAAAGTATGGCTGTAACCCAGCTGTTAAGCAGCACTCCGATAAGCACGAAAAGTACAACGACAACTATAACCATAGTCTTGTACTCTCTTTTAAGGAAAGCCATGGCTCCCTCGTGGATGTAGCCGGATATTTCCTTCATCCTATCCGTTCCACTGTCCAGGCCTCCTATCCATTTTGCCAGACCAAAGGCAAAAACAAGTGCAATCGCCGCGCAAATTGGTACTGAAATTGCTAAAGTTCCCATTCACATGCCCTCCTCATTATTAGTTAAGATGCTAATTATTTCCGTTTAGCTTTTAAATTTTAGTATGTTTTTAGATAAAAAGCAAGCTATTTTAGTTATTTATACCAAAAAATTATAAATAACGCCGAAAAAATATGTTAAACATTTAACAATTCATAGTAATTGCAAATTAACTTAAAATATTTATCATTTTTTTCTATGTAATCTTACTAAGATTTATTTCTAAGTCAAGGTTTGCGCTAAAACTTTCTCTTACATAAAAAAAGAGAGCAGAGTAAATAATATACCCTGCTCCGAATTACTTTTATAACCAGTCGGTCTACGCCAGCTTTTCGCTAATATCAGTCTTAAAGAACTGCTTCATGGCAGCCTCAAGATAGTAGGTATCCTTCACACCGCCACTCTCATAAGGAGAATGCATAGCCCACTGTGCCATACCTATATCTACTGCATTGAGTGATACCTGAGTATTGGAAATATTGCCAAGGGTAGAGCCTCCTGCCGCATCTGAACGATTGACAAAGGTCTGAACAGGCACCTTAGCCTCAGCGCAGATTTCTCTAAATACTGCACCCGATACTGCATCTGTTGTATATTTCTGATTAGCGTTGTACTTGATAACTACTCCCTTGTTGACAACAGGTCTGTTGCAAGGGTCGGCCTTTTCCGTATAGTTTGGATGTACGGAATGGGCATTGTCAGCTGACACCATAAAACTCCTTGCCACTGCCCTAAGATAACTCTCCTCATCACCACCCAGAGCCTTATTTACACGGACAAGCACATCTTTAAGGAAGGTAGATGCCGCACCCTGCTTGGTTCCTGAGCCTACCTCTTCATTATCAAACACGCAGTGAACAATTATGTTATTCTTATTTTTAGCTTCTACGATACTTTCTGCACCCGCAAATACACACTGGAGGTCATCTAGCCTGCCTGCCGCTATGAATTCATTGTCAGCCCCCCAAAGTGTACCCTTTACCCTGTTTGATAAGAAAAGATCGGTATCAAGTATGTCTTCCTTAGAAATGCCAAGTTCTTTGGCCACAATGTCATAGAGAGTAACACCAGAGCCAATCTCGGCAAATATAGGCTGGGTATCATTTTGAGCATTGTACTTATATCCCTCATTTGCCTCACGGTTCATGTGAATAGCAAGATTAGGCATCATAACAATATCTCTATCTATATGAAGAAGCCTCTCCTCAATCTTCTTGCCATTCTTTACCATTACTCTGCCTGCAACTCCAAGAGGTCTGTCAAACCAAGGTGCCATAAGCATTCCACCGTATTTTTCGACATTTAATTTCACAAAGTTCTTTTCTACATTTATCTCTGCATTAGCCTTTATCTTAAATGTAGGAGAATCGCTGTGCGCAGAGGTTATATTAAAGCCCTTAAAGTCTGCTTTTGGTACTCTAAATGCTATGATGGCAGAGTTATTTCTTGTTACATAGTAATCTCCGCCTTTAACCACATCAAACTTGTCTTTCTCACAGAGTCTCTTAAACCCTGCCTTCTCATACATTTTAGACAAAGCGTTTACTACATGAAACGGACTTGGGTTGCTGTCCAAAAAATCAATCAGCCTTCTAGAGGCTTCTACGTATTTATCCATAATCAATTCCTTTCCTTTGAAACGACTTTATATAGTATTTTATCAGAACCTTTTTTGACCTTCAATACTTTAAATCTTGAAAAAAGTATTCTACATTGTTATACTTAACTATAGGTTTAAATAATGATAGATAGTGTGGTAGATTATATGAAAAAGAAAACTTTGTTATGTCTGTCTCTCATTTTTTGTGTCCTCCTTTCCACTACGTCTTGTTCACGTAATGTAGCAAGACCTATAGTAGATGAGGCTGAGATAGAATTGTGGACTTATCCTGTAGGGGATTGGGGTAATGAAGAGACTGTAACCAAGCTTATTAATGATTTTACTGCATCTCACCCTGAAATCAATGTAAAAGTAAAGTACTTATTCTACAATACCGGTGATAGAGAGATAGAAGAGGCTATAAGATACGGAAGAACTCCGGATATCGTACTTGAGGGACCCGAAAGGCTTGTAGCTAACTGGGGTGCAAGAGGCCTTATGGTCGATCTCAGTGATTTGTATACGGATGCCTCAAAAGACATCTATGATAACGTTGCTTACGCCTGTCGTTCTAATGATGGAAAGTACTATGAATATCCTCTCTGCGTGGTAACACACTGTATGGCAATAAACAAGCGCATTTTCAAAGAAGCGGATGCACTTCAATATGTCGACCTTACTAATCACAGTTGGACGACTGAGAACTTTTTTAAGGCTGTAAATGCTATATATGATTCAGGCCGCGATGATGTCCTAAGCATTTACTGTGGAAGCCAGAGCGGCGACCAGGGAACACGTGCACTTGTTACCAATCTTTATGATGGTTCCTTTACAGATAAAACGCACAGACAGTATACCATCAACTCTGCAAATAACATTAAAGCTCTTACAGAGCTTACTTCCTGTAACGGCATTAATATCGACCCTCAGCTAGATAGCCTTGGCGAAAATGCAAGATTTCGTCAAGGTGAACTTGCCATGAGTATTTGCTGGAATCCCTCTATGCAGCTGGATTCCAGCGTGTCAATAGATACTAAGGTTGATACAGATGATGAAATCATCCCTATGAAGTTCCCATCTCCAAATGGTATATCAAAGCTTTCAAGCGGAATATGGGGATTTGGTATCTTCAACAACAAAGACGAAAATAAGATAAGGGCATCTAAAATCTTTATTGACTATATGGCTAATGATCCAAGCGGTGTAAGAAAAGCCGTGAAAGCAAGCCATGCTTTTTCAGTTCACAAAGAGCTTAAGGGCCTTTATGATAATACTGATATTGGTGAGAAAATGCATATGTTTTTGACTGATTTTATGCCTTCAATGGGAGATTATTATCAAGTCACTCCCGGTTGGACAAAGGTCCGCTCCCTTTGGAGCAGTGCTCTTCAGTCTATTGCAAGGGGAAATGATATAAAAAAGGTTCTTACCAAATGCAATACTGACGCAAATGCAGTAGCTAAAGATTCTAATTTACAAATAGATGACCTTCATTGATTTAGTACAAGAAAGAATCCTGCTTCGCAGGATTCACCGCCTGCGGCGGGTCGCACTAGCGACATCTACATATCCGCCGCAGTGCGATCTCTCGGAGAGATTTTTATTTGACAGGTAATTTCGGAGAAATTTCCTGTCAAATAAAAAAACATCCGGTCTAATCTGATGATGAAGACCGGATGTTTTTATTTAATTATCATTCCCGCATATTATGGTTCCTGCTCTTCCCTTAATTCCAAGGAGAACTTTGTCCATTGATGTTATTATAGCTCTTTTGCCTTTTCCAGTAGCAACGAATTCGACTGCTGCCTCTATCTTAGCAAGGTCAAGACCCGGCTCAAAGTTGCCCTCTTCCATATACTTTCTTGCCTCATTAATAGTAATCTCAGATAGCGGCATCTCATCAGGGCTTCCCTTATGGACAATCAGGTTATCCTTGTTGGTAAGGAATATAATTTCATCGGCACCAAGCATTTCTCCAAGCCTGGCCGCAGTAAAATCCTTTTCTATAATAGCACTTGCCCCCTTTAGGGCAGTTCCCTGCTGCATAACCGGAATCCCGCCGCCACCACAGGCTATAACCACCTGGTCAGCCTCAGAAAGAGTCCTGATAGCATCTATTTCATAGATATCGATAGGGCGTGGTGAAGGAATAACTCTTCTAAATCCCTTTTCCTCTTCTACCACAAAGTTGCCCTTGTTTATCTCGGCATCGGCCTCCTCACGGTTCATATATCTGCCTATCACCTTGGTAGGATTGGTAAATGCCTTATCAAAAGGGTCAACTCTTACCTGAGTTATAATGGTGCATACGGTCTTGTATATACCTCTGTTAAGCAGTTCTTCTCTGATACTATTTTGTAAGTCATAACCAATATAGCCCTGGCTTAGAGCACCGCAGACCGACATAGGCGCAACTGAAAACTCCGGCTCAAGCCTTGAATACTCAGTCATTGCCGTATGAAGCATACCTATCTGCTCCCCGTTACTATGTGTAACTACAACCCTGTAGCCGGCTTCCACAATCTCAGCTATCCTCTCCGCGGCAAGCCTTACATTTTCCTTCTGTTTGGGAATTGTTTTCCCAAATGCATTTCTTCCAAGTGCCACAACAACCAATTTCTTCTCGTTATCCATAGTCCCCTCCAACTGATGACTAATCTATACTATAAGGCTTCGTGTGCCATATCATTTGACAACACTTGATACAATACTTCTAAATATCCGTCATATACTAAGCCTGGTTAAGGCTGTTACTTTTAAGTCTTGGCAATACCTTCATAAGGGCTGTGAGTACAACAAACAGAATGATACTATCAAGAGGTATCATGATTACGTTCTTTACAAGCCTTACAGGAAGCAGCTCCATAAGCGCTTTTCCTCTTTCAAACGCCATAAGGCAGGTACCCATTCCCGCATTTATAAATATCTTAACCAAGCTCTGTGCAAATACTATTCTCATAAAGCTGACAGGCTTTTTATAAAGCACTGTACCAAAAATTATACCTGCAAATACAGCCATTGCAGTATAAGCCAGGTTAAATGTGCCGCTTGGCTTGATTATAAACTTTACCACGTCCATAACTCCGCCGTAGATGGCACCAACCACAGGTCCAAAGGCAAAGTCCACTATGCGGTTTGGTATCCAGGCATAAGTCACCTTAAACGGACCAAAGTCAATGGAAGCAAGCATACCAAGGATGATGCTTAAGGCCCCCAAAAGACCGCAAAGAATAACGGTATGTAGACTTTTAAACTCTCTTGCTGATTCTCCAAATGTCTTTGGCAGGGCAAGGGTTTCCTTCACAAGATTGGCAGGAAAGCTCACAATCCCCTGAAGCTCCGATACAATGCGGCATGGTTTAGCATTTTCTTTTTCGTTCATTTTAACCTCCTTTGCAGTTTATCCTTACTACAAAAGAGCCTGGTACTTCTCTAATGTAACAGCGGGATGCGGAAATTTCACCGCGGGACTACCCCTTCGTTCCATCAGCAACTCCCCGTCTGATTGACACTTTACGCTAAATTTCCTACTCTGCTTTGTGAATTTACTTATAACCTCTAAAGTATAGAATAGAACCTATTGTCTGTCAAGATGGGACTGTAAGTGAAATAGAGATTAAATCAAAAACAAAAAAGCCCCTGCCCGACAGCTTTCTGCCAAACAAGAACCTCTTTAGTGCGTCTTCAGGGGCTCGAACCCTGGACACCCTGATTAAGAGTCAGGTGCTCTACCAGCTGAGCTAAAGACGCGCACGCTTTTGTTGAACGCAAGGAACATTATATACTAAATCACGCTAAAATGCAAGAAAAAATAAACTAAAATATTGCACTATTTTATTATCTCAATTAGCATTTTTATTGTGCATTATGTATATAACCCTTATGAGCCATCACCTCGTACGTGGCTTGCAGTTAAAAGTTATTACCAGATGATTATATCTGCCATAATCCAACATCCCCATTATAGATAACACCTTAGTTTTTATTTAAAAGAACCGTCAGCCGAGATCTATACCTGTGGCTGAGAGTTGATTTTAGTAACGCTCTTTTATTTACTTTTTAATTCTTTCTCTTTTAACTGCTTGTCCATTTCTTCATTTTTTCTTGCTTCTCTAAATATCATATCGTGGTAGATGAAGTCAACTATCGCAGCAAAAGGTATGGCAAGCAGTATGCCTGCAACTCCAAAAACCCTTCCGCCAATTACAATAGATACAAGTATCCATACTCCCGGCACTCCAAGGCTTCCACCAAAGAGCTTTGGCTTAAGGACGTAGCCGTCTATAGTCTGAAGTATAATAGTAAATATGATGAACCACAGTGCTTGAAGAGGGTTAACAAGCACAAGAATGAAGCCTCCAAGTATACCTCCAACTATAGGGCCAAATGTCGGCGCCAGGTTTGTTACTCCCACAAGAACGGAAATCAGCACAGAATAAGGTATGCCTGCTACCGACATAAATATAAAGTTTGCTACTCCTACTATCACACCATCAATTATATCGAAGGCAATGTATCTTATAAGTATGCTGTTGCACCTTTCCCAGAATCCTGCGAAAGCCTTGTATCTGTCTGCTTTCATAAGACGCTTTAACAGCCTGTCAAAGCTGCCCTTAAGTCTTTCTTTATCAGCTAGAAAATATATGGCAAGAAACATTGCTATAAATAAATCAAAAATTGCCTTGCTTATACTTAGGGATGTAGTTACTATTCCGTTAAAGTTCTCAGGTATCTTCTTCCCCACTACATTTAATATATCATCACTGAATCTGGTTATACCGCTTATGTCTATTCCTCTTGTTGCAGCTTCCACACTTGCAGCCTGTAAGAATCCCTGAAGTGACCTTATGTACTCATCCATGTTGCTAAACAGTGTCTTAATACTAACGACAATCTGCGGGATAAGCGCAAACATAAGGAGAATAATAAGCAGGGCTATGCCAACTAAGGCTATGGTTACCGAAAGCATCTTCCTCGTGTGTTCATTTTTTACATTTGCAAATACAGTCCTCTGTAAAAAAGTGACGAAGGGATCAATGACATAGGCTATGATAAGCCCTGTAATTAGGGGGTTTAGCACCTTATATACAACCCTTAGTCCATTAAAGATATCAGATACATTTGAAAGCAGAAAATATAAAATCACTGCAGAGCAGGTAGCTAAAGTATATGCAACCCATCTTTTTTCCAGTAAATCCTTGTTAAACTTCATAAATCCTCCCGGGATATATTAAACTATGTGACCATGATATCATAATTATCAGCTAAAAACCATAGTGAAAGTTTTAATTTTTTCCTACTTTAACTTTACAGTTTTATTTATATCGTCTACAATGGAGAGATACCACAAAGAGGAGGATATGAAAATGAAATTGAATAAAATCATTAAGCCACTTGCAGCCACACTCCCACTTACTCTTTCACTTACTGGTTGCAATATTATTTCAAACAGCCCTTCCATTAAGCTAATAGAGGATAATTACCGTGTTACCTATCAAATCTTCGTCTCATCCTTCTATGACAGCAATGGAGATGGAATAGGAGACCTTGAAGGTATAAGAAAGAAGCTCGACTACATCAACGACGGAAAGGCTGAGAAAGGCAATTCCCTCTTAGCCAATGAAATCTGGCTCACCCCTGTTTCCCCTTCACTTTCCTACCATAAGTATGATGTCATGGACTATAAAAATATAGATAAGGATTTTGGCACCCTGGAGGACTTTAAAGCCCTTGTTGAGGACTGCCATAAGAGAAATATAAAGGTGATTTTCGATTTAGTTATGAACCATTCCTCTTCGGAGCATCCGTGGTTTGTAGAAGCCGTAAACTACATAAAAGGCCTTAAAAAAGGCGAAGAACCTGACTTTAATACCTGTCCTTATGCTAATTATTATAACTTTACAAAAAAGAAGCAGGAGGGCTACGCACCTATAGACGGTACTAACTGGTACTACGAGGCTAGATTCAGCCCTAAAATGCCTGACTTTAACCTTGAAAATGTAGCCGTTAGAAATGAATTTAAGGATATATTTAAGTTCTGGCTCGACCTCGGTGTAGACGGCTTTAGGCTGGATGCAGTTACCTACTATGTGACAGGAAGTATTACAAAGAATACTGAAATTCTTACCTGGCTCAATAAAACAGTTAAGGAAATTAAGCCTGATGCCTATATAGTTGGTGAAGCCTGGTCTACAGAGAGTGAGTACGGAGCTTATTACAAGAGCGGAGTTGACAGCTTCTTTGACTTTGAATTCTCAGGAAGTGATGGAGTCATAGCTAAGATACTTAAGGGCGTGTCACCTGCAAGCAGCTTTGCAGAAAGAATGATAAGGGAAGATGAACTTTTTTCAGGAAATAATCCACATTATGTAAATGCACCATTTTATACAAACCACGATATACCTCGCTCTGCGGGCTACTACTCAGGAGAGAGAAGAGTTGATATGATTAAGCTCGCAGGAGCAATGAACCTGCTTATGAGCGGCAATGCCTTCATATACTACGGAGAAGAGCTGGGTATGAAGGGTTCCGGACGGGACGAGAACAAAAGGGCTCCAATGCAGTGGTCAAAGGATGCAAATGCTGAAGGCATGTGTAAAGGGCCTAAGGACATGGAAGACTTTGAAATGATGTACGGCACCTTAGAGGACCAAAGCGATGATGAAACTTCCATTTATAATTATTTTAAGAAAGCAATTAAGCTAAGACATAGTTATCCTGTGATAGCAAGGGGAAAGACAGGGCTGTATGACGGATTTGAAAATGAAAATCCTGATACGGTTTCAGTTTTTACAAGAAAAATGGCCGACGATAGTTATGAGCCAGTACTCATTGTAATCAACACCTCAGAAAATGATGTAAGCCAGAAACTTGGAGAGGACTACACAAAGCTTGAATCCTACCTTGTAACCGGTGATAAAGAGGTAACAATAAAGGATGGAATGATTAACATCCCATCCTTTGGTATAGCCATACTTACACGTTAATTTTATTAAGTGCCTGTTTAACGGCATTGCCTAGTATTACAGATACAACAATCTTTCCTATATCAAAAGGTATGAACGGATATACGCAGTAGCCAAGTGCCTGTGTGAAGTTTATACCTTTTGTATTTACCGCTGTAAACCAGATTGTTCCAAAAAGGTAGCAAACTAAAAGTCCCAAAACAAGGCCTATTATCTGTATATATATCTTCTTAATTCCCGCTTTTTCTATGAAGAGTCCGCCTATAAATGCCATAAATATGAATCCGATTATGTATCCTCCTGTCGGTCCGAATAAGGCAGTTCCTCCACTTTTTGCCCCTGAAAATACCGGAAGTCCTACAAGACCAATAAGCACATAGATAAGCACTGCAAGTGCACCCTTCTTTGCTCCAAGCACATAGGAACAGAGGCAGACCGCTATAATCTGTAAAGAAATCGGAACCGGTCCAATCGGTATCTGCCAAGGTCCAAGAACACAGCAAATAGCTGCCATTATACCTATGAGGGTAAGGCTCTTTACATCCATTCCCTGTTTAACTGTTGCATTTCCATTTGATGACATAATTTTTCTCCTTATAAAAAAGTGCGTGCTCGGATACTATTATACATCTTTTTTTATTATTGTAAACCTTTTTATAATACGAAAGTTGACAATCATGATGATTTAATTTCTTCCCTGCCTTTTTCCCGATTTCTCTTCGCCAGAATAGGGTTAGCAATTAAGCTAAGTATAAATATTCCAAAACATTTAACAACAAAATATACATTAATAATAGAATGAAATATTGCGTCAAGAACATGGGGGCCACTTATATCTCCACTTAACCACTCACTATATGCATAATATAACCCAAGCATCAATGCTCCCACTGTGATACTCCATAAGCTTTTCAATGTTGACAGCCTTAAAAATCCTATCTTATTTACCAATAAGTTTATCAGGTATAAGATAGCAAACTCAAGAAATGGTGAAAACTGAAAAGCCAATATGACAAACCGGGCAATTACTTCAAAGACAGAATCATAGATATTAGTATCAATAATTATTGATGTCAAAACACTTAGCATATACAAAGTAAACAATGACACAACCAAGCTTGCTCCTGCGTTTAACCCTGATCTGAGCACAAATTTCATATACTCCTCCAGTTTTTCAATCAACTGTGTGAATAATACATCACAATAACGCTTGTGAATATTTTATCATATTTTACAACTTCATAAAAAGCTCTGACTTCTCGTGCAGCTTACTCTTATCTTTTACCTTTTCAAGGCTTTCCACAAAGTCAACAACAAGAGGTCTGCTGTAATTGCCTGACCAGTGGCCTCTTATAGGTGGTTCTCCTCCCACCTTTCCCTCAGGGAAATGCTCCTCAAACTTTTTTACCTTGCTCCAAGGACCTAAGAAATAGCTGCCTCCGTTTGCCGAAAGCATAAGAAGACCATATTTTTCAGTCTCAACAAGACGGTCAAATACGGCAGCAGGCTTTGCATCATGCATATCTACCACAGTCACACTTCCTATTAGGTATGACTTCATTACTGCCCTCTCTGCCTGAAGCTCCTGCTCTTGCGTAATTCCCTGAGCAGCCCTGTCTTTTCTCCTTATTTCCCTTATTACAAGACCTATGCCTGCTCTGTAGGTTTCAGGAATACGCTCCATTCCTGCTTCTCCTGAGTCATACACCTTCTGCTTATAGTCCTCTAAATCATAATCAGTAATTCCTGCATCTTTTAAAATACTCTTGTACTTACTCCTTGCACCAAATCCCTTAAGCATAGCAGCCGCCTCTTCACGCATGGCATAGATAAAGCCCCTGCTGTTTGCACCAATCAATCTGTAATAAGGAGAAATATCTTTCTTTATAGCAAGGGAAAGCTGCTCTATAGGGGAGTAAGGCTTGTCCTCTTCAGAACCTGCGTGCCAAGCTGCTGCTACAGAAAAAATAGCTTCCGGCATATTGCCCCCTATACAAAGGCTCATTACCTTTCTTCCACTAAGGATGATGTTATTCACCTTCTCCTTAATCTCAGCAGGGATTTCTTCCCAATACGGAGATTCATTGCTTAGCTTCACACTTTCAAATTCTATCTTTTCTTTCTTTAAAAAACGGCAGATTTCCTCACCCTCTATATCACTAACTCCTACAAGTATGAAAGGATTCTGCTTTAATACATTTCTTATTTCAACTAAATAATCGTCTTTCTTCATTGCCTTATTTCCTTTCGCATAAACTCTTTCAAAAGAAATACTATAATTCTCCCTCGAGCAAACCCAATCGAATTTGTATTTTTGTCACTTCTATTCTAAGATTTTGGGGGAAGTATTTGACACCCATCGATACAGGATTGCTACAGCTGTGCTTAGCTAGGTCCTTGCTAAAATATTATCATATTTTAGGTTAGATTTAAACCCACTATTCTACTCTTATTAAGTCCTTAACTACCTCCCCGGCTATAATAAGCCCCACAACCGGCGGCACAAAGGAAATGCTTCCCGGTACAACTTCCTCACCCTCTTCAAACTGCGGTTTTATGGGCTCCTCTTTAGAATACACTACCTTTAGCTTCTCTACCCCTCTTTTCTTAAGCTCTCTTCTCATAACTCTGGCAAGTGGGCAGACGCTGGTTTTATATATATCTGAAACCTGAAAGGCTGTAGGGTCAAGCTTGTTTCCTGCTCCCATAGCAGAAATAATAGGAACTCCCGCCTCTTTTGCCTTGAGAATAAGCTCAATCTTGCCTGTAACTGTGTCTATTGCATCTACCACATAGTCATATTCCCTAAAATCAAAAGTCTCAGACGTCTCAGGCAGAAAAAAACATTTATATTTTTTAATAATTAAGTTTTTATTTATATCCTTAAGCCTCTCTTCAAGCACGTCTACCTTGTTCTTTCCAACAGTACTGTGAAGGGCTATCAATTGACGGTTAAGGTTGCTTAGGGCAACTGTATCTTTATCAACTATGTCTATGGCACCAATCCCTGCTCTTACAAGTCCCTCACACACAAAGCCGCCTACTCCGCCTACTCCAAACACCGCAACTCTTTTCTCTGCCAGTTTCTCTACTGAGGCTTTGCCAAGGAGCAGGGCTGTTCGTTCAAACTGGTTCTCCTCCATACTCTCCCTTTCTAACTTCTTTTATCTCCCTGTTACCTTGTCCCAAAGAGTCGCTTTTATCTGGCTGTCCGCATTTACTCCAAGTGCCTCGGCTATGGAAAAGGCAAATTCCATACTTGTTGCGGGTCCTCTGGAAGTGATAATATTGCCATCCATTACCACAAGCTCTTCCTTAAAGTTTCCTCCTTCTATCTTTTCGCCAACTCCCGGATAAGCTGTAAATCCTCTGCCTTCAAGGACTCCTGCCCTCTCAAGGACTATAGGGGCTGCACAAATGGCTGCAACAATCTTGCCTGCTTTATTCATCTCTTTTACAAGGTTTATTACCTTGCTGTCATCCCTAAGGTTGGTTGCCCCAGGCAGACCTCCCGGAAGAATGATAGCACTGTAATCCTCAGATTTTATTTCCTCCAACAGCTTATCAGCCTTTATGACTATGCCATGAGAACCTGTAATATCGGCACTCTTTCCTACTATATCGCACTCAATGCCAAGTCTTCTTAGCATATCAACTACTGTAAGTCCCTCTACCTCTTCAAATCCATTCATACATATAACTGCTGTTTTCATGCCTTCCCGTCCTTTCTTTATATTTTATGATGTGGGTGTCAAAAGTATTTGACAACCACTTAGGTTAAAGCAAAATTTCTATATACATCTTACAATCTGCCACAAATTCGCTGTCTATGTAAAGCCCGTATTCCAGGTTTACAAAGATATTTTTTTTACCTATTTTGACATCCAGTTTCTTTGTATCTGTTTCAATTAAAAATGTACCATAAGGGGTTTTATAATATCCTTCAGTATTTTCTCCCTCAGTAAAAGTCAGAGTGCTCCTTACCTCACCTGATTTGGTCATTTCAAGGAAATTATTATCAAACTTTAGCAATACCTTGTTTATAGCATCATCATCAGTTTTTTCTTCATATTTTATAAAATGCCTGTCATTTATCAGACTGTAGGTGCCAGGGGCAGAAACTCTGAATTCTTCCACCCCGGCCTCTGTATCCTGATATGATGACAGGCTGACCTTCACCTTTTTATTCATCTATTTTTCATATCTCCTAAGTGCCAAACTGATAAGCTCTTCAACGAGGGCTTTCTTGTCTATTCCCTGCTCATTCCAGAGCATAGGATACATGCTGATTGCAGTAAATCCCGGAAGAGTATTTATCTCGTTAAACACAACTTCATTGGTATCCTTTTCAAGGAAGAAATCTACCCTTGAAAGGCCGTATCCGTCAAGAGCCTTAAATATTTTAACTGCTGCGCTTCTTATCTCCTCTGTCTTTCCCTCAGGAAGAGTTGGAGAAATCACTGTCTTTGACTCGGCATTGTTGTACTTTGCATCAAAGTCATAGAATTCAGCGGCCGGCAGTATCTCACCTAACCCGCTTGCCTTTGCATCATAGCCCCCAAGAACAGCACATTCAAGCTCTCTTCCCACTATAGTCTCTTCAACAAGGATTTTTCTGTCGTGTTCTGCGGCCAAGATTAGAGCCTTTTTGAGGGCCTCCCTGTCAGAGGCCTTGCTAACTCCCTTTGAAGAGCCTGCATTTGAAGGCTTTACAAAGTAAGGATATGGATATGATTTTTCTATTTTTTCTACCACCTCATCCATATTAGAAAGTTCTTCCCTATAAACAGGTACAAAGCGGGCCTGTCTTACTCCTGTAGTATGTACTACTTCTTTAGTATACCATTTATCCAAGCCTACAGCAGATGCTATTACACCACAGCCTACATAAGGTATGCCAGCCAATTCAAGCAGCCCCTGTATGGTGCCATCCTCTCCGTATAGTCCATGGAGCTCTGGGAAAACCACATCCAGAGCGAGTTTTTCTACCTTACCATCTTCATTAAATACAAGTAAAGCCTTGTCTTTTGTATCGGGAGAGATAACCGCCTTTACCTTACTTTCTTTCCAGGCGCCACTTTTAACTGTCTCAACATCCGGCACAAGGAGCCACTCACCCTCTTTACTTATTACAATAATCTTAACATCATATTTATCTGTATCAATAGCTTCTATTACGCTTGCTCCACTTACAAGAGACACCTCATGCTCACTTGAACGTCCACCTATTATTACTGCCAGCCTCTTTTTCATATCTACTTCTTTTCCTTTCCTGCCTTTATTTCAAGGCTTACCTTTTCAACCTGATTGGTAATATGTCTTCTAATTGCTCCCCTGGCCTCAGACGGAGCATTCTCCTCTATATAGCGGATAATATCGCTGTGTTCTTTGATTAGCCCCTCATATACACCCTTATTCTTAAGGTATTCTATCCTGTATCTATACATTCTCTCTGAGAGATTGCCCACAAGCTGAATCAGGCGCTTATTGCCTGTAGCTGAAAATATACAGTTGTGAAATGCTACATCCTTTTCAGCCATTTCAGAAATACTTCCCGTCTTTGTAGCGTCCACAAAAGCCCTTGCCGCCTTCTTTATATTGAAAATATCCTCTTCACTTCTTCTTGCGCAGGCAAGCTCGACCGCAAGCTCCTCAAGGGCACATCTCACATCAAGTACATCCTGCAGGTCCTCTTCGGTTATATCACTTACCGAAGCACCCCTTCTTGGCACTACCTTAGCAAGTCCTTCTATTTCAAGCATGTGAATTGCTTCTCTTACCGGAGTTCTGCTTACTCCAAGCTTCTTTGTCAGTTTAACCTCCATCAGCCTTTCACCCGGCTTTAACTCACCCATAAGAATCTGCCTTCTAAGGGTACGAAAAACAACATCTCTTAAAGGAAGTTCAGACTCATTTAATACATATTTATCCATAAATCTCCTTTACTCTAAGCCCTGACACCTTGTAACCTCTACAAGTTCAAAGCCACCTATCTCACTTAGCCTTTTCCCCGCCATTACCGCCTTCTCTTCATTTTCAAATATTCCAAATACTGTAGGGCCGCTTCCTGTCATCATGGAGAATACAGCACCATTTTCAAGTAGCAATCTCTTTATTTCATCAATTATTCCATGTCTTTTAATAGTTACATCCTCAAGCACATTTCCTAAAAGCTTAACTATATACCTTAAATCCTCTTTACCAAGGGAGTCAGTTAGTTTCTTTATATTAGGATGAACCACTTCCGTCAAGCTGTCAAAGGCTTCATACACTTCCTTAGTAGACACCGAAACATTAGGCTTTACTATAACGAGGCTGCATTCAGGGAAAGCAGGTAGTGCCGTTAACTTCTCACCAATCCCCTCCGCAAGTGCGATTCCTCCCTTTATAAGAAAGGGAACATCAGCTCCAAGCCTTACTCCAAGCTCTTCAAGTCTTTCACTCTTAAGTCCCAGTTCAAAAAGTCTGTTCATCCCCCTTAAGGCAGCAGCCGCATCTGCACTTCCACCTCCCATGCCTGCTGCTATGGGAAGGTGCTTTTCTATGTGGGCACTTACTCCTGTATCAATTCCGTATTCCTCTTTAATTAACTTTATTGCCTTGTATACAATGTTGCCTTCACCAGTAGGTAGACCTTTTGCATCTGTAGTAAGGACTATCTCATCCTTCCCCTCAATCTTACTTAGAGTAATCACATCATAAATGTCTACAGTCTGCATTACCATACTTACATCGTGGTAACCGTCTTCCCTCCGCCCAAGTACATCAAGGCTTAGGTTTATCTTGCCATAGGCCTTTTCATAAACTCTATCCATAATCCTCTTTCTTAAAAATACTCTACACTCAGTCAGACCCTGCCAAAGGCAAACTTCCTTGTATAAGTTCGCATCCCTAGTAATAATTTCATATTACACAAAAGAAGGCACTCTAAACTGAGTGCCCTTTCATCAGGTGCACATTGTTTATTTCTTAAATATGCCCTTTACCTTATCTATGAACTTTTTCTTCTCAGGAGCCTTGTCAAGACCTGTTCTAAGTCCTTTAACTCCTGTTATGTATATGCCTGATACCATTGCCTTAACTTCCTTCTTCACAGGAATTGTGTTAAATACCTTAGGGTCACACATAAGGCTCATTACCTTAGGTCCAACCTTAGCCTTAACTACAGGTACCTTTGAGAGTCTGGAGAGCTTTGGCGCCTGCTCCACAACTATTTGAGGAAATCCGGCTTCGGTTATCTTCATCATCTTTTTATCTATAATCAGCATGGAAACAGCCTGCTCCATCTCTCTCATCTGTTCGCTTGCCGCTGCCTGCTTGTCCTGAAGCTTCTTTGCGTACCTCGATAAAAAGTACAAGCCTACCAATAGTGCAATGATTATAACTGCTGTTATAATGTATGGAATATACGCTGACATCTAAAACCTCCCAAACCTTCTGTTGCTTTTATAAATCTTGAAAATCTGTAATATTATACCATATAAAAATCCCAAATACAAATGTTTTTGCTAGTTGATATATTAAAAAGATATCAACTGTATGTGTATAATACAGCTAATATCTCTAGTAATTGTCTCAATATTTAACTTCAATTAAGGCCAAACAATACAGTCATTCGGCAGGCGTCCGTTTCTCCTGCATCTCTCGGTTTCCCTGTCTTGCCATCGGCGTGTGGTCCGGACGAAATCTACCACCTCAAATAACTGTATTGGTAAAGCCTAATTACAATATACCATTTTTAAACACTTTTGTAAATTATTTTTTTATTTCTAAGTAATCTATTCCATTCTTTATCATCTATCTTCATAAATGTTATAATCGAATTTTTATAATCTGTATTTTCTCCTGCAACAATCAATCTTAGTACAGTTTTAAATTTAATATTATCACATTGGATTTCTTTTAATATCAGTGCAGTATTAGGTTTTCTACTCTCAATTATAAAATCAGGATTTTCTACAATTTCAGAAAAATAATTGTAAAAACGTTCGTAATCATTTGGATGATTACTCATTATGTGCTTTATTCTTTCTTTTGTTATTATTACATCTTTAGTCAGTATATCTTTCGCAACTCTCTTATAAATATCAGGATTTATTTCTCCAATTTTGTACACTAATTTCTCCTCAAATCAATTTCATATAGAAATTTTATCAGTAGAGGATCATTTTGGTAAGCATTTTGATAATACTATATTTTCCCCTTATCCTTAAACAGTTTCTCCTTCTCCTCCCTGCTTAACCTGTGCTTTATCTCCCATTCTCTCTTCATAGCACTGCTTTTATCTTCAAAGCTTTCTGTGTACACAAGGGTGCAGGGGGTGCGGCCTCTGGTGTATTTGGCTCCTTTGCCTGAATTATGCTCTGCAAGCCTTTTTTCTACATCCGTAGCAAAGCCCGTATAGTAGGTATTATCTGAGCATCTTAAAATATATATGTGATATTTCATTCTCCGTCCTTCTTCCAAATAAATATTCTCAAGAAGTAGAATAGCATTAAATGATATAGGTGTCAAAAAAGGACATCCATATTTAACAGATGTCCTAATATTAATATGCGGATTACTCCCAACCTA
Source organism: Catonella sp. (assembly GCF_057250765.1). Taxonomy (NCBI): domain Bacteria; kingdom Bacillati; phylum Bacillota; class Clostridia; order Lachnospirales; family Lachnospiraceae; genus Catonella; species Catonella sp. Next base: position 34,036 of record NZ_DBHIEC010000002.1, read on the forward strand.
AGAAACCAAAAATTCCTGTAGACTGTAAAAATAATATCCCCATCATAACAGGTGCTACGTATCTTACCATGACTTCATACATTCTCTTCTTGTGAAAACTTGCTCCGTTCTCAAGCATTTCTCCCTCTATCCAGCTAGGCTTAACTACCCAGCCTATGAAGATACAGGTTAAAAACGAAATGAGAGGCATAAGGAAGCTGTTACTGATATAATCCGCTATATCAAGAAGCTGCCCTGTGGAGCCATTTGGTAGAGGAGCCTCAAAGTAGAGGATGTTATATCCAAGACAGATGATAACAGCTGTAACTACCGCAAATATTCCCACACCCATACATACCTTTTTCCTGCCTGCGTGGAAGATTTCCATACAGTTAGCAACCAAGGTTTCCATAATGGATATACAGGAGGTAAGTGCCGCAAATACAACCATTACAAAGAAAAGTATACCTACAAATTTACCTGCGCCGCCCATAGCCGCAAAGACCTTAGGAAGTGAGATGAACATAAGGCTTGGACCTGAGCCCATTCCTTCCATTCCAAAGAACACGAAAACCGCAGGGATTATCATCATTCCTGCAATGAGGGCAACACCTGTGTCAAATATTTCAATCTGAGTGATTGACTTTTCAAGATGAGTTTCCTTCTTTACATAGGAACCATAGGTTATCATAATTCCCATAGACACACTGAGAGAGAAGAAGAGCTGGCTCATTGCATCTAGGAGTATATTTAAAAATTTTGAAAGAGTAAGCCCTTCAAAATCAGGCCTTAGATAGACCATAAGACCGTCTATACCTGTTCTTGTAACTCCTGTAGAGTCAGTATGCTTAAGTGTAAGTGAGAAGATTGCAATTCCGATGATGAGCAAAAGAAGCCCCGGCATTACAAACTTTGAAAACTGCTCTATTCCCTTCTCAACACCTCTGTACACTATCCAAATGGTTACCAGTAGGAATATAAGCATGAAGACAATCGGCAGGGTTTCGGAGGTAATAAAGCCCACGAAATATCCGTCTCCTGCGGCTTTAATACCGTCTGTAACTATATAGTCATAAAGGTATTTGGTTATCCAGCCTCCAATTACCGAATAATAAGTCATAATAAGAGCCGGTACTAAAAATGTAAGCTTGCCAAGGAAGCCCCACTTAGGAGAAATACTTCCAAAGGCCTGCAAGGCATTTTTCCTCGTTTTTCTTCCGATTGCGATATCCGTAGTAAGAAGGGTAAAACCAAAGGTTAGTACTAACACCAAATAAATCAGAATAAATAGTCCGCCTCCGTCTTTTGCTGCCAAATAAGGAAATCTCCAGATATTTCCAACTCCCACAGCACTTCCGGCCGCTGCCAGAATAAAGCCCAAGCTCCCTGTAAAACTGCCTTTTTTCTTATCCATATATCTCCCTCTCAAAGTATGATATAAGCGTCAAAAAATATTAGAATTTGATGCAAGCTTGCTTACAAGATAATTTCTCATCTTTTGATCTGCTAAAAATATAAGTAAACATCCATTTTAAAATGTGATGATTATGAATATTTTTATAAGCCCCTTTACTATACAGGTTTTTGATTAATATTTCCAGTAGCTTGCTATAATAAAATGATATATCTGTAATATAAATAAGATGTTTCCTTCTCCAAAGAATTTACTGCTTATTGCCGGTCATATAAGCGACATCTACGTATTCTCCATAGTGCATTCTCTCGAAGAGATTTTATGTATAGATAATTTCGTAAAATTTTCCAAATACACAAAAGATGGATGCAACACCGATTATCCGGCACTACATCCATCTTTTGCCATAGTAGATTCTAATTAAAGCTTTACATCTACATTGTTTCCAAGGTTTGGGGTAACAGAGTTCTCCATCATCTTAACCATACCCGCTCCCATAGCCTCATTGGTGTCCATATTCTGTTTCATTACAGCAGTACTAACTGCTGACATGGTCTTTGACATAGCCATATCTGTAGAAAGAGATGCTATGCTCATTGCTAATCCGTCCATATTAACCTCCTTGTTAATCTAAGTCTTAAGTACAAAGTGAATCCATTTACTCTGTAAGGGCATAGTAAAGACTCTTAACCATAACTCCTGTTGCACCTTCCTTAACATAACCATAAGCCTTTTCAACGCTTGCTGTGCCGGCTATATCAACATGAATCCAAGGAATTTCCTTTGCGAGGAATGATCCTACAAAGAGTCCTGCAGTCATCATTCCACCCATTCTTCCCCCGCTGTTTTTAAGGTCAGCAGTCTTAGAATCATTCATCTTCTTGTAATAGTCTGTGGCAGGCATCTTCCAAACCATTTCTCCGGCTCTCTCATTGCCTTTAACAAGCTTATTATAGAAGTCGTCATTGTTGGTTACAACGCCACTCACCTGCTCACCAAGAGCCATTACACAAGCTCCTGTTAAGGTCGCAAGGTCAATAAGCTTTGTTGCTCCAAGGTTGTTTGTTGCATAGTAAACTGCATCGGCAAGTGTAAGTCTGCCCTCGGCATCTGTATTTACTATTTCAATAGTCTTTCCACTCATCGAACCTATGATGTCGCCATTTCTGTAGCCATCACCTGATATCATATTTTCGCAGGCTGCCACTACAGCAAATACATTTACCTTAGCCTTAAGAGCTGCGAGTGCATTCATTGCACCTATTACAGTACCTGCACCACCCATATCAGTATGCATGTCCACCATTCCTGTTGCAGGCTTAATAGCATAACCACCGCTATCGTAGGTAAGTCCCTTGCCTACAAGAGCAATCCTCTCATCTGATTCAGGGTTGTTGTAGTATTCCATAACTATGAGTTTTGGCTCCTTAGCACTCGCTCTGGCAACAGTTAAGAAGGCTTCCATTCCTATCTCTTCTATTTCCTTTTTGCCGTAAACGGTAACTTTTACACCCTTTGCCTCAAGTCTCTCTTTAGTTATATCGGCTAAAGTTTCAGGATAGATAACATTTGCAGGCTGATTCACGAGGTCACGGGTTAAGAATATGGACTCAATCAGCTTCTTAGCCTCATCTATACCCTTCTCAGCCCTGTGCTCCTTACCCGGAATAGGATTGTAGTTTACTATGAGTTCAGGCGTTTCCTTTTTCTCTGATTTGAACTTGTCAAACTTGTAAGTAGCGTGAAGCAGGCCCTCTGCTATAGCTTCCGCAAGCTTGTAGTTGCAAAGGTTGTTTAACTTAGGTATGTTTAATTCTACCTCTGCTACCTTGTTCTTTAACAAGACTTCAGCGACCTTGAAAAAGGTCTTTCTAAGCATATCAAATTCGATGTTTTCTTCCTTGCCAAGACCAATGAGAAGATTGCACTCAAATTTCTCATTCATCGAGAAATAAACCTCTTCAGCCTTACCGGAAAATACTTCTTTTTCAGCTAATGCCTTTACAAATTCTGTATCCAGTCTGTCTTCAAACACAAGTTCCGCCTTTACGCCGCCTGTTTTTGCAATATTAAATTTCATATATCCTCCTAAAATTTGATTAAAAATCCGTAAACCTATTCTAACTCATAATCAAATAAAAAACAAACTATTCATAAAATTTTATTAAATAGATTAGGCTAAGTTTTAAGGTAAACTTCCATGCAGAGATATACATATCGCACAGAGAAATTTTCTATTATAATTAGGGTACATTAATCCTATTAAACAAAAACAGCCGGAAGCATTAAGCCCCCGACTTTACTTATCTTTCAAGCTGTCCCTTATAGTCCATTATCCCGCCTATATTTACCACCTTTTTAAATCCAAGTTTAGTAAGCCCTGCCGCCATACGCTTGCTTCTCGCACCACTGTGGCAATATACATAGATAGGCACGCTCTTATCCTCAAACATTGTCTCAGCTTCCATAAATCTGCTAAGTGGAAGATTGATACTTCCCCCAATGTGACCGTCAGCATACTCGCCCGCCTCTCTCGCATCAAGAAGTATTGCCTTTTCCTCTGCCTGATAGTCCTTAAGTCCCTCATTGATATCAGGACCGTTAAATAAATCAAATATTCCCATTTTTTCATCCTTTCACACTATTCCAATATTTTCAAATACATGTCGAGTCTGGAGTTCACATAACCCGCAAACAGTTTCTCCATTGCAGAAAGATTATTTTTTTCATGATACTCGTCAAAAGCCTTGTAATATTCCATCCTATCCGTAAATTTTATATCTATTGGCGGATATCCTGCCTTCATAAGCTCCAAATTAACCAAAAGCCTGCCTGTTCTTCCATTTCCATCTATAAAAGGGTGGATTCCTTCAAACTCTATATGAAAACGAGCCAGCTTAGTTATTATATGCTCCTTACCTTCCATAAACTTCTTCAGCAATTCTTCCATTTTCGGCTCAATCATATAAGGCTGTACAGGCTCATGCTTAGCCCCCATTATACGAACCGGCACTTTTCTATATACTCCTCTGTCATCCTTGTTACCTACAAGCACAAGAAAATGAATCTGCTTGATAATACGCTCACTCAGTGGCTCATTTTGCTTTACCAATTCACTTACAAACTCAAAGGCTTCCTTGTGTCCAACCGCTTCCATATGGTCTTTTAATGGTTTTCTATCTATTGTCAGACCTCTAAGTACCAAATCTGTTTCTCTTAAGGTAAGGGTATTCCCCTCTATAGCATTTGAGTTATAGGTATACTCTACGGTAAATTCTTCATTAAGTCTCTTTATTTCACCCTCTGTAAGCGGCCTTCTATTATCCAATTCTTTTTTCTTTTTATCTATAAGTGTAAGTAAGCTTTCGTTTGATTTGTATCTCCCATCGATAGGTTTAACTGTATCAACAGGAAATTTCCAGGTTTTTCCCTCTTTAATTGCTCCGGGTATTTTCCCTTCAGCACACAAAACTCTGATTCTTCTGTCCGAAATCCCCCACTTAGCTGATGCTTCTTTTACTGTCATAAACATAAAATTATTCCTCCCTTCTTGGTAATGATAGCAGTTTATCGGAATAATGTCAAGTTTATCGGAATAATGTCAAGTTTTTTTATTACTTCTTAAACTCTTTTAATACATAACAATGTTCCACTTTTCCCACCAGCTCATCACCTTCAAAATCAAGCTCTATAACATAAGGCATCCGGTCTATAATTCTTAAAAAATCATCACAGCCAAAGCTCTTATCATAAAAATTAAGTATCGTGCTAAGCGCGGTTCCATGTGTACCAACTACCACTTCCTTATCTATATTTTCTCTTAAAATCTCAGTCAAGGCTCTCATGTTTCGCTTCTGCACCATAGCAATAGATTCTCCGCCTTCTTCGTGATAATTATGGTCAGCCCAGCGTTTTCTAAACATTCCATGATTGTTACCGTTTTCTCCTTTTTCACGCTCTCTTAAATCTTCATCTGTTATTATGTCCTTACCAAAAAAATCGGCAGAATCAGCAATGGTATCCATACTTCTTTTATACGGACTGGAATAAAATGCGTCTATATGTTTATCTTTTAAAAACTCAAATACGATGGATGAGTCTCTTCTCCCCTCTCCCGTAAGTGGTCTTGTTCTGTCATCTTCCCAGGCATGTTCAGGCTGTGCATGGCGCACAAAATAAATTTTAGTCATGATATATCTCCTCGTAATCAACTAGTTTTTTCTTAATCCAGTTTACCACCAATCTGTTAACTTTTCCATATTTTACGAGTTTCATCCTGCAACTTTCGCAACTTTCAACCTGCAATTTTCGGAACTTTGCTCCTGACTTTTCAATTTTTTTCTACCATCTTGCAAAATAATCATATTTTAAAAATATGATCAAATCTCAAAATACAAAAAGCCCCAAGATAGTGATCACCTTCAAGTGCACTTCTTGGGGCTAATTAGTTGTTAGTCAATAAACTCAAATAATTCTTCAACTGTAACTCCAAAGACTTTTGCAATATCCATAGCCAACTTTAGCGAAGGATTGTATTTACCATTTTCAAGATGTACTATAGTTTCCCTCCTTGCACCAACAAGTTCAGCTAACTCAGCCTGCTTATAGTTAGCTTTTTCACGGTATTCTTTCAGTCTAGTTATAAGTGCCATATCATATCCCCTTCGTATCAAAAATAAAAAATATAATTGTTCGCAAAATTGAAGTAATCAAAATTGAAATTACTATAGCCCAGCCCATAGTTGAAGGCGAAATTACATTGATATGGCCTAATATTCCCCCTGCATAAGCTATAATAAGCATTACAACTATTAATAGTTTAAAACATATAGCATCACATCTTCTAATATTTATTTCTGCAAGTTCATCTATGCCTTCTTTAGTATACTTGCCAATTCTTATACTGTGCATGAACAGTATAAAAACAAGTAACCCTCCTGCCAAACATTGGATTACAGGATAGTAAGAATTCCAGTCTTCTCTTGACAACATCCAGTAGTAACCCACCGCTAAGATTGCAAAGATAATCTTAGTTGCAATAATTTCCTTTACCGATACTTTTTTAATCATGACAAATCCTCCTTTATTTTATGTGATATATTTATCACTTGTGTTATAAATATATCACTTTACGGCATCATTGTCAAGATGTAAGTTATAAATATTTCACTTTACGTTTATACCTATATAATCCCTATTCAGTCATATATTACATTTTTCGTTGTAAAAAATGTAATAGTTAACATTTTTTCGTTGTAATTTTTGTTTTAATATAATATACTGATACAAGTGTCAAAAGTATAAAAATTCGGTGCAAGCTTGCTTGCAAAAGAATTTATTATCTTTTGACACGTAAAAAATATGAGTAAGTAGCCGTTTTTTGCAAAAAAACGAGCGGATTACGAATATTTTTGCAAGGATTGCGAGAAGCGAAGCTGTAGCAATCCTGTATCAATGAGTGTCAAATGCTTTTGACATCCACATCATATAATTAGTTTTAAACTCTGTTTTGATCTTATATGGAGGTAGGATATGTACAGAAAATTAATAGAAGAACTTTATATATGGAAAGATAAAAAGAATCGTAAGCCCCTTATTATCGAGGGTGCAAGGCAGGTTGGAAAAACTTGGCTTATGAAAGAATTTGGTGATAAGGCTTATTCAGACTATATCTATATAAACTTTGACTCTAATTCTGTAATGGCAGATTTATTTTCCACTGATTTGAACATCGAACGAATTATAATGGGGATTGAGCTTTATGCAGGAAAAAAAGTCAATTCTGCTACTACTTTGCTTATATTTGATGAAATACAGGAGGTACCAAAAGCACTCGCCTCGTTAAAATACTTTTGTGAAAATGCCCCTGAATACCACATTATATGCGCAGGTTCTCTACTGGGTATTGCACTCCACAGCGGAACTTCATTCCCGGTTGGCAAGGTGGATTTTTTGAATCTTTATCCACTTACCTTCAAAGAATTTTTGATAGCCGTTAAAGGCGAACGTTTTGCTAAACTACTGGAAACCTCCGATTATACAATGATTACATCTTTTAAAGAAACTTATATTGATGCACTTAAACAATATTACTTTGTAGGCGGAATGCCGGAAGCTGTTCAAAATTTTATAGAAGAAAAAGATTTTAATGAAGTAAGAAATATCCAAAAAAGAATTCTGTCTGCTTATGAACAGGATTTTTCAAAACATGCACCAAATGATATGGTTCCTAAGATAAGAATGATTTGGAACAGCATCCCCTCACAGCTTGCGAAGGAAAACAAGAAATTTATCTATGGGCTTGTGCGTGAAGGCGGAAGAGCCAAAGACTTTGAGACTGCAATTATGTGGCTTAGTGATTGTGGGTTAATACACAAGATAAGCAGGGTAAACTCCGTCGGAATACCGCTAAAGGCCTATGAAGATTTAAAAGCTTTTAAGTTATTCCTTGTGGACATCGGCCTTCTTGGCTGTATAACAGGCCTGTCCAGCCAGACTATACTTTACAAAAATGAATTATTTACGGAGTTTAAGGGCGCAATTACGGAGCAATATGTCTGCCAACAATTAAAATCAGTTTCTGACTTAGGAATTTATTATTACACCAACAATAGGGGTTCCTGTGAGGTTGATTATATTATCGATACAGGAGAAGATGTTATTCCGATAGAGGTAAAAGCAGAAACAAATCTCAAGGCAAAAAGCCTTAAGACATATCGCGAAAAGTATAACCCTAAACTTTCCATCCGCATGTCAATGGCTGACTATAAAGCTGAAGATGGCCTTATCAATCTTCCTCTTTATATGGCAGAAGAAATTTTTCATATGAGCAAACTCCCCATATTATCTTAATTTTTTAATATAATTTTAAATTATATACCATATTTTTGACATAGTAAATGATAAAAATTTAACTATTATAATAATCAAAACATACCATTAGAACAAGGAGGAAAACTATGGAAGGTATCAAAAAAATTTGCCTGACAATCTTATCGTTTGTTGTAGTAATTACAGTATTTACAGCTTGTGGAAACAGTAAGGATAAAGAAAAAGCACAAGATTCGATGAGCAAAGATTTAATTAAAAGCAATGTATCATATGAAAAAGCAGGAAATGAGGATAATAACTTAAATTCTACGGTAGATGCTGATGTAGCAAGTACGGATAGTTCAAATGTTGAAAAATCATCTAAAAATAAAAGTGAAGTAAAAAAGATTCGAATGGTCATGGTGGATGACAGAACATATGTGGATATGGGATATGTTCTGAGTGCTTTAAAATGTGGTACAGCAGATGGAGAAATTCGTACAAGCAATGATGAGGCTCCTGAAAAAAATGATGAATCTAATTTTGGTACAGGATATAGATATCAGAAAGCAGATATTAAATATTTATATGTGAAGATAGATAATAAATGGCAGGTTTTTCAGGATATAGCAATAAGTTCTTGGGTAATACCTGAAGGCGTAGCACATTTTGAGGCGGAAATAATAGAAGGAGATAAAGAAAGAATATTAGTTAAAATTACAGATTTACCAAAGGAGTTTAGCTATATTTTTGGAAATAAAAAGACAGAGGAAATAAACCCTGTACAGATAAAGCTTAAAGAGGCAGGTATATTAAGCGGTATCAAACCGGTAAAAAATAGTGAATTACAGGGTAAAAAAATAAAGGTATGGTTTAACGGCGAGATAATTGGGGATAAGCCTGAAATGTCAAATCCCATAGAGCTGAGAGAAGTATATGAAGTATCGACTTTAGAATAAAGATAAAGCGATACTGTTTCTCTTACTATTTTCTCCTTAACCAACACTGCCTATCGGAGAATAAAAAACAAGAAATTGTCTATTGCATAAAAATCCCCAAGACCACTGTAATACCTAACAAAAGTCTTGGGGGATTTCATTTCTTAATCATCAAACTCACTTACAATAGCAGATACTGTCTGCTTTGCATCACCGTAAATCATAACTGTATTTTCGTTTGTAAAGAGTGGGTTCTCTATACCTGAGAAGCCTGTTCCCTTACCACGCTTAAGCACGAAGACTGTTCTAGCCTGATGTGCGTTGATGATAGGCATACCATAGATTGGGCTTCCCGGATCGTCAAGGGCTGCAGGGTTAACTACATCATTGGCACCTATAACTATGGCAACATCCGTCATAGGCATCTGTGGATTCATTTCATCCGCTGTCTTAAGCTTCTCATAAGGGATGTCAGCCTCTGCAAGAAGAACATTCATATGACCCGGCATTCTTCCTGCAACAGGGTGGATGGCAAAGTTTACTTCCGCACCGTTATTCTCAAGCTTTTCTGTAAGTTCCTTAACTGCATGCTGAGCCTGTGCAACCGCCATACCGTAACCAGGGATAAATACTACATTCTTAGCTGCTTCAAGTATCATATAAGCATCTTCTGTAGAAATAGCCTTTGCTTCTCTACCGTCTCCACTTGCACCTTTACTTGCTCCTCCGCCAAAGCTGCCAAAGAGAAGGCTGTAGAAACTTCTATTCATTGCCTTACACATGATAAGAGTAAGGATGAGTCCTGATGTACCTACAAGACAACCGGATACTACAAGCACTGTATTGTTGATTGCAAAGCCGGCAAATGCTGCTGCAAGTCCTGAAAGGGCATTAAGGAAAGAGATAATAACCGGCATATCTCCACCACCAATGCACACTACAAGTGTAATACCTGCGATAAGGTAAGCGGCAGTCACTAAAACTATACCATAGAAGCCAAGTTCCACACCACAGAAAGCATACATAATTATGCCTGCTATACCAGCAATAACCAATACTCCGTTTAATAAATTCTTACCCGGAATAACTACCTGTTTCTTAAATAACTTGCCTGAAAGCTTGCCCCAGGCAACAACTGAACCTGTAAATGCAACCGCACCGATTGCTATTGTAAGTCCAAGGGTAATGTCAGTAAATGCATCAGTCTTAGTGGCATCTGTAGACATATACTGAGCTATAGCTACAAGAAGAGATGAAAGACCACCAAAGCCGTTAAAAAGAGCTACAAGCTCAGGCATGCCTGTCATTTCAACCTTCTTTGACCAAACCGCTCCAATCACTCCACCTACAAGTATCGCTAATATTATATAAAAATATCCGTTCTGAAGAATATTATTATTCCAAGAACCAAGTACATCTTTTTCACACATTACGGTTATTGTTGCTATAAGCATACCAACCGCTGATAAAAAGTTTCCTTTTCTTGCTGTTTCTGCCTTACCGAGAAGCTTGATACCTCTGATAAAGAAGATGCAGGCTATCATATATGAAACCATTATTATGCTGTTCATTTAATCCTCCTTATTCTGCCTCATTATTTCTTTTTCTTAAACATACCAAGCATTCTGTCTGTTACCATGTAACCGCCGATAACATTGATAGTCGCAAAAACTATAGCTAAGAATCCAAGTGCAGTACCTACAGGACCTTCTATATTGAGGGCTGTAACTGTAATAGCACCAACTATTGTAATACCTGAAATTGCGTTAGTTCCTGACATAAGTGGTGTATGAAGCTGTGAAGGCACCTTAGCTATGAGCTCAACACCGAGGAAACCTGCAATTACAAATACGAATATAAGCATTATCATAATCTGTATTTCCTTTCTTTATACAAATCTCTCGTGAATTATTTTTCCATTCTGAGTAAGGAGACAGCCCTTCATTATCTCATCTTCAAGATTAACTACAAGCTCATTCTTTTCCTTATCGTGGAAATGAGTTAAAAATGCGCTGATATTACCTGAAAGCATAAGGGAAGCATCAAAAGCCACCTGTCTCTCAAGGTAATCGCCCGACATAATGGTAACTCCGTTTTCAGTAACCACATTTTCAAAAAGCTTAGAGCCTTCCACATTGCCTCCTGTTGAAACCGCCATGTCTACTACGATGGAACCGGGCTGCATACGGTCAAGCACATCCTTCTTTATAAGTACAGGAGCCTTTCTGCCAAAAACCTTAGCTGTAGTAATAACTACATTCGCCTTCTCGCACACCTTTGCCTGTGCTTCCTGCTGCTTTGCTATCTGCTCAGGTGTAAGCTCCTTTGCATATCCCTGCTCAGTCTGTCCCATTTCACCGAGGTCAATCTTTACAAAGTTAGCACCAAGACTCCTTACCTGCTCCTCAACCACAGGCCTTGTATCAAAGGCATCTACCCTTGCACCAAGACGCTTAGCCGTAGCTATGGCCTGAAGTCCTGCAACTCCAACACCTATGATAAATACCTTGGCAGGAGAAATAGTTCCCGCAGGTGTCATCATCATAGGGAAGATCTTAGGAAGCCTTGCTGCGGCATTAAGTACCGCCACATAGCCTGCAAGAGAAGCCTGAGAGGACTGTACATCCATCTTCTGTGCAAGTGTGGTTCTTGGTATCATTTCAAGCGAAACCGCCTGTATACCCTCACTTGCAAATTTATTTAAGAGCTCCTTTTCATTAAACGGATCTAAGTAGCTAAGATGCAGGGTATCCTTCTTTAAGCCCTCCGTACTTTCAGGTTTTAAGATACGCACAACAATCTCGCTGTCAGCATATCCTGCCTCATTGCTTGATACAATCTCTGCTCCCGCTTCCTTGTACGCTTCGTCTGAAAAACCTGATTTAATTCCTGCTCCGCTTACAACCTTGAATGAAAATCCCATCCCTATGAGCTTTTTAATATCAGCAGGTACCATAGCTACTCTGGTTTCCAGAGCATCAGATTCTTTACAAATCAATACCTTCTTCATGTATATTGTCCTTTCTTAAAAGTTTTAGTTTTCCTGTTGTCAGTATACAGTAATACATTGTGCATTTCAACCAAAATTCTTTATTTTTATGTTAAGAAAAAAATTATATGTCACTTTTTTATGTTAAACCGCTAGCATATTGCATGTAGTTAACAGATTATTTGTAGATATTTCACATATAGTCTTGTCATTTTTTTAAACCTACTATTATTATTGATAAAATCGGGATTGGCACACTCTAACTTTTTTCATATTAAGACTTTTCTACTGCAAAATTTTATATCTGTTAGAGCTCAAAGCTCATAAGTCGGGGATTTATGCTAGATTGTGAAGAATTTGGCAATATATTTAATCTTTTATTTTATAGTCTTTTGTTGTATAATTAAGCCAATGATATGCGAGCGAGCAGCCATTTTAGGAAATGTGGAGATTGCGGACAATTTCCTAGAAATAATATAAACCATCAGGGGGATAAACACATGTTTATAAAGTTTAACTGTTTTGCAGAAGGAAATACTGAATCAACCGAAATCTGTCTCTTTCAGGGAATAAGATTTAACAAGATAGGCTTTGCTGTTCTCTCAACAGAGCATATAAGGCATGATTATCTCTTGCCTATGGATAGGTCTACCTACGATAACTTCCTTAAAATGCTTGAAAAATCAATAGCGGCGTCTACCAACATTGTTGAAGTTACAGGGGGAAGTGTATACAGAGTTGTTAAGGGAAGTTTCTTGAATGTAAAAGAGGCAAAGACAGCTAATTTCGGCATCAAGATATTGGATGAAAAATAATTATGAGATTTGAACTCGAAAGCAGTAATCTCATTCTAAGAGCACTTAGCGAAGATTATGCTCCTAATGTATGTGATTTTTATAAGAGGAATTACGATTATCTATCCAAATGGGAGCCAAATCTAAACGATAAATTCCTTTCCTTAGAGGCAATGGAAATGTTTATGAAGGCTGATATGAAGAATATGCTCCTTGGAAGCAGTGTAAGATACTGGTTTTCTTTTAAGAACTCGCCTGATAGAATAATTGGCGGCGTTAATTTTCAGGATATAAAAAGAGGTGCTTTCAAATCCTGCCAAATAGGCTATAAGATAGATGAGAATTATTCAGGGCTCGGGCTTACCAAAGAAGCTGCACACTGCGCTATCTCCGCTATGTTCACAGATGAAAAGCTGCACAGGGTAGAGGCTCTTATTGCAGTAGACAATCTTCCCTCAGTAAGACTTTCTGAAAGTCTTGGCTTTACAAGGGAAGGAGTCAGCAGGGAATTTGCCCTGATAAACGGAGACTGGAAGGACTGTTTTCAGTATTCCTTATTAGAGGGAGAATTAAAGGGACTGTCACAGCAGATGTAAAGCTTAAGATAAGTAGTTTTCATAACCAAACACTTATCGAAGCAGTTTTTCTGTTATGGCAGTCCTTTTCGTAATTTTTCATTTTAGCTAAAGCTTAAACTGTACTTCTATCTCTTCTTTTAACTTCTTCTGACCTCTTGATGCAACTTTTTTTGTAATATGAAGTGAATACACCTCATCCTTTGCATAAGGCTCAAGAGGCTCTATCTGAACTTCATTTTTGGATGAATCATAGCTTATATTTACCTTGAGCATACCTGAAGCAGAGGTCACATACATATTGTTGCTGTTTACTGTCCTTGGGTCAAGAGGTGTATTGAACCTCACCCTCCACACAAAGTTACCTGTCTTAAACTTAAGTGACTGTCTCACCGCCTGGTCAAGCCCTGATGTAGACTCAATATCAAGATAATTTGCCATAAACCCTATCCTCCAATTCATAAAGTTTGACCGCATTCTTAAATGTTGCTTCTACGACTTCATCCATTGAAACTCCCAATATATCAGCTATTTCAGCTACTACATATTTTATGTTTCCTGAATTATTCCGTTCTCCTCTAAAAGGTACGGGAGAGAGGTAAGGAGAGTCCGTTTCAAGCACTATGCCTGCCAAACCGATTTTTTTAACTGTTTCCTTAGTTTTCTTGGCATTCTTAAATGTAACTACACCACCTATTCCTATGTAAAACCCAAGCTTTACAAACCTCTCGGCCATCTCTGCCGAATAAGAATAACAGTGGATAACTCCTTTATTATAACCGAAATCCTTTAGCAGATTGTAAGTGTCCTCAGCCGCATCCCTGCTATGAATCACAACAGGCTTATTTAACTCTTTTGCAAGTTCAAGCTGCCTCATAAACCAGTGCTTCTGCCTCTTTCTTACTTCTTCGTTTTTCTGCCCTGCTTCTCTTTCAAAGTAGTCAAGACCGATTTCACCTATTGCTACCACCTTTTTACTTGCTGCAAGCCCCCTAAGCCTCTTAAGAACCTCATCGTCAGAGAGGTCTTTTAGGCTGTCTACATCATCAGGATGTACTCCAACTGCTGCAAAAACTCTCTCAAATTCCTCAGCCAGCCTAACTGAGTTTTCACTGGTCGCAAAATCAGCTCCAATATTGGTTATGTATGAAATGTCAGACGAGAGCAGGCTTTCTATCAGCTCTTTTCTATCCTCATCATACCAGTCATCATCATAGTGAGCGTGAGTTTCAAATATTTTATATTCCAATTCGGTCTCCAATTTCTATTATCAGTTGTAGTTTTTACATGGGCACTCGCCCAAAGCAGGCTTAAATCCGCTGCCCATAGCATTTACATAGTCTTCATAGCCAAATTTGACATAGTTTAAGTTGGTATAACCTTTATCTCTAAGAAGATTAAATGCCTGACCGGATCTGTTGCCATGATAACACATAAGAAATACCCTACTATCTTTATCGGCTCTTTTAGTCAAATAATCAAGCATTTTTAAACCATTATCTGTAAAGGGCATATTTATGGCATTTTCAATATGGCCTGCCTCATAATCTGCCTCATCTCTGAGGTCAATTAATATGGCTTTCTCATCTTTAATCCCTGTATTAAGCTCATCTGCACCAAGTACAATATTGTAAAAAGGCTTAGCCTCAGATATCAGCTTCATAATAAAAATTAAAGACGACATTAGTAGAACGACAAGTATAACTATGATAATAACAGGCTTTTTGGTCTTGCTCATTAGAATCTCTCTTTCAATCCTTTTTTTAACTCTTTCCTGTTTTGTATGCTTTACCACTGGTGTCATCATACTCTACTCAATCAGGAAAGGATGTCGCTTAGGCAAGCAAATTCCTTAAGTGTAAGAGTCTCACCTCTGATTAAAGGATTTTGCTTCATACCTAAAGTTTCCTGCATCTTTAGTATAGCCTCTGTAATCTCATCCTTTGTAAAATCAAGCTCAGCAGAGTTGGTAAGCCCATTTTGCAGTGTTTTCCTTCTCTGTGCAAAGGAGGCTTTAATTAACTTAAACATCAGCTCCTCATCCTTCACCTCTACAGGCGGTTTTTCGTGGCATTTAAGATTGACTACCGCACTACCTACATTTGGGCGGGGCATGAAGCAGTTTGGCGGTACGAAGGCTGCTATATAAGGCACGGAATAGTACTGAACCGCAAGCGAAAGTGCACCATAATCCTTATTCCCGGGTACTGCCTGCATCCTTCTTGCCACCTCTTCCTGCATCATAAGAGTCATATCCGTAACAGGAACCCTTTTCTCAAGCAAGGTCATAATTATCGGAGTTGTTATGTAGTAAGGAAGATTTGATACCACCTTGATAGGCTTGCCACCGTTTTTCTCCTCCACAAGGGCTGCTATATCCACCTTTAAGATATCCTCATTTATCACCTCTACATTGTCATAAGCTGAGAGAGTATCTTTTAGAATTTTAATTAGCTTCCTGTCTATCTCTACAGCTATTACCTGCCTTGCGGCCTCGCAGAGATACTGGGTTACAGTACCTATGCCGGGACCAATCTCAAGCACCAGGTCATCCTTTCCTATGTCTGCCGCATCTACTATTTTTTCAAGTACATGGGTGTCTATAAGAAAGTTCTGACCGAATTTTTTCTGAAAGGTAAAATCATACTTTTTAAGTATGGCTATTGTATTTTGTGGCTGTCCCAAATCTGCCATTCAATCTCCTCTTTAGCGAATCTCTGCTCCACTTGGCATAGTATTTTCAGGTGTCATAAGTGAAAGATTGCCCTCTGCATCCTCCGCACAAAGAAGCATTCCCTGTGACAGTACTCCTGCAAGTTTAGCCGGTTTAAGATTAGTAAGCACCATCACTTTCTTGCCAACCATGTCCTTAGCCTCATAGTTCTTTCTAATTCCTGAAACTATCTGTAAGGTCTTACTTCCTACCTTCACCTGTGAACAAAGTAGTTTCTTTGACTTTGGCACTTCTTCACACTTTATAATCTCTCCTACCTGGAACTGGCACTTCATAAAGTCATCAAACTCTATCTCAGGCTTAGCTTCTAGTTCGATAGTCTCAGCGCTTTCAGCCTTAGCCTCCCTGCCATAGAGCTTATCAAGAGACTCCTTTGCCTCAGCCTCATTTATCTTTCCTGCCTTAAGCAGGTTGTTAATCGCGGTCTCACTGCTCTTTACAAACTCTTCCCTCTGAGCCTTCACAATCTTTTCTGTCTCAGCAAGAACCTCTTTTACATCCTTTCTTGCAAAGAGCATCTCAGGGTTTGCTTCTACCTTTGTTCCATTTTTAATCAGCCCAAACTTATCAAGCTCACTAAACTCACGAAGCTCTGAGTTAAATGCCTTTGCTATCTTCTCTGAAGTCTCAGGCATAAATGAATATAAAAGTGAAGCACCTATCATTATGCTCTCTGAAAGGTTGTAAAGTACCTCTTTAAGACGAGGCAGCTTATCCTCCTCTTTAGCGAGTATCCAAGGCTCAGTCTCATCTATATACTTATTGCAGCGCTTAAATAAGGTAAATATCTCAGAAATTGCATCAGCAGCACGAAGCTCCTTCATCTTGTCAACTACCTTGTGCATGCAGTTTACGGCAATTTCCTTAAGCTCAGCATCAACAGGTTCTTCTACTCCTGTAGACTCAAGCTCTCCATTAAAATACTTATTGCTCATTGCTATTGTTCTGCTTACAAGATTGCCAAGAGTATTTGCAAGGTCAGAGTTGTAGCGCTCAGCCATGAGCTCCCAAGTGATTACTCCGTCATTTTCATAAGGCATTTCGTGAAGTACAAAGTAGCGTACGGCATCTACTCCAAAGAGGTCAGCCATGTCATCAGCATAGATAACATTTCCCTTAGACTTACTCATCTTCTCCCCACCCTGTAAAAGCCAAGGATGTCCGAATACCTGCTTAGGGAGAGGCTCATCAAGTGCCATAAGGAAGATAGGCCAGTATATGGTATGGAAACGGATAATGTCCTTACCTATAAGATGTAAGTCCGCAGGCCAGTATTTCTTATAAAGGTCTCCATGGTTTCCATCTGCATCATATCCAAGACCTGTGGTATAGTTTGAAAGGGCATCAAGCCATACATAGACTACATGCTTAGGGTCAAAATCCACAGGTATACCCCAGGTAAATGAGGTTCTTGATACGCAAAGGTCCTGAAGACCCGGTATAAGGAAGTTATTCATCATCTCATTTTTCCTTGAGACAGGCCTGATAAAGTCAGGATTGTTGTTTATATGTTCAATAAGCCTGTCAGCATACTTGCTCATCTTAAAGAAGTAGGCCTCCTCCTCTGCAGGATGCACCTCTCCGTGGCACTCAGGGCATTTCCCGTCTACAAGCTGTGCATTGGTATAAAAGGCTTCACACTCAGTACAGTACATTCCTTTATATGAACCCTTGTAGATATCACCTTTATCATAAAGCTTCTTAAAGATTTTCTGTACCTGTCTCTCGTGGTCAGGATCTGTAGTACGGATGAAGCGGTCGTAAGAGGTGTTGCAAAGGTCCCAAAGGCGCTTAACCTCTGCTGCCACGCTGTCTACAAATTCCTTAGGTGTCTGTCCTGCTTCTATTGCCCTTGTCTCTATCTTCTGGCCATGCTCATCTGTTCCTGTCTGAAACCTTACATCATAGCCCTCTTTACGCTTGAATCTGGCTATTGCATCTGCAAGAATAATCTCGTAGGTATTGCCAATATGTGGCTTTCCTGAAGTATAAGCTATCGCTGTTGTAATATAATATGGTTTTTTCTCTGACATTTTTTTCTCCTGTCTTTTTATAGGTTTGCCTTTTAAGTCTACTTTCCTAACTGCATTTTGTCAACTGTATCAATTTTTCCTTTTTTTGGCTATCCAGCCGCTAAAAGTAATGATATAAGCAAGGAATATAACTCCAAATGTACCTCCTACCAAAGCCGTAGCCTTCATACTCCTTTTATGCTCGGTTTCCCTGGTTATTACCGCTCTGACATTACTTTTATTGCCAGCCGCATCAATAGCCTGAAGCTTGATATCATTTTCACCGATGGCAAGTCTCTGGGTAAAGCTAAAACTTCCCTTCTTTACATCTTTTCTCTGTCCATTCATAATGAGTGTGACATCTTCGGAACACTCACCCGTAACCTCTATCCTGCTGTCAGAGGTTACCGCACCGTCTATGACCTTATCCAGTACCACCTTTGGTTTAACGGTGTCGATTACCATTTCTTTGGTATAGTTCTTTATGTTGCCATTCTCATCGGTTACGCTTACAACTATCTCCATATCTCCGTCAGATACAGGTACGGTATAAGTTCCGCTCGCCTCAGAATCACTTGCCTCTACTGAATCATTTACGCTTATGTCTACCTTACAGTTACCTGTAAATAATACATCTATCGGTATTTCATCTTCATTTGATATCTCTTGTACCGGGAATCTAACCATGGCATTTGGCTTGTTTCTATCAGGCATGTCATAAAGCTTGAAGTCTCCGTTATTGCCGTTAATATTGGTATTTGCCACATAGTAAGACACATGTTCTATACCTTCAGGTATCTCAGCAACGAAGAAATTTTCTTTGGTGTAATTCCGTGAAATCTCTTCCATAGTATCACTATTGTAAAAGCCAACCAGATAGTTTTTATCGGCTTCTCCATCCCAGCTTATCTCAGCCTTATCATCCACATACCTGCCTGAAACTCCCTCTACCAATGGCTGTTTGCCACTATCTCTCATAAATTCTATACCTGCTAAATACCTGTCTCCTGATACATATACCGGGATTTCAAGTATTTTCTCTGCAGTTTTCTTTCCATTTTCAGAAACTAATTTAAAATAATAATATCCCGAGCTTTGCACTCTCACATTTATCTTCTCTTCACCACTTGCTGAGGTGCTTTTAAGTCTTCTTTTTGCCCAGTCTCTACCTGATTTTGCCGTTGAATAATATACAGTGTGAGAAATCTTGGCTTTCTTTTCTACTCCTGTAGTGGAAAAACTCACAGTTACTATGGCACCACTTGTCACACCTTCCTGTTCACTATCCTGCTCCACAAAAAAAGAGTTCACTTTAAAAGCCTTCCCCGTCTTCTGGGAAGCCTCCAAGCGAACTCCTTTATAAGGTAAAAGTGTAAATGTAAAACACAAAGCAAAGAAAATAAATAATATAATCTTTCTTTTATTCATAGTTTTTATCAAACCACAAATCAGGCGCGAAAACCTCTGCTCTCCATCGCAGGTGCCACCAGAGTTTCATCTAAGTCTAGCCCTCTTCCATAGGTGATGCCTGCATATACTCTCTGGGTATTCTCCATAACCGGCTTAGACTCATCTGTCTTTGCCACTTCTCTGAAGCTGTCACCAAGTTTTCTTAGGACCTTTTCTGCGGCTTCTATCTCCTTCTTCTTTCCACTCACCAGTGCAAAGTTAAGGCATCTGCTCACATAAATATAAAGGCTTGCAAGATTCTTACTGACCTCATAATTCATGTCAAGGCTTACAAGCAATTCCTTCACAAAGGCAATTGCCTGTTTAATCTCATTTCTATATGTTTCCCTGTCACCTTCTGCAAGTGCCTTTTTTGCCAAAGCGAGATTTTCTTCTATTATATCATATATTATGACAATAATCTCGCTTTTATTTGCAGAAGTTATTCTTCTTGTAAATATTTTTACAGACTCAGCTTTCAACTAAGCTACCTCCAATTAACTCTGTAACAATGTAAGTATGGTATTAGGGCGCTCATTAGCCTGAGCAAGTACGCTGGTTCCCGCCTGTGAGAGCACCTTCTGCTGTGTAAATTCAGTCATTTCCTCAGCCATGTCGGTATCCACTATTCTTGAGAACGCACTCGTCATATCCTCTGTGGTTTCGTCAAGACTTAGTATGGTATGTTCAAGTCTGTTCTGGTATGCACCTAGCTTTGCACGCTCAGCTGATACCATTGTGATAGCCTTATCCACCATCTCTATAGCCTTTTCAGCCTCTAAGCTTGATCTTAAATTGATTTTGCTAAGTCCCAAAGTCTCTGTATCTATTCTGTCTATGCTTACATCAAAGCTCTCGCCCGTGTTAGCGCCCACCTGGAGAGTCATATAGCCTGCATCAAATACTGTAAGCTCAACCTCTCCACCCTTGTCATTCTCTGTGGTGTAGTCGTTTACCTTGAGTTCAAGCTCAAAGCCGTCTCTGTCCTTGATTACAACCTTGTCTCCATCCACATTTACAGTAGCTGTTTTCTCAAAGCCTTCATCAAGTGTAACCTTAGCATCCTTGCCCCTTGGAGCAGGCTCAAGCTTCCTTGGAAGTCCAAGTGCGGCAGATAGCTTATCAGCATTATCCTCTGCAGATACCGTATTGCCGTCTTCATCCTTTGTGGCAGTTCCTTCTATCCTGATATCTATCTTAGCCTTGCTTCCATACTCTTTTGTTACAAAAAGCAATTCTATCCCTTCATCAAGAGCTTCTGCGGTGTAGCCTCCATATACCTCTTCACCGTTTGCATCAGGGCCTCCACCATTTCCTGCAAGACTTATGCCTGCTCTTTCCGCTCCTGTTCTTAGCTTATTTAATACTGTTTCTGCTGAATCGCCCGGTTTGATGTCTACTACTTCGCCGTTAATAATAACTCTTCCCTGTACCTTAGAGTTCTCGCCAAAGTCCGCACCGTTTACTGAACCGCCTGTATATACAGCTTTTTTAGGATCTTCCTCAACTGTCAGCTTATATTTCCCATCAGGTACTATTTCAGTAGAACGAATTACCTCAACTCCTGTGTTTTTTGTAACTGAGCGTCTTCCAACCTCTCCGTTAAGCAGGGTATTCTGGTTAAAATCTGTATCTGTGGATATCCTGTTTACCTCAGCAAGTAACTGATCCACTTCCTTCTGGATGGCATCTCTGTCATCACCTGAAAAAGTATCGTTGGCTGCCTGTACGGCAAGCTCTTTAACACGAACGAGTATGGCACTTACTTCATTAAGTGCTCCCTCAGCTGTCTGAATAACCGAGATACCATCTGCCGCATTCTGTGAAGCCCTCTCAAGCGAATGAATCTGGGTACGCATTCTCTTTGAAATGGAGAAGCCTGCAGCATCATCCGCTGCGCGGTTTATCTTATTGCCGGATGAAAGCCTCTGGGTGCTATTATCAAGTCTTCTGTCAACTCTGCTAAGATTGGTATTTGCTCTAAGTGCTGAAATATTATTGTTTATTCTCATTTTAAAACCTCATTCTCTAGCCTCTGATACCAAGAACCTTAAGTAAATGTGTTGCTACCACCTTTGCAGTCCTGTAAATATCAGCTGTTTTAACATTATCACTATATATATCGTCAGAATTTGTAATTTGTGAAGAGGATGCTCCAAGATGATAAGAAATTTCACCAATTTCCATATCAAGGTCTGCAAGTGCGCTCTTAAGCCCGTCTTCATTGGCCTTTAGGTTGTCAAGACTCTCTCTTGATTCAGTCTTAAAATAACCCATTATCCTTTCACTTACTATTCTAAACTCAGAAGCCACTGTCTCATTCTCAGTGGTTAAGATAATTCCTACCTTGCCCTTGTCCACCTCGGACCTACCCTTTCTTACAGTAAGGGAGAGATCCGCAAGTTTGTCCTCATCATAAATGAAAGGAATGTCATAGGTCTTGGTCTCTTCTCTTTTTACAGATAGAGTAATGGTCTTCTTAACCGCCATCAGTCCTTTAAGGCTGTCGTACCTCATTTCAGACGATTCCATCATCTTGGTGACTTTTTTGCTGAGCGCATCAGTAATCTTCTTTTCATTTTCTGCGGCAAAACGGTCTCCGTCAAACTCGTCTATGAACTTCTCGGCAAGGTCATTTACCTCCCTCTTCTCGCCTCGGGTCATTTCACGAACCACACCAAGGAGGCTCTTTCTTCCCTTTGCTATATCTGACTGGGCAAGCACATTTGAAAATGTAAGCTCAGCCTCCTCGTCTATCAGTTTTTCTACATCAGTAGACTGTATTTCTCTGGCTATTTCTGCTTCCTTCTCTTTGTAATACTCTTCACTTACTTCGCTAAGGCTCTCCTTAAGCTCTCCTGCAAGAAGCTTTGCATAAGCTCTGTCTATCTGATTGTCTATCTTGTCAGCTCCGCCAAGTACGTTGGTAAGCTCACCGAAATTATCATCTATCTTCTCATTAAAGCCTCCAAGCTTCCTTGTTCTTACGGCTGATAACATATTTCTAAGTGTAAGGCTCTGATTGGTTAGACTCACACTTCCTACCGCAGCATCATCACCCTTTTCAATCTGGTTAAGGAGGCGGTATATGCCTATGTAAGCCTCCCTTTCAGTCTCGCTTACTTCCCCGCTTCTTTCGAGATTATATAAGTATCTGCTGTATTTTTCATCACTTGGAATTACCTTCTCATTTATCTCCTTTGCAGCCTTAAGAAGCTCTTCCATATCCATATCAAGTGGATTTGTACCTGATTTTATGAGGCTTGCAACAGTTGCAGGCTTTAATTCCTTAAGCGCAGTTTCTGTGAGAACAGAAGCAGACTTCATCTTAGTTACAGACTCAACAGTCACCTCTGCCTTATTATAAGCAAGAAGCCTTACAGCCTTTCTGTTGGCATCTGAAAGCTCCAAGCCGTTATCCTTTAAGACCTCATCTATATTACCAAATGCCTTTCGTATATTGTCTCCAAGGTCTGACCTAATTTCGGTTGCACCCTTCTCATAAGCGATACCAGCCTCGTGATATGAAGCAAGTGTAATCCTTGTCTCCTGCCTGAAGGTCTCAGATACAGCACCTATCTTATAATCTGAGCTGTACTCCCTTGTAATTGCATAAGAGCGGATAGATACCACGCTTCTTAAAAGCTCTATCTGATTTGTGCTGTTTTCTAACTTTCCTGCTCTTTCAGTAGTATTACCGAGAGGCTTAGCGCCGTCAAGTAAGCCCTTAAAATAGCTTTCCTCTTCTTTTCTAAGATTGTCAACAAGTCCCTTGAGGTCGGTCACATCTATTTTAATGCCTTTATTAAGCATATTTACTGCTGACTCCTCAGTAAGTTTTAGCCTTATCTCTTCAAGACTTCTTCTCTTTGTAACCTCAGTAATTGTTATCTCTGTGGTACGTCTGAAATAATTAACCACATAGCCTGCCTGTCTGTTGTTAGCATTGCCAACTATAACATCAGGTGTCGCCTTTCCCTCTGAGAGCCCATTTGCAATCTTGGAGGCAAGATTAAAAAAGCCCTTCTCACTTCTGGCTTCTTTTTTAAGCTCACTAAGACTTAGGTACTTAGCCACGCTCGCAGGAGTGATTTCCATTCCCTTGGTAAAGAGCCACTTTGCTGCCTCAAGGCTTTCACTATCTGCAGTTACTCCCTTACTCTCAAGTAAGTTCACTGCCTGATCAGACACCTTTTCCCAAGTTTCTTCTGCCTCTGCATTTACACGTACTTCGCTATAGGACTCCATATGCTCCATCCTGTAAATGTTTGAAATAGTTTCAGGCAAGTCAGCCTCCACCATACGGCTTATGGTAGGCTCATTTATATTGGAAACCACCTCTTTGGCAAAATTCACCGCAGAAGAGAGCTTATCCATATTCTCCCTTGTCACTGCCATTCCTGAGTTTACAAGCTGCTTTGCTAAGGTAGAATCGCCAATTGCCGAATAAGACATTTCCTTTATATCGTCCGCAGCCTCACTAAGCTTTTCTGCCTGCTTAGCAAGATTTTCCCTACGGATTTCCCTATTTTGAACTATATTTTCAATGCTCTTCTTTACCAAATCCGCATCTGAGTCCTTAGCTGATATTCCCTCGTCCTCAAGCTCCTTAATCACATCAGGAGAAAGGCTTTTAGCATTGTATTCAAGAGTTTCTACAGCTTTTTCAGCCTTTTCCTTAAACTTATTAAGCTCTCTGTCTTCTTCTTTTAGCTTATTGACTGTATCACCATATGTTAGAGTCTTTGTTCTTATGTTCTT